>JBKHAV010000151.1:0-4499 GCA_046542715.1 Desulfovibrionales bacterium
GGAACGACTACCGAATCCCCCACAAATTCGTCCCGGAACGGCGTCCCCCGGAAAAACTCTTCGCCGCCCTGGAAGCGGCAGAGCAGGAAGAGGGGGAGTAGGGCACCCCTCTTCCCGTCATCCCGGGCTTGACCCGGGATCCAGACGCGTGGTGGGAGGGCATGTAAATTCGTCTGTCATCCCAAATACGTGCTGAACGCCTCGCCTGCACCCCTACCCCACCCAGCCTGGATCCCGGCTCGGAGGCCGGGATGACGGATGGTTTACCGCACCCTCCATTCTTTTCCTCACCCCAGTTGAACCGAATACCGGAGTCAAAGAACATTCCCACTTCTTATTCCGTCATCCCGGTTATTCCGTCATCCCGGGCTGGACCCGGGATCCAGACGCGTGGTGGGAGGGCAAAGAAATTCGTCTGTCATCCCGAGTACATGCTGAACGCCTCGCCTGCACCCCTGCGCCACTCAGCCTGGATCCCGGCTCGGGGGCCGGGATGACGGAAACTCCAGGCCACTCTTTTCTTTTCTCCCTCACTCGGGGCTTGTCCCGGAGTTCTGGGCCTGAAGCGCTTCGTGAATCCGTTCCGCCTTTTTCCGGCCGAATCCTTCCACCGCTTCCAGTTCCTCCTTTGTGGCGGCAAGGACCCGGTCCAGGGATGTGAAATGGTCCATAAGCTGCCTGGCCGTGGCCGGGCCGATCCCGGGCAGGGAGACGAGGGAACTCTGCTGCACCCCTTTCTTGCGTGACCTGCGCTGGGCTCCGATCACGAACCGGTGGGTCTCGTTGCGGACCTGCTGCAGGAAGAGGAGTTCAGGGCTGCCCGGCTTCACCCCCAGGGGGTTCTTGCGCCCCGGCCGAAACACCCGGTCCGCCAGATCCGACCCGCTCCTGCCGGATTTGGCAATGGACGCGACCTCCACATCCAAATCTTCTTCATGCTCCTCCAAAGCCCGCATCACAGCTCCAAGCTGCCCCAGGCCGCCGTCGACCAGGATCAGATCCGGCCAGGGCGGGCCGGATCTGATCCTGCGCTGCATCCAGAGGTACAACGTCCGGGTATCGTCACCTCCGCTCTCCTCCGGTGCAAACTTGTAGAGGCGGTACTCCTCTTTCCTGGGTTTGCCCCCCTCGAAGACCACCACGCCGGCATAGGTGCCGGTTCCGGAGAGATGGGAAACGTCCACCCCTTCGATCCTCCATGGTTCTTTGGACAGCTTGAGCCCCTTGCCAAGATCCGCCCCGGACACGACCCGGCCCTGCTTGCGGATGTGCTCGGCCGCGTTTTTTTCAGCCATGTGCATGAGTTGGCGCTCCTGCCTGCCCCGGGGCAGGGCGATATGCACCCGCCGGCCGCTGCGCTCGGACAGGAGTTCGTCCAGGAAATGCTCCCCCGGTTTTACCGGCACGACGATCCGTTCCGGAACGCTCCGGTCCTGAAGAGCAAATTGCAGCAAAAAATCCTGAATCAGCTCCCAGCGCTCCGCATCGTCTGCCGGGATCTCCGACCAGAAATACCCCTTCTGGTCGATGAGCCTTCCCTTTCTGATGAACAATACGCAAAACCCCAGCCCTTCGGCCGACTCGGACATTCCCAAAACATCCATGTCCTGGTCCCTGGTGAGTACCACCGCCTGATCCTCGAGGGAGCTGCGCACCGCCTCCATCTGGTCCCGCAGATGGGCGGCCCGCTCGAACTCCATCCGTGCTGCAGCGTCCCGCATGTCCCGGCCGAGCTTGTCCAGAAGCTCTCTCGTGCGTCCGGACAAGAAGAGTTCCACCTTGCGGACCACCTCTTTGTACTGCTCACTGCTCACGGGATGAACGCACGGGGCCAGACACCGGCCCATGTGGTGCTGCAAACAGGGTCTGATCCTGTTGGCAAAGACCCGGTCCTTGCATTTGCGAAGCCGGAAGAGCCGGTTGACCATTTTCCAGGTCCTGCGGGCGGCCAGGGCCGAAGTGAACGGACCGAAATAGTGCGACCCGTCGTGCACCACCCGGCGGGTGAGCACCAGGCGGGGATACTCCTGCCGGGGATCGAGCCGGAACAGGAGAAAGCTCTTGTCGTCCCGCAGGACGATATTATACCTGGGCCGGTGTTTTTTGATGAGTTCGGCCTCGAGCAGCAGCGCCTCTTTTTCGGTCTGCGTGCACCTGACCTCCACTTCCCGCACCCGGGCGACCAGAGCCTGGATCCTGGGCCCGAGCCGTCCGGTGTTCCGGAAATAGGACCCCACCCGTTTGCGCAGGCTCTTGGCCTTGCCCACGTACAGCACCTCCGGCCCCTCGCCCCGCATGAGGTAGACCCCGGGTTCATCAGGGTAATGGGCGGAAACGTACTCGATCATTTTGATATTATCATGACAGTCTGTTGAAGAGTCCTTTTCAGCAGGCCGTTCAAAAACCTCGCTGGCAACCCATTCGCCGTTGGGCGAGGAACGAGCCCTTACGGAGATGGAGAGCAGTGCTGCGCGAAAAAAGTTCAAGGCCGAAGCGTATTGATCATACGTGAGGGTTTGAGCTTTTTGAAGCAACGCGGCCAGCGAGGATTTTTCAACGGCATGCGCCATGTTCTCGAATTTCATGTTCAATATATTCTTATTGACACACGACTTGCATAATCCATAATAATAGGTGTGTTTTGTCACCTGACAACGGAACGATTACCCGGCGCGTGAAAAAAGAGAATGCGAATCCAATCTGTTATCCTCATGGTCGGTTTTCTGACCCTGGCGCTTGCCGGCCCCGGCTTCGGGGCGGGTGACCAAAAGACGTTCTTCAAGGGACAGGCTCCGTCCAGATCTGCCTCTTCTGCGTCATTCCTGCAAGTGGAACGGATCGGAGAGCATTGGTTTGACCAGACACATTTCCATCGTCTGGACAGCGAAGCTCCTCGTGCGGCCTCAGTCCCGGGTTCCCTTGATGTGCTCAGCATCTCTCCCGACCGGTATTCCGGTCAGCCGGAACAGGATCTTCATGGAGGTTTCGACCTCGAGCGCGGAGCCAGTCTCCTTCGCATCCCCCTTTCCACCAGGCTCAACCTGGATGTGGGCCTTGCCATGGGAATGACCGGCCCCGGCGAACGGTCGCAGACCTGGGAAGTGGCCCTGCCCATGACCTTTTCCAACCTGGAAATCGCCCCGTACGCGGTGAGCGGCAAACGTTCGGGCTCCGCACCCACCCAGCATTCCCAGTGGGTAGGTGCAAAATCCCGGATGCGCTTTTTCGAGCCCTTCAGCGTATTGTCCGATGTTGCCCAGGGAAGGATCGATGGTCAGGACGGGCAACGCACCAGCCGCGCCTTCACCCTGGGGCTGGAAATGGACACTGATCTGGCCACCTCGGAACTCTTCTTCACCTACCAGACCCTGGTGAAAAACGGGGCGCGGGCGAATTCCCCGGACGCAGCCACTTCCCAGGAGATTCTGTCCACCGCCCTGTCTGATGATTTTGCCGGCCATTTCGCCCCGCTTCCCATCAAGGGAATAGGGCTTCGCTTGAGCGAAATCTCCGTTCTGGAGAACCTGAACCAGTCCGTTTCGGTCCTGTATGCCACAGGTTCCCTGCCTTCTGAAACAGACCCGGAATTCGCCGCCCGCTATCTCGACGAGGAGGACCTGCTCCTGGGCCTGAGCATGGACACCCGCTACGCCATCTACGAACACCTCGCCGCCCTGGTCGAGGTCGGCGTCCTCAACATCCGCCACAACACCGCCGAGGAGAACACCTCCAACTGGAAGTTCTCGCTGGGGGTGGAATACGGGTTCTGATCGAGCCTTAAAGGCTCGATCAGAGGTTTTAGGATTTTGGATTTATGATTTAGGGAAAGACTGAAGACTGATCCCGTCTTGATTTCACTCATTCCTTTTCTTTGCGTTTTCCAGCCTGGATCCCGGCTCAAGGGCCGGGATGACAACGTTTGAAGTGCCCTTCTTCTCTTTTCAGTCATTCCGGGGATTGATCGAGTCAGTCTTTCTTCCCCGTCATCCCGGGCTTGCTTGCCAAGACGTAGCCCAAGGGGCGAAGTCTGGACCCCGGATCCAGTCGGAGTGCGGATAGAATACAAAAGTCGTTTGTAGCCTCCGTCCCCCGTCCTGATTCCACCCATTCTCTTCCTCGCGTCCACCAGCCCGACTCCCCGCATCATGATTCGGAACAACGGTCATGCAAATCCACTCTTCTCTTCAAACCTAAAACCTAAAACGCAAAAACCTAAAACTTTTTTTACCGTTCAAAAAATTGAACGGTAAAAAAAATTATACTTTTGTCAAAAAAACGTTCTTTTTCCCTTGACCTTCTGCTCTGGTTAGGAATAAACATTGAGCCGACCCTTGCAAGAGGGAAGGCGTCAGGCGTTTGAGGAATTGGAAATTCAATCGCAAAACAAGGAAGGTACGGTAATGAAAAGAATTATCACACTGATGCTGGCATCAGTCTTCGTGCTGGGCACGGTGGCGTCTTCTTTCGCCATCCACACCCAGGGCAAAGGCGGCTCCGGC
>JBKHAV010000152.1:0-4480 GCA_046542715.1 Desulfovibrionales bacterium
AAGCTCGAAGCTGAAAGCTGAAAGGAAGAGACGGCGAAGCGGCGAGCGGCTAGTGGAAGAAAGAAAGCTGAAAGCTCAAAGCTCAAAGCTGAAAGGAAGAGACGGCGGGTGGCGAGCGGCGAGCGGCTAGTGGCTAGTGGGAAGAATCTGAAAGAAATGAGTTAGAAATAGACGAATAAACGAGTCGACGAATCAACGAACCCCCCGAAGGTGAAGCCTTCGGGGGGTTTTTTATGCCATGCTGTTTCGTTTGCCGCGGACCCATTTGGCCACGGCGTCGATCTCCTTGAGCAGGCCGGGATAGTCCATGGTGGGGAAGCTGCCGTCCCGGTACAGGATCCTGCCTTCCACCATGGTCAGCGTTACTTCGCCGCCGTTTGCCGCGTACACCACCTGGGAGACCGGGTTGTGGAGGGGGGCCATGTTCGGTGCGTTCAGGGAGAGGGCGGTCAGGTCGGCGGCCTTTCCAGGCTCCAGAGAGCCGATCTCGGGCCAGCCCAAACACCGGGCGCCATTGACCGTGGCCATGTCGAGAGCGGCCTGGGCGGACACGGCTGTGGGGTCCATGGTGGTGACCTTCTGCAGGAGGGCGCAGGTTCCCATTTCCGTGAGCATGTTCAAGTCGTTGTTGCTGGCTGCTCCGTCCGTGCCCAATCCCACGCAGACCCCTGCCTGGAGCATCCGCTGCACCGGCGCAACCCCGGAAGACAGCTTCATGTTGCTTTCCGGGTTGTGCACCACCTTGGCCCCGGTGCGGGCCAGAAGTTCAATCTCGCTGTCGTTCAGGTCCACGCCGTGGGCGAACACGGATCTGGGGGAGAGCAGGCCCAGTTCGTCCAGATAGGCCAGAGGCCGCTTGCCGTGGGTATTCATGCACTCTGTGGTTTCGTGCGCGGTCTCGGCCAGGTGCATGAGCCAGATGGTGTCGTATTGCTCAGCCAGTCTAAAGCTTTTCTTCAGGATTTCCGGAGTGGTGCTGTATATGGCGTGGGGCATGAGCCCGTTTTTGAGCCTGGTATGACTTTCGGCCAGTTCCTGGAGTCTACCCACGAGCCGATAGGCGGTGTCCAGGTCCTCGTAGGCCGGGGAAGGGAACATGAACAGTCCTTCGGCCACCAGGGCACGCATGCCGCAGTCGACCACCGCCCGGGCCACATCCCGCTCCAGGAGGTACATGTCGCAAAAACAGGTGGTCCCGGTCCGGACCATTTCAGCGCAGGCCAGCATGGCCCCGAGCCGGACGATTTCCGGGGTCAGGTGTTTTTCCACCGGGAAGATATGCCCGGTCAGCCACTGCATGAGCGGCAGATCGTCTGCAAGTCCGCGAAACACGGTCATGGAGGCATGGGTGTGCGCATTGATCAGTCCCGGCAGAACCAGGCAGTGGGAGAGATCGAGGCTCTCTTTTGGATCGTATGCGGCAACGATGCGGTCGAATGGACCAATGTCCTGAATTTCCCCTTTAAGGATGGCTATTCCGGCATCGTGCAGAATTTCCCGTTCACTGTTCTGGGTGAGGCAGATTCCGGCCTGGATCACGGTATCGCAAGGATGCATGGCAATTCCTTTAGGGTTGCGGGTGTGAGCATGGGATGAGCGATATGTTCGGAGGGGGTGCTTTGTCAAATTGCATGCACGCAATATGCTCCTGCATTGGCTTTCGCTAATTTCTGAACTATCTTGCGCTTAAATGCCGAATATTCAGAAATCGCAAGGAAATGGCGGAAGCAGTGCTTCCGTGAACAGTCCGCCGGTGTTTCGCACTTCAGGGCTGACCAAAATCTACCGCATGGGCGAAGTGGAGGTTCACGCCATTCGGGGAGTCGACCTGGAGTTTGCAAAGGGCGAATTCGCAGTTCTTCTGGGTCCTTCGGGAAGCGGGAAATCCACGCTCCTGAACATTCTGGGAGGCCTGGACACCCCGACTTCCGGGCGGGTCTTCTCCGAAGGGCGGGAGCTCACCAGAATGGGCGAGAAGGATTTGACGTCCTTCAGGCGTCATTACGTGGGATTTGTTTTCCAGTTCTACAATCTCATTCCCAGTCTTACGGCCCGAGAGAACGTGTCCATCATCACGGAGATCGCCCGCGATCCCATGCGTCCGGAGGAAGCTTTGGAACGGGTTGGCCTGGCCCAGCGCATGGACCATTATCCGGCCCAGCTTTCAGGGGGCGAACAACAGCGGGTGGCCATAGCCCGGGCCATAGCCAAACGGCCTGCGGTCCTGCTCTGTGACGAGCCCACCGGAGCGCTGGACTCAAAAACCGGCATCGTTGTCCTGGAGGTCCTGGAACGGATCAACCTGGAAATCGGCACCACAACCGTTGTTATCACCCATAATGCCGGGATCGCAGCGATGGCCGACAGGGTCGTGCAGATGAGTGACGGCCGGATCAGTTCAGACCAGCCCAACAGGAACAAAAAGCCGCCTCGGGAGCTTTCCTGGTGAGAGCCCTGTACCTGATGCTTTTCAGGGAGTTCTGGCTGCTGCGGGGGCAGGCTCTGGCCATCGCCATCGTCATCGGGGGAGGTGTGGCCACCCTGGTCATGTCTCTTTCCACTCTGGACTCGCTCCGGCTTACCCAAGACGCCTTCTACAGCCAGTACCGGTTCAGCGAAGTGTTCGTCTCTTTGAAGCGCGCACCGGAATCAGTGGCAGATATCCTCCGGTCCATAGAAGGGGTCCGGCATGTGGAAACACGAGTGCAGGCTTCGGCCAATCTGGACATCCCGGGATTTCCCGATCCGGCCACAGGTCGCATACTCTCACTTCCCGACGGCCGTAACGCCGCACTGAACCGGCTTTTCCTGCGGACAGGCCGCCTGCCGGACCCGGAGCACGACAACGAGGTCGTGATCAGCGAGGCGTTTGCCCAGGCCCACGGGTTTCAGCCGGGGGACAGCCTCTCGGCAGTGATCAACGGCCGCTTTCAGGAGCTTCGAATCACTGGAGTGGCCCTTTCTCCGGAGTACATCTACCAGATTCGTCCCGGGGATCTGTTTCCGGATTATGAACGGTTCGGGGTCCTCTGGATGAACCGGACTCCCCTTGCAGCGGCCTTTGACATGGAAGGGGCGTTCAATGACGTGGTCATGACTGTTTCACGAGATGCCCGCATGGGTGACGTTTTGGACCGGTTGGACGAAATACTGGACAAGTACGGGAGCCTCGGGTCCATCGACAGGGCAGACCAGATCTCCCACCGCTACCTCTCCCTGGAGCTGAATCAGCTTGCCACTATGGCTACGGTCTTTCCCCTGATCTTCCTCGGCGTGTCTGCTTTTCTGCTCAATGTGGTCATGACCAGGCTCATCAGAGCACAACGAAGTCAGATCGCCATTTTAAAGGCGTTCGGGTACAGCAACCTAGAAGTGGGACTGCATTACATGCGGCTGGTGCTGCTCATCTGCATCCTGGGTTTGATGCTCGGCTTTTTCGGAGGAGGATGGCTCGGTCGAGAAATGTCGGAATTATATAAGGATTTTTTTCATTTCCCATTTCTGGAGTATCGCCTGGGGCTCGACGTCGCCATCATCGGGTCAGGGGTGACGGTTGCGGCCGCACTGACAGGCACCATTTCCGCACTTCACAGGGCATTCGCCCTGCCGCCGGCAGAGGCCATGCGCCCTGAGCCCCCTCCAGTGTTCAGGCCCACCCTGGTGGAACGGATCGGGGCGCAGCGTCTCTTCAGCCAGGCCGCTCGTATGGTCCTGCGCAATATCGAACGGCGGCCGTTCAAGGCACTTTTCTCGATTGTCGGCATCGCGCTGGCCTGCGGCATTCTCATGGTCGGCCGTTTTCAGAGTGCTGCCATCGATCTCATGCTCGACGTGCAGTTCGGTCTGGCCCAACGCGACGATCTGACCGTGCTCTTGGTCGAACCCGCATCCAGCAATGTTTTGTTCGAACTGAATTCCCTTGAGGGAGTGGATCGAGCCGAACCTTTCCGCTCCTCGCCGGTGATTCTGCATTCCGGTTACCGCTCCTACCGAACTGCGATCCAGGGGCTGCCGCAGGTCGGGGATCTGCGCAGGGTACTGGACATGGATCTCCGGGCTGTCGAACTTCCGCCCGAAGGACTTCTGCTCACTGATTTCCTTGGTGAACAACTCGGGGTCCGTGAAGGGGATATTCTCCAGGTCGAGTTTCTTGAAGGAAGGCGGGAGATTCTGGATATCGCTGTTGCCGGGCTGATCAAGGAGTACATGGGAGTATCGGCCTATATGGAAATCAACGGGTTGAACCGGATTCTTCGAGAGGGGGATGTGGTTTCCGGGGCGCATCTTGCCATTGACGACGGGCAGCGCAGCCACATTCTGGAATATCTCAAAAATACGCCGCTGGTCGCCGGAGTGAGTGACAGACGCACCGCTGTCGACAACTTCATGGAACAGATGTCGGGTACGGTGCTCATCTTTGCCTTTTTCAGCACACTCCTTGCCGCCAGCATTGCCTTTGGTGTGGTCTACAACAACGCAC
>JBKHAV010000153.1:0-4420 GCA_046542715.1 Desulfovibrionales bacterium
CGACAAGGATGCTGCCCGGCAGCTTGGCCAGACAACCCTCCAGCCGCTGGTTGCCCCGTACCAGGGGTACCAGGAAGGGGCCGATGACTCGGGTAAGGTAGGTGACAAGGGCCATGCCCAGGATGGCCAGCAAGCTGTCCTGCGTCACGGGCGCCTCCACAGCCCTGTCAGGCTTCCCGCCAGCCCCCCGGCCACGATGTACCATTTGCCCGGCAGGAAGTGATGGGCCGCCAAAGCGGCCAGCGCGGCCACGGTCCATGCCGGAATGTCGCTTCTGCCCTTCCACAGCCCGGAGAGCAGGGCCAGGAACACGGCCGTGAAGGCGAAGTCGAGGCCGAAGCGTTCCGGGCTCGGAATGGCCGCACCCATGCCCCGCCCGGCCAGGGTGGCTCCCATCCAGGTGAACCAGAGAACCACCCCGCTGCCCAGGAGAAAGCCCAGATCCGCCTTGCCCTTGCTCAACGCCGAGTAGGTCAGGGCCCAACTTTCGTCGACCAGGAAAAAAAGCAGCGGAAAGGTGACACGCCGCCTCATGCCGCGCATCCACGGCTCCATGGAGGCGCTCATGAGCACGTGGCGCAGGTTGACGATCAGGGTGGTGAAGATCAGGGCGTCGAGATGCAGGGGATGGACCCACATGTCCAGAGCCACGAACTGGGCCGATCCGGCAAAGACCAGCCCGCTGGCCATGGCGGCCTCGATCAGGCTCATGTTGGCCTCGCGGGTCAGCAGACCGTAAACCATGCCGTAGGCGAAGACGCTCAGGGCCACGGGCAGGGTCTGGATTGCGCCTAGTCGGACGGAGTGTGCGGTGAACATAAGCCGACCTTGGGACAGGGTGAAGATCAGGTGAACGGGTGCGGTTTTACTGCCTCCTGGCACCGAAAAGCAAGGGGGTGGATCCCAGGCTTGATCTCTGGGGAGGAGCTGTCAGCGCTTCGGCGGAGCCACGGGTGGTCCCGCCGCAGAACTTATGGAGAGGCGGCCGAGGACGAACGGCTGCCCCGGGGTCCCTACCATGCTATCATTCAAGGCGGAGGGTGTCCGCCAGGGCGTGGTGTATATCACCCAGGTAGTTCAGGGAAAATTGGTACCTGTCCAGATGACGCGCGGCAAACCCGGCCGAAAGGTGCATCCGGTCGCGGTCGAGCTCCGGTCCGTCGATGTCGAAGGTGGCACCAGGACCTTCGGCAAAACCAGCGCTGATGCTTGAGACGTCGTCGGCGAACTCGTGCACCCAGGCTGCTGCGGCCCGGGCTCACTCATGAGGTCTTTTCTCCCTCAATCAGAAGCCTTTCCACGATATCTTCGGGGAAGGCCATGGACAGGACCTCGCGGGTCCGGGCATCCAGATCTTCAGGATCAATCGGCGGAAGGTCCCGGGGATAGGTCACGGTTGTGTCCCAGCCCAGAAACCGCCGGCCTTTGGTATCGGCGAATTGAAAGAGCTCCACAGCCGGGTTCTGAGGATGGATGAGCAGGACCACTGACAAGGGGACGTCCTTGAAGATGACGCCGTACACGACCTTGCTCTGGGGCGTGTAGAAGACCATTCTGTCTCCGGCATCGGAGCGCACGACATCCTCTGGAAACGACGAGCCCAGGACGCCGTTCTCCTCAAACTCCGTGAGAAATGTCTTCCATCTGCCGAACAGCTTGAGGGAATTTGGTTTTTGCTTCTTCATGCCCTTCTTTACCGATTCTTGGAGGCCACGTCATCTGCCAAATCAACAGACTGGACGGTGATTTCCCGCTTACCAGGGAATGAGGACCGTGGACCCGGTGGTCTTCCGGTTCTCCAGGTCCGACTGGGCTTGTCCGGCCTCAACGAGCGGGTAGCGCTGGTTGATCTCGATGGTGACCGCCCCCTTCAGGACTACATTGAAGAGGTCCCGGGCATGGGCCAAAAGATCCTCCAGCTTGTGCACATAATCCATCAGGCTGGGCCGTGTCAGGAACAGGGACCCTTTCTTGGCAAGCAGGCCCAGGTTGAATGTTTCACCGGCCCGGAGGCGTTTCCAAAGGAGACCATCATGCCCATGGGCCGGATGCAGTCCAGGGACTTGAGAAAGGTGGCTCGGCCCACCCCGTCGTACACCACGTCAACGCCGCGCCCCTGAGTGATCTCCCTGAGCCGGGCCGCGAAATCCTCTTCCTTGTAGAGGATGGGGTAGTTGCAGCCGTGGGCCGGGGGAGGTTGTCCCTAAGGTATTCCGCCTGAATTGCTAAACATTTTGGATTCCATACGGCGGGGTGGGGAGGGAGTCAAATAAGAAGATGCGCCTGCGGCGCGGCTATGGGCGATGGGCTATAGGCGATGGGCAGAACCGGCTGGCGCGAGCGGTTAGTGGGGAAGAAGCTCAAAGCTCAAAGCTCAAAGAAAAGTTCCGGCTGGCTGAATCCTGCTTGATTTTTTGGCACATAGCCCCTTCAAACACCCCAAAGGCTGCCTTAGAACCCCCATTTTCCCTCCCAAAACACCCTTCTAAGATCCGAACCAAACACGCAAGGGCCTGCTCTCACCCTTTTGGATACGGCCAGGGAGACTGGATGTCGCTCAAGGGCAGCACGGTGATGTCTTTGGCCAGGGAGTAGGCCTCGGTTCCGGGATAAACGATCCAGAGCTGGGACAGGGACAGGTCGTTCATGGCCGTGGTCATGCCCTTGGTCCCTTTGAGGGCGGCGTACTTGAACTCGATCCCCCCAGTTACGTCCCCCGTGCTGCCAGAAGAGGTCGAGCTTGGTGGTGCCGTGGTTGCGGTAGAAGAACAGGTCCTTTCCCTGCTTGCAGGCAGGGCCATTTACCGGCCAAAAGTGGCGCGATATTGCCTTTGCGCCACTAAAACGATAGAAGTGGCGCAATTTCACCAGATCGCGCCAAAAAGGATCCTTTCGTGCCACGAAAAATACCGGAACGAGACCTGGATGCCATTGTTCAAATTGTAGAACACCATCCCTCTGGTGCTTCCATCGAGCAGATCAGGAAGGCACTGGAAATCGGTCTTCCTCGCCGCACGCTGCAGAGACGCCTGGCCCTTTTGGTCGAGCAGGGCCGGCTGAAAGCCATGGGCTCGGGGCCGGCCCGGCGATACCTGGCCCCTGTGACCGGGAAGATTGAACTCGAGTTGCCGGCACTGAAGGCGGATTTGAAAATCCCCATAAGCACGGATGGGGAGAAAATCAGAGAGCACGTGCACAAGCCGATTCAGGAGCGTCAGCCGGTCGGATACAACAGAGAATTGCTTGATGGGTACAGGCCAAACCATTCGACCTACCTTTCCGAGACAATACGAAACAGACTTGACTCGTGCGGACGGTCAAACACGGATAAGCTGCCCGCCGGAACTCATGCCAAGAAAATATACAACCGCCTTCTGATCGATCTGTCCTGGAATTCCAGCCGACTGGAAGGGAACACCTACTCCCTGCTCGAAACCGAACAGCTGCTGCAATTCGGGAAATCAGCCGAGGGCAAGGACGCTTTCGAGACCCAGATGATCCTCAACCACAAGGCTGCCATAGATCTTTTGGTGGACCAGGCCGAGGACGTCGGCTTCAACCGCTATACTGTCCTTAATCTTCACGCCCTGCTTTCGGACAATCTTCTTTCAGACCCTTCAGCCTGCGGCAGGCTGCGCACAATCCCCGTGTCCATCGAAGGCAGTGTCTATCATCCTCTGGAGGTGCCTCAACTCATTGAGGAGTGCTTCCAACAGATCCTCGATACGGCCCGGGTAATCAACGACCCATTTGAGCAGTCTTTTTTCATGTTGGTTCATTTACCCTACCTGCAGCCGTTCGAGGACGTGAACAAAAGGGTTTCCCGGCTGTGCGCGAACATCCCCTTTATCCGGGCCAATCTCAGCCCCCTGTCCTTTATCGATGTCCCCGGGCATATCTACATTGACGGCCTGCTTGGAGTGTATGAACTGAACCGCTTTGAGCTCCTGCGGGACGTATTCGTCTGGGCTTATGAGCGGTCGTGTGCTCGCTACGCGGCCGTGCGCAAATCTTTAGGTGATCCAGACCTTTTTCGGATGCATCACAGGGAGGCAATCAAAAAGGCAGTCGCCACCATCGTGAGGAACGTGATGAACAGAAACGAAGCTGCCGGATTTGCCAGGCAATCCAGTGAAGCCCTGCCTCCGGGAGAGCGAAATCCTTTTATTGAAGTCGTTGAAACCGAGATCATGGGACTTCATGAAGGAAACATAGCCAGATATCAGCTCTCCCCTGCAGAATATCGTGCCTGGCATAGGCAGTGGACAACTTCTTAATGCATCACGAGTGGATCGGGTCAAATCTTCGCATGGCTCATTGCCATGGAAAAACCAGCAGAGGGTAGAGTAGGAAGCTGACTCCCTCGTTTCACCGGGACTTTCAGTGACGCCTCGCCGCTCGCGGCTACTACGTGTCGACC
>JBKHAV010000154.1:0-4275 GCA_046542715.1 Desulfovibrionales bacterium
AGGATGATGTTCCCAAGGCTGTCAGTTTCCGGATAAAAACCCCACGCCTCGCTTGTGCCATCCGGCTTCGTGATATGGAGCCAGGAATGTACCTTGTTGTATCCGGTCAGAATTCCGGTGCGGACTTCAACTGTGTGTGCCATTGCCTGTCTCCTTTCACTGCATATCATTAAGGATCATCTCGAAGTACGGATTTGCTTTGAAAAGTCCCGGTTTGAACGCTTCCATGCGCATCTGCAGACGAATCGTCTCTCGCCTTCCACGAGACTCATGGAGTTTTACCAAGTATTCAATGATCTCCATCTGGGCCTCCAAAGGAATGGCGTATGCTTCGTAAAGATACAGTCCATATGCAGGGCTGCCGCCGATCCAGGAGTCTGTACCAGCAGAGTACTTAAGCCAGCGATTCTCTTTATTGTGATAAACAGGAAGATCATGTTTCCTCAGAATTATTTTGATGTCGTCCACGATCTTGTCCGTCAATTCTTGATATGGATGTTTGCCTGCAAATGAAGGCATTATTAACCCCATGAACGCCAGGATCAGTACTGTCGCGAGGATCGAAAACCACCCACCATTATGTGCTCTGGATCTATGTGTCTGTTTCATGCCGCCTCCCTCCAAAATATCCTCTGATCTGACATTCCTGCGACCACATTTTTCTATGTTTTTGTTAACTATGAAGGGTCGACTAAGAGTTCTTTCGGCATAAAACGTTTTTTCAATTCCCTGTCCACCCCTGTTTTTTCTAGGGGGAGCATAGGGGGGTGTTTCTGGTTTTTAAGGGGGGTCATAGGGAAGTGGAGGCGGGGATTGACACGAATGGGTCATCCTCCACTTGTTGGGGACACGGACGAAGAATTGAACACGGACCTACACGGACCTACACGGATATGCACGGACCCCCATGGACGCTTTCCGGACTTTCAGGTCCGTGTTCGTCCGTGCTTGTCCGTGCTTGTCCGTGACCGTCCGTGACCGTCCCATGTGTGCGGAGTGAAGTCCTGGTGTGGGCTTCATAGCCATGCAGGGGGGGTGCAAGATTTTATTCGAGGGCTCGTGACTTGCGGGAGGCAACGGTCCGGGTGTAGCAAAGGGGAAAAACGGAGAGTACTCGACAGGAGAAGATTTATGCTCAGATTTTTGGACCTTTTCAAAAAGAGCAGCGAAACGGCGCGCATTCCCCAGGATGAAAGCACTGTCCAGCACAAATACCGTTCCTTTACCAGCCTGCTCAAGGGCAACAACCATGCTTTGGAACTCATCACCGAGCTGGAGAGTCTTCTGTATGAGGGGAAATCATTCAGCCTGAGTCAGACCGTGTCCGGGGCGGAGCAGCTCATCGGCACGGTTTACGATATCGTGGAGGATCTGAACGCTCTTTCCGGTGGCAAGTACACCGAACTTTTCGACTCCACCGAACGGATCGGGGTGGTCGTCCTGCGTGAACTCGTCAAAAAAAGAAGGTTCCAGAACAAGAACCTGGTTCTGCCCCTGGAACGGCTCAGTCACGAAAACGTGGATGTGGTCGGCGGGAAAGCGGCCAACCTGGGGGAGATCTCCAATCGGGTATATCTTCCCGTTCCCAAGGGGTTTTCGATCACTGCATGGGCCTGTCACTATTTCCTCAAGGAAAACCGACTTATTGAAACCATTGAGAGTCTGCTCAAGGGTCTCAATATTCAGGACACGCAGCGCCTGGAAGTCGTGGGAGAGGAGATCCGCTCACTGATCATGGAGGCAAAGATGCCGGCCGAATTGGAGCGGTACATCTCCCAGGAGGCGGCCTCGATGCTGCGGGAGTTTGGACCGGACCTTCGGTTTTCGGTCCGCTCCAGCGCCACCTGCGAAGACTCGGAGGCCACGTTTGCCGGGCAGCACGCCACGGTTCTCAATGTCAGGGCGCAAAACATCGCCCGGGCCTACAGGGAAGTGGTGGCCAGCACCTTCAACCCCCGGGCCATCTTCTACCGGCGCAACAAGGGCTATGCGGACGAGGACGTGATCATGTGCGTGCTCTGCATCATGATGGTCAACGCCCGCACCAGCGGCGTCATGTATACGGTGGACCCCAACAATCCAGACGTCAACGACGTGATCATCAGCGGTGTCTGGGGGCTTGGGGTGAGCGTGGTGGACGGGTCTGCAGAGACCGATTTTTTCAAGGTCTCCAAAACGGACCGGAAAATCCTGGGGCAGGAGACCGTGCGCAAGACCCTGCGGCTGGTCATGTCCGCTGAGGAGGGCATCATTGAGCAGGCAGTCCCAAAGGAGCTGCAGGAGGAGCCCTGCCTGACCGAATCCCAGGTACAGGACCTGGTGAACTGTGGGCTGCGACTCGAGGAACACTATGGTCAGCCTTTGGACATCGAATGGGCCGTGGACCAGGGAGGGAAGCTGTATATCCTGCAGGCCCGCCCCCTGAACCGTTTCGGGAAAACCGGAAAACCCGCTTCTGCAGAAGCCGGAGAACAGGTTCCCGGGCGGGAAATGATCCTGCATGCCGGACAGACCGCGTCCCCAGGGACCGGGTCCGGAATGGCGTATGTGCTGCACTCCGACCATCTAATCCATCACATCCCCAAAGGGACCGTGCTGGTGTCGAGGCAGACCTCCCCGGCATACGTATCGGTCATGGGCCGGGTCAAAGCCATTGTTACGGACGTTGGAAGCATCACCGGGCATATGGCTTCGGTGGCCCGGGAGTTCGGCATCCCGACCCTGGTGGGCACAGGGAAGGCCACGACAACCGTGGCCCATGGTGAAGAGATCACTGTGGACGCCACGAACCGGTTCGTCTACCGGGGGAGGGTGGACGAAATCTTGAGCGACAGGCCACAGGTCAACCTGATGAAGGGAAGCCCGGTGTTCAAGCTTGTCCAGGAGGTCATGAAAAAGATTGCGCCCCTGAACCTCATCGATCCCCGCAAGGACAACTTCAAACCGGCGGAATGTCGAACCCTGCACGATATCATCCGGTTTGCCCATGAAATGGCCATGCAGGAGATGTTCAGGATCGGGGACGAGTTCCACGAGGACGAAGCCCTGGCCGTCCATCTCAAGGTGGGGCTGCCCATGAACATGTACGTCATCGACCTGGGCGGTGGGCTCGAAACTCGGTCGGAGAACCGAACGGCCACCCTGGAAGATGTCCGTTCGGTTCCATTCAAGGCGCTCCTCAGGGGGATGACGCACCCGAACGTCCAGTGGCAGGGCGGAGTGGGTCTGAATCTCTCGGGCTTTGCTTCCATTGTGGCGGAATCGGTTTTCAGAGATCCGGTCAAGGAGGGCAGGATGGGGGGGCCGAACTATGCGGTGGTCTCCGGGGAATATCTGAACTTCAATGCCCGGCTGGGCTATCATTTCGCTACGGTGGACACCTTTTGCGGCCCCAGGGTCAACGATAATTACATCCTTTTTTCCTTCAAGGGCGGGGCCGCGGATATCGGTCGCCGGTCCAGGAGGGCCACCCTTATCGCCATGATCCTGAAACGGCTGGACTTCAGGGTGGAACAAAAAGGGGACCTGATCCGTGGAGAACTCAAAAAATACGACTCCAACCGGACCGAGGAGAAGCTGGACTATTTAGGCCGCATGCTCGGTTCGGTCCGTCTCCTGGATATGGTCCTTTCCGACGACGGACAGCTGGACTGGTATGTGAAGGAATTTTTTCTAGGTAATTACACGTTCACAAGGCCGGAGGAGCGGCATTCCTCATAGGGATAGACGCAGTTTGCGTTGCCCGTCAGAGAGGCGGAAATCCCAAGAAAACCCGGAAGCGGGCGCTGTTCAGGCTGAATGATTTCAGGCGAAAAAAACAGGATCCGGCTCCCAGGTTTTCGGAAGCCGGAGACCTGTTCCTGTTCTACTCGGACTGCTGGGTGCCGAGGTCCTGCTGGGTCTGATCCTGCTGCAGCTGATCTTCCTGCTCGTACTCTTCTCCTTCCATGGGCTGTTCCATCTGATCCTGCTGGAGTTCAGTATCCTGCTCACCGGCCTTGGGCTGCTCCATCTGCTGCTGGTCTCCCTGTTCCTTCAAGAAGCTCTTGGCCTCCTCGAATTCGTCAGAGCCGAGCACGCCGTCGCCGTCCTGGTCAAATTCATAGAACTTGTCTTCAGTGACCATTTCGTCGGCTTCCTGCTGGAACTCGCCCCAGGACACGTTCCCGTCACCGTCCTGATCCACGTCCTCGAGCTTTATCTCCTCTTCCTGGTCAGCCATTGGCTCCTCTTCCTGTCCGGACATGGGCTCCTCGGTCGCGTCTGTCTCTCCGG
>JBKHAV010000038.1:0-21952 GCA_046542715.1 Desulfovibrionales bacterium
CGATACCTTAAGGATTCGACAATCCACCCTTTCCCCACTACATTGCCGTTTCAATGCTTACCGAACTCCTGGGGCTCGTCCTTCTTTTCCTGATCATGATCGTCCAGGTGATCGTTCCGCCGATCCCGGCTGAAGTGATCGTGATCGTAGCCGGGAATCGGTACGGCATCATCCTTGCTGCGCTGGTCTCAGGATCGGGGCTCTGGGCTGGATCTTACCTGGTCTATCTTCTCGGCAAATATCTCAGAAATCGGTTCAGCCGATTTTTCCAACGGGAAAACGTCGACCAGGTCATCCAGCGCCTCAGAGAACAGGAACTCCTGCTGCTCTGGGTACGGGTGCTTCCCTACAACCCTTCGGACGTCATCTCCTATGCCGCCGGAATCATCGAGATCCCCCGGAAACGATTCATCCTGATCACGTTTTTCACCTCCTATATCCGCTGCCTGCTTCTGACGCTTCTGGGTGAACGGATTCGCTCCCTCAAACATGTCTTCATCGTCCTGACCGTTCTGATCATTTCCGCCATTGTGGCCAACATCATTGTCGCCGCCAAAAAAAGAAGATGAACTCGGATTTCAAATATGCGAAAAGGGGCTCCATGAAACGTTTGCCTCCTCAGGACTGCATCAAAAGTCACTGCATTCGAAACTGCATGAACGGGCAGCGATCCATGGTTTCCGACTGCCGGAACACCGGCTGCCCCCTCTATTCCCTGCGTCAGGGCACCCCCTTGGACAGTGTCACCAGACCGCCGTTACGGCTTATTCGGCGCTACTGTCTCCAATGCCTGGGCGGGGACAGACATGAAATCAGGCAGTGCTCGGACCGGACCTGCCTGCTTTGGCCCTACCGGTTCGGCGTCCTGCCCGGCACCCTGAAACGGTGGCGCAGAAAACACCCTGCCCAGCGCCAGCTCTCGCTTCCCGGACTCCTCGAAAAATAGCGCCCGTAGGTCTATAGAACCTCTCGGTCCCTTTGGAACCGGCATCAGACCAGAAGCGGTTCACTATTTGTTCGCCACCCATCTCCCGGCGGGACGGGCAGAAAACTCGTCCGGGATGAACTTCCGTGAATCCCGGAATGCATCCGGTCAGGAGTGCCTGTGCGGCACCTCTGCTTTGCATTCAGGGCAGACCTGTCCGATGGGATAGACGATCAGGAAGATGACGAGGATCGGCCAGATAATGAACAGCGGCCAGAAGAGGAATGAAAGAACGAAGAGCACCACCGCAAGAACCCAGAGGAAAATCCCCGGCCAGCTCATTTCAGCGGCGCCCACATACTCACATCCGGAACACTTGATCTTCTTGCGAAACATGATGTCCTCCTTCTCAGTAGAGATTCAGTGCATCATACTACCTCAAGATGACAATTTGTCAAAGGGAATGAGGAACTTAAAAGAAAAAGGCAGAAGGATGACGGATGAAAAAGGGCGCCCTGCCGCGAGAGAGCCCCTCAGGTCTCTTCTTCTTGTGATGGAAAAACCGAAGCGGACAAACGGATGTCCGTCCGGCTGTTTCTTTGTGATCCGTGCTTTATGCCGCCACCTCGCCGCCGACCAGCGAAAAGATGATCATGAAAATGACGATCTGGATCACCCACCCGATGAAGCAGACCAGGACCGCCCTCCAGGTGCTTGTGTAGTCCAGGGCCGCTTTGACCCCGATAACCATCGCCACCAGCATCCATATCCCGGCAGCCCAGAACAGAATCTGTCCCACTCCCGGGACAAAGCCGAACACCCGGATCACTCCCGGGGAACTGGAAAACCCGATGGTGCGCAAAAGCTCCCCTGGGTTTGAGCTTGTCTGGGATTCCGGCAGGAGTTTGGTGCCGATGAAATAGGTGAGATAGGCCCAGACGAACCAGCCGAGAATGGCCGAGAGAGTTCCCATGATCAGTCCCTGGATTCCTCCCATGGCCAAAGTCCCGATTCCTGCTGCCACGCCTGCGATGATCACGACCAGAATCGCCTGACCCAATGCCCCGGTATCCGCTTCCACTTCCTCGTACAATCCCTGTTCAAGCTTTGCCGCGCGCAGCATGCGGTCGATCAGTTGTGCCATTTCAGTCTCCTTTCGTTTTTCACAATGCCCCGGCTGCCCGGATCAGCGCCGGATCTCAAACCCGTCAAACGATTCATCACCCTGGCTGATACTGCCTTCAACCGAATCTACTCTAGCAGCCGCTGGACCTTGATGCAGCTTTTGCTCAAATGTCTCCAGTGTGTCCCTGCTCCCCTGTGCGACAACCTCTACAGAACCGTCCGCCCGGTTTTGAACCCATCCGGTCAGTCCCAAATCCTGAGCCTGTTCCCTGGTCCAGGACCTGAAAAAGACTCCCTGCACCCTTCCGCGGACAACTCCGTGGTATGTCTGAATCATTTCGGCCTCCTCTCTCCTGCAAGACGTCGTGCGCTGTTCTTCCAAGGCGTCTCACCTGTCGCACTAGAAATTCTCCTTTGAATAAGGAGGATTGTACCAGAAATACATGGTAAAAGGAAAATCAGTCCTGCAACGTTCGAAATGCTGGAGTCACTCCGCTCAATTGTGGGGGGCCTGAATGATCACGCAGGAGGCACCATGACAGGAAAGGCGAATGAACGATTCAGCCCGGGCGGGGCAGTCCCCGCCCGGGCTGAATCCAAAGAAGAATTTTTCCTGGAGTGTCAGAAAGGATTATATCGTTTGTCTTGAGTATAGTGCAGATATCCAACATTGGCCCCCAGTCTGAGCCCTACGCCTGTACGGATGGGCGCCAGGATGATCTCATTGCTCTGCTGGTAGTTCATGCTGAATCCGCCCACAACGTAGGCGCTGCCGTCCACGCCGGGGAACCGTTGAAATATTTCCTGCGGGTCATTGAGGTTGTAGATCAGGGTAAAGACCTTGGAGGCATTCCCCCCGAGATCAAATCCAACGGAAGGACCCTGCCAGTACACCT
Organism: Desulfovibrionales bacterium; assembly: GCA_046542715.1. GTDB lineage: Bacteria > Desulfobacterota > Desulfovibrionia > Desulfovibrionales > JBKHAV01 > JBKHAV01. The sequence continues at coordinate 2,947 of JBKHAV010000038.1, forward strand.
TCCGGGTCGACCCGCTCTTGAGCTGCAGGGTGCCCTCCCCGTACCGCAACCCTACGAAGATGGCGCCGCCGCCTTCACCACCCTTGATGAAACCGTTCGGCCTTCCCCGCTCCTTGAAGATCTTTTCGATGATATCAGCCAGACCTGCGGTGGTCTCCTCGAAAAAGCCCTCGACCTCAGCCCGAATCTCGGCCTGAGAATAGGTGTCGTTGTCCGCGCAATACCCGGATGTCCCGGCTCCCCATACTGTAAAAGCCATCACCAGAATCAGCGCAACTCTTCTCATATGTTCCTCCACGGCGAATGTGATTGGTGGGCGATCGATCAGATTCAGGTCAACCAGTGCAAGCCCATCCATATTGGGCTTCAGCAGTTCTTGTCCATTGCATTTTGGCCAGTACGGTTTGATCAGAAAGGGGCAGTACAGAAAAAGTACAGGAGAGAAAAACTGCTCCTGGATACGCTGACAGGAAGAACCGCTCAATTGGTTGGTTCGAGGTCCTCCTGCAATACTTCGGTCTCCGGGTCTCCGCCAAAGTCGACCCTGAGCCGATAGCCCTCGAGCCGTTTTCCGTTCAATGCCAGAACGGCTCGTTCGGCTGCTGCGTCATCCATGCAGACCATCCCGAACCCTTGGGGCTCGCCGGTTTCTCCGTCCGGAAAAAGTTCGACCTCAAAGACCGGCCCTATACTCTCGAAAAGAGAACGGACCCGTTCTTCTCGAGTGTTGAGGGGAAGATTGCCGATATAGATTTTCTTCATTGCCGTGTCCTCCTTATGGGAGGAACATAGCACGGTGCGATATTCTTTTCATGGCTTTTCGTTGGTCCTGAGGAAAGGTGGAGATTTCAGGCTGTTTTGCAGGGATCCCGGTACTGCATTGAGCCATCCCAGGCGCAGCACGCCCCAAAATCCCGTCAGGATGGCTTCGGCCGCATCATGTCGCAGGGTGGTCGGCCGGGAGGCTCCGGACCAGGCAATGATCAGGCGGGCCGCTTCAATCGCGCTTTCCTTGGCCATTACCCCTGTCCTGCGTGCCCTGGGATGGAAAAGATCATTTCTCCACTGTTCAGCGCCGATGGTGATGACCCGTATCGAATTTTTTTCCGCTTCCCGCTGCCACAGGGAAGCCACTGCCCCTCCGCCCTCCAGGACCAGCCAGGACAACCCTTGTGTTTCCTGCATAACCCCGTGAGCACCCCGCCTCAGCCTGGTCATGGTCCCGTAGTTCTGCGATCTGTATTGCAGAAGCTTTCCATGCGGATCGTACAAGGCTATTCCGGTCCTGATCCCAAGATCCACACCCAACAGCATTTTCCATCTCCTCAATCCGTCCCGGCTGAAGGGGAGTTATCGTTTGTGCCTACGATAATTCGTCCGGCTTGCCAATGGGACGAGGGCGCGCTGTCCTTCTCCCCTCCGTACTTCGTCAATTTTCCTCTATTTCTTCACGATGGAGATTCTGATACGCTTCTGCCTCAAACAGGAGGAAACAGATGAACGAGGAGAGACAGAAGCCCACTCTGGTCAAGATCAAGCGTGGGCCTGCGGAATGGATCAAAATGGCTTTTTGGGGAGTGCTCCTGGTCGTGGTGCTGGCAGTCTTCTTTGTCCGGCCCGAGCCCACACCGCCCTGGGAATACATGGACTCGGGACTGAATCGAATCAGAGGGGCCGCCCCTGAGATCGGGGAGGATACGGCACTGTTCGGCTATATGGACCTCAGCGGGACCATCATGCACGAAGCAATGGTGCCTGGAAGCGTTTTGACCACCCAGACGTACATCACCCCTTCCCGGGTCCGGAAAGAACTCGACGCCTTCCGGGAGCGGACAGACCTCAACGGGGTGGTCCTCAACATCACCACCCCCGGCGGCTCCGTGGCCGCCTCGGACGAACTCGCCCGACTGATTCAAATCTTCAATTCCGAAGAGGTGCCGGTGTACGTCTACGCCCCCGGACTCCTGGCATCCGGGGGATACTACATGGCCGCTCCTGCTTCGGCTATCTTCTCCGCACCTCAGGCCATGATCGGGTCCATCGGGGTGATCTTTCAGTCCATGAACGTCCAGAAACTCGCCGAGGACAAACTCGGCGTGAAGGTCCGCATATTCAAGGAAGGACAGTACAAGGACATGGGCAGCCCCTTCAAGGAACTCACATCCGAAGAGGAGCGGATCATTCAGGAACAGATCGGTGACGCTTACGGCGCATTTTTGGACACGATTCTTTCCAACCGGAATATCAGCCAGGAAGAGCTGGAAAAAGCCGCCACAGGCAGGATTTTTACAGGCAAGCAGGCCAGGGAGATGAAGCTCGTTGACGATGTTCTCTATCTGGATCAGCTCAGGGACCGGCTCAATGCCGCGCACGACACAAAAGAGATCGTCTTTGTCCGCCACCGCGAACCGGCCAGTCCGCTGCAGGACCTGCTGCAGGGAATGTTCGCTCCCTCACCCAGGACCGTAATCGATCAACTCGGTCCTTTGAGCCGCATAATTCTGCCCTCGGGGCTGTATTATCTCATGGAGTGATCTGAACTGCCTGAGGATTACGCTGCCGGCATCGATCATGGTCCGATCCCTGTCATGTCCTCGACCAGTTCCGAGAGTATGGCCGCCAGAGCCTGGTTGTACCCCTGCACCAGGGCTTCCGGGCTCCGCTCGGCCAGGGGAACCCTGTGATTGTATCGCTTTTGCAAGAGGACGCCTGATCTTCCGTTCTGTCCCCTGAGCAGAAAGAACTGGATCCTGACCACGGCTGCTCCCTTGCCCTCGGCAAAGTCGCCATACAGCTCGATGAGATTTCCCTCCAGGGAGTAGGCGTATTCAAGTCCGCTTCCGGGCATGATCACCGCGGAAAAGAGGTTGGCGTCCCTGAGCCACTCCGTGGTCTCCTGGGTGACAAGTTCCCCCGGATCCACCAGAAAGAGATTATAGTAGTCCGATTCATATGCCGCTTCCCCCATGCGGTAGACCAGGTTGCGGCGGTTGAATGCCGGGGAAACCGTGAAATTGCGAACGTTCAAGGTGCCCTTGAACTGGGGATCGGGAAGCGGATCACCTGGCCGGGTGACCTCCAGTGCGAAAAATTGCCGTTGAGGACGCTCCTGCTGGAGCATGGAAGTACAGCCTGAAAAAACCAGGGTCATGGCCATCAGGGCGCTGAGAAGTGGTTTCACGATGTTCTCCTATCGGTCCAGCGGGGATTGTTCCGGGGGCCTGCTGAAGAACAGGCTCGAGGGATTTCGACGAAACTCTTCCGAGAGTTCCTGAAAATTCCTGGCCGCAGCATTGAGATTTTCCAGAAGCGTATCGATCTTTCGCCGCTGGTTGATGGTCAACTCGTTGAGGTTCGAGGCCGTGGAGCTCATAACGTCGGCCGATTGGCTGATCTCCTCTGCAGCACTGCTGATATTTTCCATCACCCCGGGCAACCTGCTCAATCCCTTCTGCAGTCCGGGATCGGTAAAGATATCGACAATAACCTCTGAAGCCTGGCGAATGTTTTGAACTGCAAGGGTCAGGTCCCCTTCGATGTCCTGGGTGAGCGCTTCGACATTTTCGGCCGCATTTGCCGCCCGCGGAATGATCGTCATGGCTTCGGGCTGCCCCACGATCTGGTTGAGCCGGGCGGTGAGGTCTCGCGTTTCCGTCAGTGTCTGGGCCAGGAGCCGGGCCAGGTCTTCCTCCCCGGCACCCTCGATGACCCTGTTCAGCTCTCCCATAAGAGTGCCGAGCGAGTCGACCAGGCTTTCGAAATCGATTCGCTCCATGGTCCCGGAAAAGGTGTCCAGCATATTTTCCACCCGGCTGAGCGTACTCGGGGCCGAGGGAATATAGAGTGAATCGGGCTCCCAGGTCACGGTCGGCACTGGATTGCGGTTCGGGCTCAGGTAGTCGAGCGCCAGATAGCCCCCCCCGGTCAACCCCTGGACCGAGACCCGAACCCGAAGCCCCTTTTCGATCTCTCTGTGGAAAGACCGTATCGGTTCATCATCGGCAAATGCCTTGATCCTTTTCCGGAAAAGATCCATGCGCACGAGGACATGCCGCTGCAGCGTGGGTGAGGCATCCGGGTATTCGTCCACGACCAGCCCGATGTCGGCCACTCTTCCCACATCCACTCCCCGGTACTTGACCATGGAGCCGGTTTCCAGCCCCTCCACCGAGTAATCGAAATAGGACTCCGCCGGGATGGTTTCCTGAAAAGAACTGCTCAGCCCGAAAAATACCAGGGCAGCGGTCAAAAGTGCCAGCCCGATCAGAAGAAAGAGGCCGACCTTGAAATATGTTGATTTCCCTGTCACTACGTTTCCACCTTTCTGCTCAAGAATCGCCGCACCCACTCCTGATCCGCGTGCTCCCTGAGTTGTCTCGGAGGACCGATCACGGCCACGGATCTCGAGTCCTTGTCCAGCATGAGTACCCTGTCCGCAACTGTGAAGATCGACGGCAGTTCGTGGGTAACAACCACAAAAGTAATGTTCAGGGCGTCGCGGATACGCAGCAGCAGCAAGTCCAGCTCGCCCTGGGTAATCGGGTCCAGTCCGGCCGATGGTTCGTCCAGGAAGATGATTTTCGGGTCCAGGACCATGGCCCGGGCTATGGCCGCCCGCTTCTGCATTCCGCCTGACAATTCATTGGGATAGAGATTTTCAGTCCCGGCAAGCCCCACGAGCGAAAGCTTGAGGGAGGCGATGAGATTCATGGCCTCCTGAGGCAACTCCGTGAACTCCTCCAGGGGCAGGCGCAGGTTTTCCTGGATGGTCATGGACCCGAACAGGGCGCCGGACTGAAACATGACCCCGAACCTGGAGAGGATATCCTGCCGTACACCCTGGTCCAGGGAGGTCATCCTCTCGCCCTCTATTCGCACACTGCCGGAAGAGGGCTCCAGGAGTCCGATCATGTTCAGCATGAGGGTGGACTTTCCGCTCCCCGACCCCCCGATGATGCAGAAAACTTCCCCCCGCTGGACGGAAAAGGATATATCCTTGAGAATTGGTTTGCCCCCGTAGCCGAAGTTCAGGCTTTCCACTTCGATGATTGAATCTGTAGACGATATCACGATCAGATCCCCAGCGCGAAGTAAACAACGGCGAACACACCGTCCAGTATGGAGATGAGCACCAGGCAGGCGACCATGGAAGATGTGGTGGAGTCGCCCACTGCGCTTGCCCCGATCCCGGTGGTCAATCCCTTGTGACAGCCGACAACAGCGACGACGATGCTGAACACAACGACCTTGAACATCCCGCCGAGCATGTCGTCGAGACTGACGACGCTTCCGATCCGGTTCACATAGGTGACCATGGGATACCCCAGGCTCAGGAACACCACTGCCCCCCCTATGAAGGAAAGCAGAATAAAGAAAATATTCAAAATCGGGGCAATGACGATGGCCGCAATGATCCGGGGAACAGCCAGAAACTGGACCGGGGAAACCCCCATGGTCCGCAAGGCGTTGATCTCGTCATTGATCTTCATGGTCCCGATCTCTGCGGCAAAGGCCGATCCCGACCTTCCGGCCAGAAGGATTGCTGTGGTCAGCGGGCCCATCTCCCGGAACATCGTCAGCCCCAGCATGTCGGCAATGAAAATCTCGGCCCCGAACATGCGCAGCGGAATCGAGGATTGAAAGGCAAGGACGAGGCCCATGAGAAACCCGATGAGCAAGATGATGGGCAAGGCATTGATGCCCGCTGTTTCGGCAATGGAAAAGACCTCTTTCCATCGCACCCGGCGGGGAGAGGAGATGCAGCGGCACAGGGAGGCTGTTGATTCCCCGAGAAACGCGACCAGATCCAGAAAGTTGCCGCCAACCATCATGCCTTTACGGCCGACCTGCTCCAGGAAACTGAACCGGTGGGGCTGTTCGGGTTCAGGGCGCCTGCGATTCTCTTCCCGATACATCTCCAGCAAGGGGACATACTCGTCCGGCAAACCCTGGATTTTGACGAATCCCCCGCTTCGGACCCGAACCTCCTCCATCCGTGCGATCAAGGCGGCACCGGCACCATCCAGATACTCCACCCCGGAGGCATCAATGACCAGCTCCCCTTTATCCGTTGCAACGTCCACAGCACTGCGCCAGACCTGAGCGACTCCCCTGCTGTTCAACCGTCCGGTCAACTCGACTCGGCCGTTTCCGCTGGAGATCTCTGCCATTCTCCCGGTATGAGGTTTCATAGGCTCCTAAATATTCTTCAAAAAAGCAGATGAAGAGGTCTATATCAATTTTTCTCTTGCGCTAGAAGGCAAAAGGTACCCCTACATACAAAAAAGTACTGGAAATCCGAATCCCTCCAATTTGGGGAATCCGTTCTTTCCTTCCCCTGTTGCCGATGTATAATAGCGGTTATCAAACTGCTGCGAAGGTCGGCATAAGGCAGGTCATCACCGTGATGAACATTGCCCTGTTTGACTTCCCAAATGGCGCGATCCAAACTCATGAAAGCCACAGGAGATCAGGTATGCCCATGTATGAATTTCAATGTACCGGCTGCAAAAAAACATTTTCCGAAACCATGCCGGTAGCGGAGGTCGGCACGCGAACCGTCTCCTGCCCCCACTGCGGATCCTCTCAGGTCGAGCAGGTGATCTCGAGCGTATACACCAAGACATCGCGGAAAAGCTGAACCGAAAAAATGCACCTATTCCCTGGAAAGGGGAATAAAGGTGCGGCATCCCTGCTTCCGACAAACCCAGAAGGTTCTTCCGGCATAACGGCCCCCGGTTGCTTTGCGCTTGGTCATGGCTTCACCGCATTCCGGGCAGTTCTGCGCTGCAGGGAGTGTTTCCCATGCGGTCAAATCGAGAAGTTCCGACAAACGGGAGGCGATCTCCTCTGGGGAGTAGGAGCTTTTGAGGGCAAAGCGGACCAGGGGAATCCCGGCAGCGTTCAGGGCATTTTCTACAACTCTGTCCACGCCTTTTCCCCGCGAAGTCCCCTCTTTTTTGTCCACCAGTTCAATGGCGCACACCGGCGCCAGAGTCTGTGGGGTAAGAAGCACAAAATGGACGTGCTTGCGGCAGATCCGGTGCATCGCACTCCTGTGCTCTCTTTTTGAAACACTAGGCGCCGCCTGGATCAGGTCCGCCAGACTGACCTTGCCCATCACCCTGAACCGTCCCTGCTGCACCTGATCCAGAACCCGCAGAAAGGAACGCTCAGATTTTGAAAACACGGTTTTCCTGCGCACGTACGGATAGTCCGTTCCTGTCCGTATCCGGCCTGCGAATCGAAACAGGACCACCCCTGCGACCACGATGATGATGAAGAGAACAAAAAACCCCGGGAAGTCCATCCATGCAGAATGGCGCAATTTCCAGACCGATGCAATGGACTTCGTGATGTTTCGTGGAAAGAAGTGGTGAGAAGAAGGCTTGGTGGAGAAACGAGCACCCATGGAAGGGATGCCGGGAAGGCCATTTCAAAAAAGACCCGCGAAGATCGCGGGTCTTGAAAATTACGGACTACCAGCGCTTCGGCTGGCGCTCGGGCTTGGGCCGGGCTTCGTTGACCTTGAGGTTGCGGCCCTGGAAATCAGCGCCGTCCAGAGCCTTGACAGCATTTTTTCCGCCCTCGGAATCCATCTCCACGAATCCGAACCCCCTGGGCCTGCCCGTGTATTGGTCAGTGATCAATTTCACCGATGTGACGTTGCCGTATTCGGCGAACAAGTTTTCCACATCCTCTTCCGTAGCGCTGAAGGGAAGATTCCCCACATAAATATTCACAATGCTCTCCTGCTGAAAGGTAGCGGATCCGCGCAGGCCCGGCCCCCCTGACCCGACCGCCGGAATTCCGATAAACATGATCCCGCTCCGGGGATGCCGAGCGCTGGCTGCGGATGCTCGGAGCAGGATTCTATTTTTCTACCGTATTTCGCGGACGAGTCAATGGAAATCATTCTATTTCTTGCGGAAGGTGATCCTTCCCCTGGTCAGGTCGTAGGGGGACAATTCAACAGTGACCTGATCGCCTGGAGTGATCCTGATCCGAAATTTGCGCATCTTTCCTGAAATATGGGCGAGGATCTCGTGTCCATTTTCGAGTTCCACTTTAAACATGGCATTGGGGAGGGATTCCTGAACGATGCCGCCAACCGCAATGGCTTCTTCTTTCGCCATAGGGCCTCCTGTCTCTGAGGTGTTGGGAGCGGATTTCCGCTCGTATAGGAAATGCCGGACCTTCATGGTCGGCTCAAGGTGTGCTGAAAAGAATAGTGCCGAGAGGTGAGGGAAACACCGGGACCCGCTCTCGGCTGAGAAGGTCCCGGTGTGAAGATATACGTCTACCAGCGAGGCTGTCTCTCGGTGCGCGGCCTGGCTTCATTGACTTTGAGATTGCGGCCTCCGAAATCCTTGCCGTCCAACTCATCGATGGCTTTTGAACCGCCCTGGGCGTCCATCTCGACAAATCCGAAACCACGAGGTTTGCCGGTGTACTGGTCTGTGATCAGTTTTACCGAGTTCACTTCACCGTACTGCGAAAAAGTTTCGCGGACTTCCTCTTCCGACGCGCTCCAGGGAAGATTCCCAACATAAAGATTCATCAAAAACTCCTCAAAAAAAGAAAAAAGAAAGCGGCATACCGCCGCATGGCCAAAAAAAAGCTCGTCACTGCATTGCGCTCAAGCAGCGCAACCGCGGCGAACGAGCATCCCCGAAGATACTCTCATTCACACCATTGTCAACCGGAGGCGAAAAGCAAAACTTCCTGGGAAGGCGCGAAACAAACGCTCTTCCCTGTCCGAGGTGTTCAAATTTCCGATGAATGGAATCCAAAACCGGGATGCATCGCACCCGCTTGCCTCTCGCATGGCGGCTCGTGTACGTACGTGTGATGCCGGTTATCGCCTCCTTCTATCGATCCCGTTTCTGCTTGGGGAGCGGACATGTCCAGACCATGTATCCCGCTCTTTTCCGCAAATCAGCTCACGTGAACTACCGCCGTGAACGGATTGCCACTCCAGACGGGGACTTTTTGGATCTGGACTGGCTCAGGGCGGGTTTTCCCGGACTGGCCGTGATCTCCCATGGATTGGAGGGATCCAGCCGGGGCAAGTATGTCCTGGGCATGGCCCACATGCTCCACAGCCATGGCTGGGACGTCCTGGCCCTCAATTTCCGGGGCTGTTCCGGCGAGCCCAACAGGACCTTGCGTCTGTATCACAGCGGTGTGACGGATGACCTGCATACCGCTCTGCGCCATGGATTGCGGGTCGGCAGGTACCACAAGGCGGTGCTTGTCGGCTTCAGCATGGGCGGAAATCAGACGCTCAAATACCTTGGAGAAGATCCGGACAAAGTCCCTGCAGAGGTCGGTTCCGCAATTGTTTTCTCTGTGCCGTGCGACCTGGAAGGGGCTGCGCTGGCCATGGGCAGATATGAAAACCGGGTTTACATGCACAAATTCCTGAGGACGCTGAGGCGAAAGGTCGAGGAAAAAGATCAACGGTTCCCCGGAATTCTTGATCTTCGGGGAATCGCGTCTCTGCGCACGTTCCAGGAGTTCGACGAACGCTATACCGCCCCCCTGCACGGCTTTTCCAGCGCCCTGGACTACTGGAGAACCTGCAGCGCCAACCGCTTCCTGGAAGCGATCGACCGGCCCACGCTGCTGGTGAACGCCCTGAACGATCCCTTTCTCAGCCCTACCTGCTTCCCGCTTGCCCAGGCAGCCGCCTCACCGTATCTCCACCTGGAATGCCCCCGGTCCGGAGGTCACGTCGGCTTCCTCGGCCTTGACCGAAAAGGTGTCTCCTGGGCGGAAAAGCGCACGGTGCAGTTTCTCACGTCAGGAACTTGAACATTTTTGGGCCAGCTGTCCGCCCTGCCATTCGAAACTTCAGACCACCAGTCCCGTAACCTCGACAGAGCTTGCAAGGCGTTCATCCGGCCGGTCAGAGATCCGGGTTGAATGTCGCGGAAAGCGCCTCCAGGCTGAGAATGTTCAGCCCCCGCTGGAGATGTGACGGGTTGGCCCGGATATACCCGACAATCATTTCGACATACTCCAGATTGGTGATCTCACTTCCGAGAACGGTGTCCTCCATGCTGCGCAGGGTCTCTTCATCCGCGCCCAAAAGCGGGGAGACCGTCAACCCGTTTACGAATCCCATGACATAGCCGCTCTGTTCCGATTGGGACATTTCCAGAAAATCACTCCCCGTGAGAAATCCATTGGGGATGGTAAGGGTGACGGTTTCAGCGGCCTGCCCCAAAGAGGCAAAGAGCAGCACAGCGGCCAGACTCAGGATTTTTGATCGCATGCTTCTCCTCCAGGCTGATGATGAACAGCCCCATTCTACTGCAATGTTACGATGATGAGAACCATTCTTCGTCTTGAACCCTCGGACCGAGAGTTTGAACCCGACCCGGTCGGGCTTATCACGTCCCTGACACCCGTTTCGATGGCATGTCCTGGAACAGTCGCCGGAACCTTATGCTCTTGGCCCTGCTGTTTTGAAAGCCTTTGTTGACGAACGTGAAGTCCTCTGGCAAGGGAAGTCGCTGGAAGTGTCCTTTTTCAGAAAACTTCGCCTGGAACTTGCTTCCGGAGAGGACCGATCGGCCTGAAGTCCCTGATTCAGGGTATTTCCTTTTCTCATTTTTTTCTATACAGGTTGACACTTTGTTCGGCTGGTACGCCGACTCATTTCCCGTGAATTACCAAGGAGGACGAAATGGCGATCATCATCGATGAAGAAGAATGCATGTCTTGCGAAGCGTGTGTGGAAGTCTGCCCTGAAGTGTTCGCAATGGACGAGAACACTGAAAAGGCCACTGTACTGAATGCCGATGCGGATGCCGATTGTGTCGACGAAGCGATCGACTCCTGTCCGGCCGAGTGCATCTCCAAAGAATAGCCTTTTCGGACAAAGAGTTTTCCAAGGCCCCTGCCGCTTGAAGCGGCAGGGGCCTTCTCTTTTCCCTCCACCTTCTTGATCCTGACGCAGGAGAGCTGTACACTCCTGCTGAAGGAGCATCCATGCAACGCTTTCTGATCATCTTCGGCATTGTGATCCTGACTCTGGGACTGGTATGGCCCATCCTGGCCAAGCTTCACCTGGGACGACTCCCCGGAGACATCATCATAGACCGGCCGGGGCTCAAAGTGTTCATCCCCATTACCACGTCCATCCTGGTCAGCATCGTGGTTTCCGTTTTATTCTGGATTTTCAGGAAGTAGCTTCCTTTGCGGAAACTGATACACGCACGCAATGTTTTCAGTCTCCTCAGCCATGATCCCGAGCATCTGGAGGTGACACTCGCCTGCTCACCGTTTAATGCCGAGGGGTTCAACCGTTCAGTACAAGGGCTGCCATGATCCTGCTTCACGAACACGCTCTCAAGGATTTCAACGAGTACGGCATTGCCATCCCCCAGTCCGGGGACAGAGCCCTCGGGGTGTACCGTGCACTTCTTGACCACGAACGCCTCGGCCCGCTTCGGGAACACTGGCTCTATTCGGGCGAAATGGACCCGATCACCCGCCACGACCTCGTCAGGGTTCATGCACCGGAATATGTCGACCAGCTGCTGTCAGATCACCCTGAACCGGCAATCATGGAAGCCTATGAACTGGACAAGGATGACCTCACCTCCGGACGGTACGCTCCTGATCGCGCCACAAAGCCGCTGCAGGAACTCGTGGTCAAATCTCTGGCCAATGTCAGCGGCACCCATCAGGCCTGCAGACAGGCCCTTCAATCCGGGTTCTGCTATTTTCTCGGGGGGGGCATGCATCATGCCATGCACAGCAGAGGCCGCGGTTTCTGTCTGCTCAATGATATCGTCATCGCCATCCGCAAACTCAGGGCGGAAGGGAGGATCGAACGGGCCTGGATCATCGATGTGGACGCCCACAAAGGAGATGGAACCGCTGCGCTCTGCCTGGAAGACGAGCAAACTATGACCCTTTCCATTCATATGGCCCGGGGCTGGCCTCTTGACAGTCCGGCTTTTGACGAACACGGCAGACTTCAGCCCTGGAGGTATCCCTCCACAGTGGACATCCCCATCGAGGCCGGCGGGGAGGAATTTTATCTAGACGCCCTGGAGCACGGGCTGAGACTTCTGTTCGCGCTTTGCAGCGGCAAAGGACCGGATCTGGTTGTCGTTGTCGACGGGAGCGACCCTTACGAGCACGACGAACTGCCCGGGACGAAAACGCTCAAGCTCAACCGGGAGGAACTCTATGCCCGGGATATGTTTTTGTACGACTGGTTCAAACGAAGGGAAATTTCCCAAGCCTACCTCATGGCCGGAGGGTACGGGAAAAAATCCTGGCAAATCTATGCTTCTTTTCTGATACCCGTGCTTTTGGACCGGTACGCACGGGAGTGATATGCATCCAAAACGATGCGCCGGATATGCAACGAGCTTCTTCTGACTCCTCCTTGTTGCCTTTTCGATTTTTTAAGAGGGCTCCCAATCCCTCCGGGCTTTGTGCGGAGCGGATTGTTATTCTGCCAAAATTATCCACACCCCTGTTGACAACCCGGTTCCAAGCCTTACATAGAAAGTGCCTTCCTAACAGCCTTCCCTCAAAGGTAAGGCCCCAAACAAGCCGCTCCGGTTCCCCTCCCGGAGCGGCTTTTTTTTTCGCCTTTTATTTTGGCATTTCAGGTGGTAGGGTACATCCATGAAGCTATGGCCGGGAGTGGAAAGGTGGTTATGAACAAAAAGAAAATCGTGGCAGCGGCAGCCATTGTCATCGGTGTATTGATCATACTCCTGATGGTGTTCATATTCTGGCCCGACAAAGATCCCATTGAAACCGCGCCACCCGGCGAACAGACTCAGTTACCGGAAGAGCGACAACCAGGGACTCCTCCCGAGGGCATGGATGATTCCCCAGGAGCAGAACCCGGCGATGAACCCTCTGAAGTGCGCAGGTTCGTGCTGGAACGATCCGATGCTTTTGTGCGCAAGATGGCGGCCGAACTCTCGCAGAATCCCCGCTGGCTCAAATGGATTGCGACCGAGGACATCACCGAACGTTTTGTGGCTGCTGTGGACCTCGTGTCCCGGGGAAAAAGTCCTGCACAGGTCCTTCCTTTTCTCCAGCCGGAGGAGCCCTTTGAACCCATCGAACGGGAAGGGCAACTCTATCTTCCCGCCCGGGAAGAGGACCGGTACGACCAGTTCATGGCCGTGTTCGAGTCCTTGAACACCCCGGAAGCCGTGGAGACTTATGAGGACCTCTATCCGCTCTTCCAGGAGACGTACGAGAAGATAGGCTACCCGGAAGGGGACTTCAACGCGGCCGTGAAGAACTCCATCCTGGAACTTCTCAGGGCACCGGTGTTGACTGAACCCGTGCCGGTGCGGCAAAAAGTCGTCACCTACAGCTTTCTCGACCCCGCCCTGGAAGAGCGTTCTCAAGCCCAGAAATTCGTGATGCGCATGTCTGAACAAAACGCCCGGCGCTTTCAGGCAAAGCTCCGGGAAGTGGCTCTGGCCCTTGAGATTTCGCCTGATGAGCTGCCAAACCCGAGCACGTATCCCCCTTCAGAAGAATAACCCTACCCTTTCCCCCTGATCCTTTGCGATCTCCCAGGGAGGGAACTGTCTCTGAACCCTGTTTTTTTCATCGTTGTATGCTACCTTGCGAAGAAAAGCGCCATATTCACAAGGAGCACGCACACCATGTCCGAGGGTTCGCCCAGGAAACTGCACATTTCTCTTGATCCTGTGGAAGAGCAATGCTTTTCCACCTGGCTTCGCCTTCTCAACGAAATCGACGTTCCCTATGCCGTGGGAGGAGCATTTGCCGTCGGTGCCTACACATCGGTCTTCCGGGATACCAAGGATCTGGATGTCTTTCTCCGGCCCAGGGATTTGCGGAAAATCCTTGAGGCCACATCCACAGGCGGATTCCGGGTGGAGGTCACTGATGTTTACTGGCTGGCAAAAGTCCACGCTCCCCCATTTTTTATGGATATCATCTTTGGTCTGCAGAACAATTGCATCCGCATTACGCGGGACTGGTTCCGTTCGGCTGTCCCGGTGGAGATACTCGGAGTGCCGACTCATGTTCTGGGCATTGAAGAACTCATCGCCTCCAAAATGTACGTTGCCAGACGCGATCGCTTTGACGGCTCTGATATCGTCCACCTGATCAAGGCTAAAAAAGGCCGAATCGACTGGGACAGGCTCCTGGAGATTCTGGGCGAGGACAGCACGCTTTTGCTCTGGCATCTCATCCTGTTTGATTTTGTCTATCCAGGATACTCCTCCTATCTTCCTCAGCCCCTCATGCATGAGCTTTTTGAAAGGATCCGCAATCGTTGGCAAAAGGACGTGTCCACCAAACTCTGCTACGGGACGGTGCTCGACCCGTTGCAGTTCGATGGAGACTGCGAAAAAGACCCGCGCCCCCTGGGGATGCCGCCCGTTGATGAACAAGGAGACCCGCTATGAGAATCGCTGCCATAGGCGACCTGCACTATACGATCGAATCCCGGGGGCTTGCAGGAAAGCTCCTCTCTGATGTGGAGGCGCACGCCGATGTCCTGGTCATGGCCGGGGATCTCACCAACATAGGCCTTGTCGAAGAAATGGAGGTCATGCTCGAAGATCTCAAGGCCATTTCTCTGCCCAAAATCGCTGTTGTGGGCAATCATGACCATGAACACGACAACGCCGGCACCCTCGTCGCCATGATGGAACAGCAGGACATCTGTGTGCTGGACTGCACCAGCTGCGAGATAAACGGGGTGGGGTTCGTGGGAACCAAGGGGTTTTGCGGGGGATTCGGGGTCCGCCGCGTAGACGTTTTCGGCGAACGCTCCCTGAAGAGCTTTGTGCAGACAAGCATTGACGAAGCGGCCCGGTTCGACCAGGCCCTCCAGGAACTCCGGACCGACCGCAAGGTGGCCATTTTGCACTACTCTCCTGTCCGGGACACCCTGGAGGGGGAATCACCGGAGCTTTTTCCCTTTCTGGGCACGTCCCGCCATTCCGACGTGTTGGATCAACATGGGGTTGCCATGGCGTTTCACGGCCATGCCCACCATGGTTCGCCCCGGGGCATGACCCCCGGGGGCATTCCGGTTTTCAATGTGGCCCGTTTCGTCCTTTCGCGCCACACCACCAAGGCTTATGCTGTTCATGAAATATGAGCGGCACAGAGCAGAGTTTGCATCCAGTTCTTGATCGACGCCCCTGAACTGCTACAATATCGGGTATGTCTATCATACCCTTTTCATTCGGCGGCAAAAGAGGTGTTTCCTTCATACTGATCACTGCGCTTTTGCTGCTCTCGGCTCCCTTTCTTTCCGGTTTATCTGATGCGCGCGTCATTTCAAAATCCAGCCGGGCCACTGTCATACGTTCCGCCAAGCAGGTCACCCCTCAAAGCACCCGTTTGCAGTCCGGTGACCGCATCCAGGTCGGTGCCGGCGGATACGCTCTTCTCACCCCGAACCTGCCGACCTATTCCATTGCCGTTGCCGATGAATCCCGGTTGACCGTCATTTCCCCGGATGAACCGGCATTTCTGGTGGAACAGGGGCTGGTGCGGTTCAGATGCACGACGCCGATCAGGGTTACGGCTCCCTGGTTCCAGGTCTGGTTCAAAAGAGCCGATCTGCTGGTCTATGTCAGTCATGGCGTCTCTTCTGTATACGTGCTTTCCGGACTCGCCCTCTCGGAAAACGGCAGCGCTAAGTCCCAGCTCCTGACCCCTGGGACTCGTCTCATTGCCACGGCAGGGCTCTTTGCCAAGGCCCGGTTTTCCCTTGAAGCGCTGACCGCCATGCTCGCCCCTTCCCCGACCACCATTGGCTCGAGAGCAAAACTCGGGTTCTTCGGATTGTCCGGGCATCGGGATGGTGGTGGGTTCGAAAGAGAGAGCAATCCATCTTCACCAAGCAACGACTCCGAAGGACAAAACAGCGCTGACGAAAGTTCCGGAAGCGAATCAGGCGGAAATGGCGGTGCCGATACAGGCGGTGATGCCGGCAGCGACAATGGATCAGCCGACCCCGGATCCGGTCCCGCATCTGGTGACGGAGGAAGCGGCGGACAAACCGGAAAATCGGGTGACTCTGGAAATCAAGGCAGCGGGATCGGCGGGAATTCACGCGAGGGAAGCAGCAACCCCGGAAATTCCGGCAGGTCCGGAAAATCCGGCGGAAACAAGGGCGGAAGCGGCAAAGGCGGAAATAAGAGCGGAAAAGGGAACGATCGAGGTGGCGGCAGCAAAGGCGGACCCGGTGGAAATGACACAGGGAGCGGCAATAAGGGCGGACCCGACGGAAAGAGTGGAGGGAACCGGGACGGTGGCAAGACCGGAGGAAAAGGCGACGGTGGAAACAACAAAGGTGGCGAGGGCAAAAATGGTGGGGGCCGTGGTAAGGGACGGGGAAATTAAAGGAGTCCCACCAGGCATGATTCAAAATTCCTCGGAAAACAGGACAACGCGGTCATACGCTTCCGTGATTTTTTTTCAGCGGCCTGCCAACCTTTTCTTGGTTCATCGCTTGCGCTCCCTGCAAATTCCGCTACAGTGGAATGTGGAATACCTTTAGATCCCTGGGAAGGAACATAAAAGATGAGGAGGAAACTATGGTTAATTTGGACTATCCCGGTGTATGTATGGCCTGCGTTGATGAGCGATGCGAAGTCACACCCCCTGATTTGAATCTGTCACGAGAACGCGTTCACAGTCTCGCTGAAGGGTTTGACCTCACTCTCGTCCATGCCTTGAAGGACACTTTTTCCGACAAATTCAGCTCCCCTGAGGAAGCGTACCAGGTCTATGATGCCATGAAGGCGATCATTGTGAACGGGCTGAAGATCCATTCCGCTGTGGACTTGGAAGGAATCGGCATGTTCAAATCGGTCCGGCGTGACGGACCGTTGACCATTGATTTCGAGCCCGATCCCAAACTCACCGATCACCACCACGACACCTCCCCCCCGGATATCGACAGGGCCCGGGATCTGCTCGGAAACACCAAGGGGTACACCCTGACCACCCTCAAGGTGATCAGGGACACTTTTCCGGATAAAGTCACCTCTGTGGAAGATGCCTTCCGGGTGTATTATGTCATGAGAGCCCTTCTGGCCAACGAACTGGAAAAAGGGGAAGTGAAGATCAACGGCATCGGCACGCTTCGTTCCAAAGAAGGAAGAGCCGAGTTCACCCCGGAACAGGTTCTGGAAAGCGCGGTGAACGAGTAACCTCAAAAGTTCCCCATTCACGAGTGCACAAGTGAAAGGCCGGGGCACCCCCCGGCCTTTCGAACATGAGCATCTTCCTGTCGAACTGTATCAGCTGATTACTGCCCGCGCGGACATATTTGCGGAATCGGGCTTCTGGCTTCTGGCACGGCTACTTGCCGACTCCAATCACACCGCATCCGATCTTTTCCCCTGCAGAATCATGAACCAGAAGGCTCCTGCCGATGATGGAGTTTTCACCCTCCAGACTCAGCGAATCGACTGTGGCTTCATAGTTGACGGAACCCTCTGATCCCGCTTCTATTTGAGGCAGGTCGCCGTGGTATTGTGCATGTCCGTGCTCATGCCCACCCTGATGACCATGGCCGCTCGAATCCCCTGCTGCAACCGGGAGATAGTGCGGACCGACTGAATCCTGGCGTGGTGCCGTGCAGTCGCCGTACTTGTGCACATGAAACCCATGGCTTCCCTGTTCCAGATTCCAGAATTCCCCCTTGATGCTGAGCCCGTTCCGGTCAGGAGAGAAATGGACCACTCCCCGCACCTGTTCGCCTTCAATCGGAGCGATGACCGCCACCGCACGTTGCACATCCCTGCCTGTTCCATGTTGTGCCAAAACCGCACTTCCGGCGATCATGACCATGACGCTGCCCATAAAAATTGCCCATACATATCGCATTGGATCCTCCTTCCTCTGTTCCCAACAAGGTGCCGGCTCAAACATCGCCTGCAAAAAGGTCTCCCGGCATTGTTCCATATGCTTCCCGACCCGGTTGGGTTATTGGATACGCAAGCTTTCACCGTCTTTGTATTTCGTGATAGCATACTCTTGTCATGAAGTCTTTGCATGCACCGCATACTCTTTCTTCCTCACCGAGGTCGACCATGTCCGGCGTTGCCGTCACAAATGCCATTGAGCGGGCGCAACCCCCTGAAACCGGGTTTTCACATGATATCTACAAGATCCCCTGAGTCGGAACTCACGCTGCAACGAGCCCGAAAATTGGCCGACCTCCTGGACAGCTCCTTTCGCGTGCCCGGAACTCCCTGGAAGTTCGGTCTCGACCCCCTTCTGGGACTCATCCCCGGGGTCGGCGATGCCGTCGGAGCGGCCGCGTCGTTCTGGATATTTTACCAGGCCCGAAAACTTGGTGTTTCAAAGAGCCTGCAGTTTCGTATGCTCGCAAACATCGCTCTTGACGGAGTCGTCGGCAGCATCCCGCTTGTCGGCGATCTCTGGGACGCAGCGTTCAAAGCCAATCAGCGAAATCTCAGGCTCATGGAACACTTCGTCAGTTCAAAAAAATGAGCACCTCCTCTTTTTCCTCTCCAATTCCGAGGCTGCGCTTCCTCCCCTTAGATCCGTCTGGTATAGTTTACAATCCGAACTCTTATCAGGAGGAGGCCTCATGCACTCAACAAAGGTATGGATCCGAATACTTCTCTTCGTTGCCTGGGCGGCAGGACTACAGAGTGCATGGGCCGCGCCCGGTGACCAGGACACGAGTTTCGGTGATGACGGCTGGGTAATCACCGACCTTGGAGGGGATGAAACCGGGACGGCGGTTGCAGTCCAGCCGTCCGGGCGGATCATCCTGGCCGGGACAAGAGATTCCGTGAATGAAGATTTTGCCCTGGTCGGATACTTTGAAAACGGCACATTGGACCAATCCTTTGGTGACCAGGGGTCTGTTGCAATTGATTTTCGGGGAAAGGACGACAGCGCCCGAGATGTCATGGTCCTGCCAGAAGGCTCGATTGTTGTCGCCGGGACCGCGTTTACCGACACTAACCAGGATTTCGCC
>JBKHAV010000155.1:0-4219 GCA_046542715.1 Desulfovibrionales bacterium
TTCGAATTTCAAATTTTGAATTTCTTCCTCCCTCCTTTCTTGAACCCTCCACCACCATGCAGTATCACCTGATCTCATGAACCGAAACAATCGCATCGGCTGCCTGCTTTTGCACGGCTATAGCGGGAGCCCCTTTGAGATGGAATATCTCGGGGGGAAGTTGCGGAAGATGGGGTATACGGTTTCCATTCCCTGTCTGCCGGGGCATGCCTCGAGCATGGAGGAGTTTTCCAGGACCCGGTTCGGGGATTGGGAGGAAGGGGCGGTGGAGGCGTATCTCAATCTGGAAAAACAGTGCGACCAGGTTTTTGTGGCCGGCCTGTCCATGGGGGGGAGCCTGGGGCTGCTCTTGGCGGAGCGGTTCCGGCCGGCCGGAGTCATGACCATGGCCGCACCGGTTTCCCTCTACCGCCTGTTTCCGTTTCAAGGGGCGGACTGGCGCCTCCCTCTGGTCGGATTTTTGCGTTTCATCCGCCCCCTGTGGCCTGTCCCGCTCCCTTCCACGGAATCGTTGAAGATCGCCCCTTGCCAGGGGTACCGGGGCATGCAGGCCTTACACTGCCTGCACAGCTTCATGCAGGGCCTGAAGCGTGTGCGAAAGAAGCTGCCTGTTATTCAGTCCCCGCTTCTGGTGCTGCACGCCCCTGGTGACCGGGTATGCCGGGTGGAAAACAGCCGGGAGATCATCCGCCGGGCCGGATCGCGGCACAAGAGCCTGGAACTACTTCCAATCATGGAGACTGTGACCAGTCACCACCTGCTCACCACCCATATCGAGACCAGAGACCGGGTGGTTGAGCTCTGTCTCGCGTTTATAGAGAAATTTCGCGGATCAAAAGAAGAGTTCGAGACCGCTGCCCATGGGATGCACCCGGCCCGGTAGCATCCGGCGCAAAGCCTCAAAGGCCGTCTCCCCGGTACAATGCCCGGCATAAACCTCAGGGGACCCGAATGCCTGCAAAGCTTCAATGGATTCTTCTACCGCCCACATCGGGGCATTCACCAGATGCAATCCTCCCACTACAGCCCTGAGCCGTTTGACCCCTGTCCTGGCGCCCACGGTTTTCAGGGTATTGGCCACACCGCTGTGGCAGCATCCCAGGATCAATACAGGGCCGCTTCCTGTATTCAGGAGCAGGGCGGCGTCGTCCGGCACGGTATCAGGGTTTTGCCCTTCAGGGTCGAAGTAAAATCCCTGGACAGCCTGGTACGCTTGTGGAGAGCGGGTGATATCGCTGATCATGGTCAACTCTTCATCCAGAATGCGTAATGTGGTGAGCGTCGAGACGGACGTCAGGGCCTGGAGAGCCGAATCAGGGGGGCCGATGGATCGTGCCTTGCCTTGTGGAGAAACAGCGAATCGTCGAGCGCTCCATCGAGCATGAGCAAAGACCTGCCCCTGAAACCCATGTTCGATGAGAGCGGACAGACCGCCCGTATGATCGTAGTGGCCGTGGCTCAGGGCCACCCCTTTTGCCCGGGCAAGGTCGAGCCCGAGAAGCCGGGCGTTGCGGAGAAAGAGGGAGCTTTGGCCGGTATCCCAGATCCAGGTGGCGCCGCTTTTCAAGGTGAGCGCAAGGGAAAATCCCCATTCGCAGGACAGTTCAGGAAAAAGAGCCGTGTTGTCGATAAGGACCAGAAGCCGAACAGACGGTGCGTCCGGGGTCATTCGTTGCCTTTGTCCAGCTTGGTCGGCCATTTTTGGGGGTCGTCCTTGAACAGCTTGTAGTTGAGCGAGTCGACAAGGGCTTTCCAGCTGGCCTGGATGATGTCGAAGGAGACTCCAACGGTGGTCCATCGGGAATCCTTGTCCGCGGACTCCACCAGGACGCGGACCACAGAGGCGGTGCCGCCGGAATCGCGGACAATGCCGGAAAGGACCCGGACCTTGAAGTCCACGAGGCGCATCTCCTTGAGCCCGGGATAGAAGGGTTCAAGAGCTTTGCGCAGGGCCTTGTCCAGGGCATTCACCGGTCCCTGGCCCGTTGCCGCGGTATGTTCAACCTGTCCCCGGACCTTGAGCATGACCGTGGCCTCGATGGAGGGATCCTTCCCGTCTTCCTGCATGGCGTCCACCACCCGGAAGTTCAGGAGCTGGAAATACTGTTTGGACCAGCCCATGGTCCGAAAGAAGAGCAGTTCAAAAGATGCTTCAGCCGCGGAGTACTCGTACCCCCACGTTTCCCGTTCCTTGACTTCGGCCAGGAGATCGTGAACCGAGGTGTCGTCTTTGTCGAGTTCGTACCCGTATTTCTTGGCCATGAACAGGATATTGCTCTTGCCGGACAGATCGGAAAGCAGGACACGCTGCTGGTTGCCCACGGCTTTTGGCTGAATGTGCTCGTACGTCCGAGGGTTTCGCAGGACCGCACTGACATGGACCCCGCCTTTATGGGCAAAAGCGGAGCGGCCCACAAAGGGCTGGCGCAGAAACTGGCGCAGGTTGGCCACTTCAGAGACATAGTGGGACGTGGTGGTGAGCATCTGCAGCCGGCCTTCAGGGAGACACCGGTATTGTCCGTCGAACTTGAGTTCCAGGTTGGGGATGATGGAGCACAGATTGGCATTGCCGCACCGTTCTCCGTACCCGTTCATGGTTCCCTGAACCTGGACCGCCCCGGCTTCCACAGCCACGACAGAGTTGGCCACGGCCATTTCAGAGTCGTTATGGGCGTGCATCCCGATCCGTGCCTTGGGCAGTTCCCTGCACACCGTGGTGACGATCTCCCGTACTTCAGACGGCATGGTTCCGCCATTGGTGTCGCACAGCACCAGAAGGTCGGCGCCGGCCTCAAATGCGGCCTTCAGACACGAGATGGCATACTCCGGGTTGTCTTTGAACCCGTCGAAAAAATGCTCCGCATCAAAGAAGAGTTCTTCCACGTGGGGTTTGATGAATCTGAGGGAGTCGGCAATGAGCTCCAGGTTGCGTTCCAGCGGGATGCGCAGGGCCTCCCGGACATGCAGGTCCCAGCTCTTGCCGAATAGAGTGACCACACGGGTTTTGGCTTCGAGAATCGATTTCAGGTTTGGATCGTTTTCCGCACTGGTCTTGGGGTTGTGCGTCGAGCCGAAGGCCGCCACCTTGGCTCGGTTCAGCTGATACTTTTTGATTTCCTTGAAGAATTTCCTGTCCGTGGCGTTGGAACCGGGCCAGCCCCCCTCGATGTAGTGGACACCGAGCTCGTCGAGCTTGTGGGAGATACGGATCTTGTCTTCGGTGGAGAGGTTTATTTCTTCCGCCTGGGTTCCGTCCCTGAGCGTGGTGTCGTAAATCTGGATTTCCGTCATGATGTCCATCCCGGGTTCAGCGCGGCCTGCAGGTTCTGAAAAACGACTGCAGGTCAACAGGTGCACGCTTCCTTTTGATCTTTGTCCAGGCCGAAAACTTCGTGCAGTGCCCGGACGGCCAACTCGGTGTACTTCTCCTGGATGAGGCAGGAGATTTTGATTTCCGACGTGGAGATGATCTGAATATTGATGTTCTCGTTGCGCATGGTGGAAAATGCGATGGCGGCCACGCCGGAATGATTGCGCATGCCCACACCGATGATCGAGACCTTGGCCACAGTGGGATCGGATAAAATTGCCCGGGCCCCGATTTCGTCCTTGATCTTTTCCAGAATGGCGAGGGTCTGATCGAGGTCGCCCCTGGTCACGGTGAAGGTCATATCGGTGCGACCCTCGCGGCTGGGGTTTTGCACGATCATATCGACAACGATCCCGTTGTTGGAGATGGGCTCGAACAGGGTTGCCGCAACTCCGGGTTCGTCGAAAACGTCCACCAGGGTGACCCTGGCCTGATCCTTGTCATAGGCGATTCCCGATACCAACGCGGCTTCCATGGATTCATCCTCCTGAATAACCATTGTTCCCGGTTCGTCACAGAACGTCGAGCGAACGTGCACCGGAACATTGTACTTCTTGGCAAACTCCACCGACCTGATCTGAAGCACCTTGGCCCCCATGCTGGCCATCTCCAGCATCTCGTCATAGGTGACTTTCTTCAGCTTGCGGGCCTTGGAGCAGAGATTGGGGTCTGTGGTGTAGACGCCGTCCACGTCCGTGTAGATTTCACACACCTCAGCCTCCAGTGCGGCGGCAATGGCCACAGCCGATGTGTCCGACCCCCCCCGGCCCAGCGTGGTGATGCGGTCCTCGCAATCGCAGCCCTGAAACCCGGCAAACACCAGGACGTCGTAATCATCGAACATGGCGG
>JBKHAV010000156.1:0-4205 GCA_046542715.1 Desulfovibrionales bacterium
CCGGCACGGACAATCTGCACGCCTCCGGGGAGACCCTGGCAACAGCCTTTCCGAATCTTTCGTTCAGCAGTGCCGAACCGGGGGTGATCCGCGTGGAGTCCAGAGAGCCCGTTCCGGTAGGCCCCCTGGTCCGCGTCCTGGAGGAGCGGGGAGTGGAAGTGGTGGAGGCCCGAAGGATCAGGCCCTCTCTGGAGGACGTGTTTGCGAGGATCACCGGGATAGAGGCGGAGGCCATGCGTCCGGAAAAAGAAAAACGCGGGGGCGGGAAATGAAGATCTGGACAGCCTTCTGGAACATTCTGCTCAAGGATCTGCGCACCTACTACCTGAAGCCGCCGAACATCAGCTGGGGCATCATCTTCCCCCTGGCCTGGACCGGGATGTTCTTCATCAAATCCGGAAACGGAGCAGGGGACCTTGCCTCGCTCCTGCCAGGGGTCGTGGCCATCTCCGTCCTCTTCGGCACCACCTCCATGCTGGCGGTGACCGTGACTTTCGAGAAGAAGAACCGCTCCTTTGAGCGGCTCCTGCTCGCCCCCATTCCCTTTGAGGTGCTCATGCTGGCCAAAACCAGCGGTGCGATCCTGTTCGGCATTGCCAACGCCTTCGTGCCGGTGGTGATGGCGGCGTTTTTGATGGACCTCTCCGGGGTCGTTTGGGGGATCTTCCTCCCGGCGGTGGTCCTGATCGCGGTGGCCTCGACCTTTCTGGGGCTGTTCATCGCCGTGGCCGTGAGCGAGGTCTTCGAGGCCCAGACCTTTTCCAACTTTTTCCGGTTCCCCATGATTTTTCTCTGCGGCCTGTTCTTCCCGATCGAAAGTCTTCCCCTGCTGCTCAAGCCGCTTTCCTATGCCCTTCCGCTGACCTACGGGGCGGACCTGCTGCACGGGGCCGTGCACGGGGGGCATATCTTGCCCTACACCCTTGATCTGGCAGTGCTGACCGCATTCTGCCTGGGTCTGTTCACAGTGAGCCTCTGGAACATCAAACGCAAATGGATCCTTTAGACCATCTCAGCTGAAGCTCTGAAAAAAAACCATCCTCAGCTCTTCACCAGACATTGAAGAAAGATAGGGTTCCGAGGTATGTATGAAAGCTATTGCTTTCAAGTCCTCAACCCACGAGAACCAAATGCTGCAGTTTTCCATCGATACCGAGCGTTGCATCCAGTGCGGCGAATGCGCCCAGGATTGTCCGGCTGAGATTATCGAGCTTGACGAATACCCGAAGATCATCGACGAGTCCCGGTGTATCCGCTGCCAGCACTGTCTGGCGGTCTGTCCCACGGCTGCCCTTTCCATCCTGGGCAAAGACCCGGACGAAAGCCGTGCCCTGAAGGGCAACGTTCCCCAACAGGAGCGACTCGCCGTGTTGATCAAGGGAAGGAGGTCGGTGCGTCGGTACAAGGATGAAAACGTTCCGCCGGAGATGATCGATTCGCTCCTGAACACGGTCTGGCATGCCCCGACCGGGGTGAACGCCCAGAAACTCCTGTTTACGGTCATCAATGACAAAGAGGTGATGCAGGAATTTCGCAAAGAAGTGTATTCCAGGCTTGCCGAACATGTCGTGCCCGAGGAGGATTCAGGAAGTTACGCCATGCGGTTTCTGCAAAGGGCGGTGAAGGCGCATACCCAAAGCGGCAAAGACATCATTTTCAGAGGGGCCCCGCATATGCTGGCGGTTTCGGCATCGACCGACAGTCCCTGCCCGGTCCAGGACACGCACATCGCGTTGACCTATTTCGAACTCATGGCCCAGGCCATGGGGTTGGGGACGCTCTGGAACGGCATGCTCACGTGGACGATCAACGACATTCTCCCGGATTTGCGCCCCAGGCTGGGTATTCCCGACAGTCATCAGCTCGGATATGTTATGGTTTTCGGGAACCCTGCAGTGGAGTATCACCGGACGGTGCAGCGAGGTCCGGCAGCCGTGAACGTGGTAGACTGGAAATGACGACAAGGTGAAAAGGGAATCCCCGTAAAGAAAGTCTCAGTGTCGCCTTTTTAGCAACATCAGGGTGCATTTTCGCCGCGAGTGGGGTACAATAATAAAATCAGCCAGAAAAATGGAGTGTCCAAGGCATTGACTTTCCAGTAAGAAATCGATCCAGAGTGTTTTTATGAATACGGTTGGGATGGTTTTGTTCTTGCATGATCTCCGGGACTGAAACGCCTCATACTGACTGCGGTTCTCGTTCTGACAATACTACGGCCGGATCAGCGTTCACAAGTGGGCCGGCTTTTTCATTCGAGGAGTGAATCTATGTGCGGAATTATTGCGTATGCCGGGCATCGGCCTGCAGTGCCGATCATTGTCGAAGGGTTGAAGCTGCTTGAATACCGGGGGTATGATTCGTCGGGAGTGGCGTTTGCCCAGTCCAACGAGATGCACATCATCCGGGCCAAGGGCAAGCTGGCGGAACTGGAAAAGAAACTCGAAACGGTTGATTTTCTTCATGCCACTTCCGGGATCGGGCATACGAGATGGGCAACCCACGGGCTTCCGTCAGAAAACAACGCCCACCCCCACTGCGACAATATCGGCGAACTGGCCCTGGTGCACAACGGGATCATTGAAAATTACCACCAGCTCAAAGAGGAGCTGATCGCCAAAGGGCACCATTTCAGCTCGGAAACCGACACCGAAGTGATCGTCCATCTCATTGCCGAGGGACTGAAGAAGTGCTCGTCCATTCCAGAAGCCATGTCCGAGGCTCTTTCCCGGGTGGAGGGATCCTATGCTGTGGCCGTGGTCAACAAAAACGGCGATGGCGCCATCCATGCTGCCAGGCACTCGAGTCCTCTGGTCCTGGGAATCGGAACCGGAGAGCATTTTCTGGCCTCAGACATTCCGGCATTTCTGTCGTACACCCGGGAAGTCGTCTTTCTCGAAGACGGCGAGCTTGTGACCATCACCCCGGGATCCTGGGAGGTCAGGGATGTCGGCACGCTTGCCCCCAAGGAAAAAGAGATTCACCATATTCAATGGGATGTCCAGGCGGCTCAGAAGGGCGGTTACAGGCATTTCATGATCAAGGAGATTTTCGAGCAGCCCAAGGTGATCACCGATTGTTTGGCCGGCCGGCTGAATGCGGGGAAACGTGAAATCTCTCTGCCGGAGCTGGAACAGCTCCCCATTCCCGAGCGGCTGGTCATCGTGGCCTGCGGGACGTCCTACCATGCCGGTCTCTGGGGGGCCTATCTGTTCGAGGAATGGGCTGAAATCCCTGTCCACGTGGAAATCGCCTCGGAATTCAGATACCGGAAGTCCCTGATCAAAGAGGGGGACCTGGTCATGGTCATCAGTCAATCCGGGGAGAC
Source organism: Desulfovibrionales bacterium (assembly GCA_046542715.1). Taxonomy (GTDB): domain Bacteria; phylum Desulfobacterota; class Desulfovibrionia; order Desulfovibrionales; family JBKHAV01; genus JBKHAV01. The sequence continues at coordinate 3,326 of JBKHAV010000156.1, forward strand.
GGCGGACACCTTAGCCGGGCTTCGGCTGGCCAGGGAAAAAGGGGCCACGGTCCTGGGGCTCTGCAACGTGGTCGGCTCGACCATTTCCCGGGAATCCGATCTCGTCCTGTACACCCAGGCGGGCCCGGAGATCAGCGTTGCCTCCACCAAGGCCATGTGCAGCCAGATCACCATGCTTTTGCTCCTGGCGCTGTATTGGGGCCGGAAACGGCATACCCTGAACGGGGACATCTATGACGACGCAGTCGCAGGGCTGTCCAAAATCTCGGAACAGCTCGAGGATGTGCTGCCGAAACTCCAGCAGACAGCGGAGCAGCTTGCCAGAAAATACTCCGAAGCCAGAAGCTTCTTCTATCTCGGCCGGGGGCTGAACTTTCCCCTGGCCCTGGAAGGAGCGCTCAAGCTCAAGGAGATCTCCTACATCCATGCCGAGGGGTATGCCGCCGGGGAAATGAAGCATGGGCCGATTGCGCTCATCGATCCCCATTTCCCCACCTTTGCGCTGTCCCTGCACGATGATCTCTTCCTCAAGGTCAAGTCGAACCTGGAGGAAGTCCAGGCCAGGGACGGCAGGATTCTGGCCCTGGTGCACCCCGGACTTTCGCTGCGGGTGGACGACCCCTGGGAAATCCCTGAAGTGTGGGGCCCGTTGAACACATTCCTGATCCTCCCGGCCCTGCAGTTGTTCGCCTATGAAATGGCCGTCTATCTCGGTCGCGATGTTGACCAACCCAGAAATCTCGCCAAGAGCGTGACTGTCGAATAGTATTCTAGGGTGGGATACATGTGGTTGTGGCATACAAATAAAGTTGGTAACTTGATAATAAAGTTGGTAACTCGATAATAAAGATGGTAACTTTGGCCTGATCTCAGCGTGAGG
>JBKHAV010000157.1:0-4132 GCA_046542715.1 Desulfovibrionales bacterium
AACCTGGATGCCCCGGTCCAGTCTCCGCCCTTGGGCTACGCCTTGGCATGCAAGCCGTGGCATGACAGAAAAGAGGAACCCTGCCTTTCAATTCGTTAATTCGTAAATTCGCCAATTCGTAAATTCCCCAATTCGCCAATTCGCCAATTCACCAATCCGCTCTCTCTAATCCATCTCGGGCACGAACATGGTCAGTCCTTTTGGAACGATTGAAAAGTCAAGGGGCGGTTCCAGCCGGGTCACCTCGCCGTCGATGGTCACCAGGATCTGTTTTTTGGGAATCTCTATGGTGCATCGCTCCATTTTCCGGACCACGAAGGCTTTGTGAATATCGACCTTTTTGAAAAGCGTCATGAGAACCGTTTTGAGGAGGCTGGTTCTGGTCGAGTCCCGACTCACGTAGAGAACAAAGCGTTTGTCCTGAAACTCCTCCAGGTCGTCGTTGATCATAAACGGGTCGAGTGCTCCCTCGGAATTCCCAATAAGAAGGAAGGGGGTTGTGTAGACGGTCTTTTCCCCGTCATCGTTCACATTCATGGTGAGTACCGGAAAACGAAAAAAGGCCTTGCAAAATCCAACAGCTATGGCCGGGATCTTCTTCATGTGGGACTTTTTTTCCATCAGCATTTTTTGGAGCACGTATTGAGGATAGATGCCGATCGAGGCATGAGAGATGAACGTGCGGTCATTGACGGTGACCAGGTCGATGTCCCGGACATGGCTTTCCGCAATGGCCTGCGCCGCTGCTTTCAAGTCCAGCGGTATACCCAGATAGCGGGCGAAATAGTTGAACGTGCCCATGGGCAGAATGCCAAGGGGGACACCTGTCCCGGCCAGGATGCGGGCTGCCGTGGACACGGTCCCGTCCCCTCCGCCAATGAGCAGCGCAGGCGGGTCGGTCTCCATGGTCTGGGCCATGGTCGCTTCGAGGCGGTCCGGTTCGACCGTCCTGACGGTTGCGTCGATCCCGTGCTCCCTGAAAATCGTTTCCAGGTCCTGCACCATACCAGCCGTGTCCTCACGGGAGGAGGGGCCGGCAGCAGCATTGATGATGACCTGGGCCCCTGCACCCGATTCCAAGGCATGGTCCGGTGTTGGTGCGGTGTTGTTGGACTGCTTAGTCTTCATTTTCCGGAACGAGTTCGTCCGCCGGGGACAGCGATTCCCCCTCCTTGATGGATTGGTACGTGTCTTCCTCCATGTCTTCCCCTTCCAGAAGGACTTCGTCCTTTGACTTTCCGGAAGGCCTGTCCACACCCGGGGAGCGGTCCTCACGTTCCCACAGAGCGGGATTGATGCTCACGTTGTCCACCACATTGTGCAGATCCATGATGTCTTCCACGATTTCCAGCAAAATGTGATGCTCCCTCCTGTTGGGAAGGGCCCCCTTGAGGAAGACCCGGCCGTCCTTATAGGTGATGTCGAGTTCCTGGGTGTCCACACGACCGTCGCTCTGGACCTTGTCCAGAATGGTTTCCTCGAGGTTTTCCGCGAACTCGCCTTCTCGCTCCACCAGATACTCGGACTCGTTCCCGACTTCCTCCCGGGGCATCGGCTGCTCGCGCTCGGTGGCGCAGTCGATGCAGAGCGTGGTCCAGGGAACGGCCTTGAGCCGCTTAAAGGAGATGGACTCGCCGCAGGATTCGCACAGCCCGTAAGTGTCGGCCTCGATGCGATGCAACGCCATGTCGATGTTTTCGATTTCCTGTTTTTCCTGGGCATCGAGCATGTCGATGCCCTGGGACAATTGCTCCTTCTGGGCCCTTTCCTCGAATTCCACTTCTGTTTCGTGGTTCTCCTCCCAGGACTTCTGCAGCCGCTTGCGGCTGGCGAACAAATCGTTGCGTCGTTTTTTCAGAGTCTGCCGAAGTTCTGCCATTTCACTTTGTGTAACCATTGAACCTCCACGTCTGTCTTTGAATAAAAAATCGGATTTATGTGTCGGAATGCGAGGGCATCTCCTCGAAATCCCCCCGGCGCGCTTTGAGCATGTAGCGTTCGTAATCGATTTCCCAGGCGGTACGAATGCCCATCCGGCGGAACACGGCAACAGGAGGGCACCAGCCCTGAAGCCCGTGCTGCAGGAGAAACCCGGAAACCACGGCGGTAAGGGCATACCATTTCCGGTTCACAAACGTCCCCAGGCCCAGCCCGACCAGGCTCAGGGACGCTGCATTGGTTTCCAGGACCCGCTCGATATCCCACTCGCGGTCGAGCTGCTCCAGCCGCATGTCAATGGCTTCCGGGCCTGCTTTGGAATAGAGTTCCACGTTCATTTCGGTTCTGCGGCGAATCTGTTCGTTGATCTCCGGATCCGTATGTTCTTCCACTCTGGAAACGGATTTAGGAATATGCAGCATGACCTCCTCCTCTTGGGTTATGAAATGCGGGTCACCAGAAATCCCACGGTCAGCAGGACCACGGTCCAGGAAAGCAGCTTGAGGGGCCGCTCCCATGTGGACAGGAGCCGGGTCGAGTCCCAGTGAACCTCCCCGGATTTCGTCTGAAACGATGCCAGCCCCGAAAACGCCTTCCGTCTGACAAAGCGGGCCGGGGTGCTCAGGTTGCGCTGCGCCAGGCTGAGGAGCGTGGCTGCGCCGGCAACACACCACATGGGCCAGCTCAGGGTTTCTGTTTGAGACCAGTATCCGACTATAACCGGAAATCCGCCCCAGGACAAAGCAAAGCCCAAATCATTGTGAACGAGCCCGTTGAACCACTCCAGGGAGTAGGCAAAGACCAGCAGAATTCCTATGGTGGCAAAGGCGAGAATCCATGGCGAAATCACAATGGCGCCGATGCCGACGGGGACCAGCGCCGCCCCCATCCCCAGGGCGCTGACAATCTTCAGTTCCCGGTCGGTGAGGCCGGTGCGCAAAGGACGGCCGTTGAGTTCGTCCAGGGCATGGGAGAGTATGCCCGTGCCGGCAAAAAATGCGCTCAGGGCCAGAACCAGTCTGAACCACTGCAGGTCAGGGGCAAGAGCCGCGCCCAAGGCCACATAGGACATGTTCCAGGCCGTGTAGGGCGGATGGAGTATGGTCACCATGTCGCTCCAAAAGGTGCCTGAACGGGCATAAAACGCCGCTTTGGTGGTGTTCATCGCTTCCTTCCGGTCATGACCAGTCCTCCACCCAGGGAGGGGTGGAGCATTTCAACCTGCTCCAGTCCGGCCTGCTCCCAAAGGGTTTTCAGTCCACTTCTTGGGAAGCGGCGGTGAAAGTCGTCGATGCTGCCGCCGAGAAAGAGTCCTACTTTACTCCATCCGGGGGCGATCAGCGTCCCTGAGATGGGCAGACCCACCCTGGTGTACAGCCACCAGAGCGGTCCCCAGGGCCCCTTGGGGCGGCCGAACTCGACCATTCCCACGGTGCCGCCGGGTCGCACCACCCGAGCCAGTTCCTGCATGCAGCACACAGGATCGTCCACATAGCGCAGAAGGTACGTGAAGGTGAGCCCGTCAAAGGCTTCATCCCGAAACGGCAGGGCCTCGGCCCGGCCGTTGACCACATGGGCGCCGCGCCTGGCAGCCTGGCTGAGCATCTCCCGGGACTGGTCCGCGGCGATGACGCGGTACCCCTGCTTCTCAAGGAGCCGGGTGACAAGCCCGGTTCCAGCGGCAACATCAAGGACATGGGAACCCGGGGACAGATCCATCCTGGAGATCATCAACTCCCGCCACCGGGGATCCTGGCCGAAACTGAGAGCCTTGGACCAGATCTCGTAATCGTCGGCAATGGGCGCGAAAAGCCCGCGGGCAAATTCGCTGGTGGATGAGGGGTCCGTGGAACGGGTGCACTGGTTCGGCTTCATGCTCCACCTTTCTTCAACCGGGCCGCTTGCATCAAGTCCATGCGAAACCCGGGTTCACTCCTGAGATGATTTTTTCGCAGGGATTATAGTCCTTATACACAAGGGGAGGGCCCCTGTGAACTCGAAAACGAATTTTTGGGTATGAGGAAAGCAAGCGGCAAGCAGCGAGCAGCAAGCAGGCAGAAGGAAAGGCGAAAGGCAGGAAGCAGAAGATTGTTTCACCACAGAGGCACAGAGGGCGCAGAGGGAAAAGAAAAGCAAAGCGGGATTCAGCACTCATTTTTCAGGGTAGATTGATTTCGATGCCCCGATCGAGCCG
>JBKHAV010000158.1:0-4062 GCA_046542715.1 Desulfovibrionales bacterium
TCGCCGAAGCCACGACATTCAATGGTGAAAAACTTCTTGACGGGAGCTTTTCAGAAATAGCCATCCACTTCGGCCCTGGAAAAGAAGAAAATATTGATTATTATGAATTGTCAATTGGTGATGCTACTGCCAGTACCCTGAAACTGGGGAGCAACGCGGACACGGAGGATCATGTTAAAGAAATTGAAGAAGCCAAAACTGCTTTATTGAATATCGATAACGCCAAAAAAGACGTTGCCAAAATCCGCGCGAATATTGGTTCGTTCCAGAACAGGCTCCAGAGCACAGTCGCCAATATGCAGATCCAGTCCGAGAACCTCCAGGCTGCCGAGTCCCGGGTCTCTGACGTGGACGTGGCCACGGAAATGACCCAGTTCGTGCGCAACCAGGTCCTGACCCAGGGGGCTGTGGCCATGCTCTCCCAGGCCAACTCCATGCCCCAGATGGCCATGCAGCTCCTGGCATAACGCCTGCGCTGAACACCGCGTACATGCCTCGCACGGCCGGGTTGCCCCAGGGGCGGCCCGGCCTTTTTCATGACCGACTGGCGTGGTGGGAACGACAAAGCCTGACGTGAGAGTTAACTCAAGGTTGGCATCCCGGTTGCTTCGAAGACACTGAGAACCATTTTCCGGAAGAATTTTCCTACGCCGAACCCAGGGACGAGCAATGACCAACGATCTTCTTTCAGGACAGATTCACTTCGCCGGGCTCGGGTCGGGCTCGGATTTCGACTCCATGATCACCAAGCTGGTGGAGATAGAGGGAACCCATACGAAGCGTCTGGAAGCCTCGAAAATGCAGTGGCAGAACAAGGTTGCCTCCTTTCAGGAGCTGAACTCCGCCATGCTCTCCCTGAAGACAAGCCTGTCCGGGATGGACACGGTGGACAAGTTCCTGGCCAAGTCCGCAACGAGTTCGAACGAGGACCTGCTCGCAGCCACGGCTGGAAGCGATGCTGCCGAGGGCACCTACAATGTCGTCATCAACCAGCTGGCCCGAAACGACATCTTTACCCATGCAGCTGGTGAAGCGAGCACGACTGCAGACATTACCGGGGAAACGGACGCGGTCTTCGACTATACCTACGGCACCACAGCTGTTTCCGTTGACGTGCCCTCCGGCACCACCCTGGACGGGCTGGTCGCCAGGATCAACAATGATGCGGATAACCCCGGAGTCCGGGCAAGCACAGTATTTGACGGGGAACGCTACCACCTGCAAATCAGGGGGCTTGATCAGGGACTAGACAACAAAGTTGCCATTGCAGACACCACAACGCTTGCCGGGTATCTCCAGGCCGACTTCCAAAATTCCCAGAAGGCCCAAAACGCTCAGATCCGGGTGGACGGGTATCCTCTGCCTGTTGATCCGGCCGATCAGCTAGAACCCGAACATCCGGACTACGATCCGGATGCCGGGTGGATCGCAAGATCGAGCAATTCCATTGACGACGTCATCCCCGGGATGACCCTGAACCTCAAGGGACCCACCGGCGACTCCGCCCTCCAGGTCAGCGTGGCCCGGGACACCGAAGCCATTGCAGAGCAGGTGCGCACCTTTGTCACCGAGGTCAACGGGGTCCTGGGCAAGGCCCGGGAGCTGACCCAGGTGGACGAGTCTGCCAAGGAAAACGCGGGCTCGATCCTCACCGGCAACTACGGCGTGCAGATGGTCCAGCAAAATCTCAAGCAGATCCTGGCCGGCCAGGGGCTGGGCCTTGACCATGACAGCGCCGCGTTCATCAATCTGGCCAGCATCGGCATCACCACGGATGCCCAGGAAGGCTCCCCCACCAGGGGCGAGCTTCTCCTTGACGAGGCCAAGCTGATGCAGGCCCTGGAGGCCGACCCGGACGCAGTGGCCGCGCTCTTCAGTGCGGACTTTGCCGCCACAACCGACAGCCCGGACTTTTCCCCGGCCGATTCCGCGTACCTCAAAGGGGTCACCGAAGCCGGCACCTATGACATCGCCTACGAGATGGATGCATCAGAAAACATCATCGCCGCCACCATCAACGGCGAGGCCGCAACCATCGACAACACCGGGAAGACCATCACCGCGAACACCGGCCCGGCCTCGGGCTTGTCCATCCAGGTCCAGAACCTCACCCAGGGCAGTTACACCGGCACACTCGCCCTGCAGCAGGGCAAGGCCGGGGAACTCCAGGACGAGCTGTCCCAACTCACGGACGGGTCCAACGGGACGCTTCGCATTCTGGAGCGGAACTACAACGACATCGTCGAGAGCATTGACAGAAAAATCGAGTCTGAAGCGGACCGTATCGCCTCGTTCGAGCGAAACCTCAGAAATCGTTTCGCCCGGCTCGAATCGCTTTTGGGCCACTACGACCAGCTGACAAACTATCTCACGTCCCAGATCAAAGGCCTTTCATCGCAATCAGGTAAATAAACCGGGAGTTGAAAACAGATGAACTCTGCACTGCGGGCCTACCAGAAGACCCAGATCACAACCACCTCCCCAGGCAACCTGGTGGTCATGCTCTATGACGGGGCCATCAACTTTCTGGAGCAATCCAAGGGCAAGATCGCGGAAAAGGATTACGCAGCCAAGGGCATGCTCATCTCCAAGGCTCTGGACATCATTTCCGAACTCGACTGCAGCCTGAACGTGGAACGAGGGGGCGACCTGGCCCGGAACCTTCATGGGCTCTATGTCTATTGTTCGCACAGGCTGCTCAAGGCCAACATGGACATGGATGTTGCCATCATCGACGAGGTCATCACCATTTTATCCGAGCTTCGCTCCGCGTTCCATCAGATTACCACCATGGAAAAGCCGGCCATGAGCGTACAGGCAGGCTGATCCGGAGCGCGCCTGAGCACGCATTTTTGGATTCGCTCTCTCTCTCTTCGCCTTGATTTGCCGTACCAGAGCCGGTATGAGTTCCTGCCAGGCATTTGAAACCAACCCGGAGAGACGAGTTCATGCACCTCACCTGCCCCACATGCGGGTTCAGCCGCGATATTCCCGAAGACAAAATCCCTGCAACCGCCAAAGTGGCCACCTGCCCGAAGTGCGGAGAAAAATTCAATTTCCGCGACCCGGCTCCGGTCCAGGAACCTCCTGCACCGACCAGCGCAGAGGAGACCCGCACCCCTCCCCCGCAGGAGGAGGATTTCGGGTCACCCCTGTCCGATGAAAACCTGCTCGACGAGTATGACGACGAGCAGGAAACCCCGGCCTATCTCGAACCCCTCGAGGACGAGCCCGCGTCTGAAACCTTTGACGACGTGCCCTGGGAACGGCTGGACAAGTACGGCGTCCCCCGAGGATTCATCGCCACCGTGACCCGGGTCATGCTCAGCCCAGCCAGGTTCTTTCAGACCATGCCCATGGGCGGCTTTGGCAAGCCGCTCGTGTTCTACATCATCGTTGCCGAACTCCAGGTCCTGGTCCAGCTCTTCTGGGCCATGCTCGGGGTGGGGTCCTCCCTCGGGGGCGAAGAGTCCGTGGGAGGCTTCGGCGGTATGGGCATGAGCACCCTCCTCTTTGTTCTGGCAACGCCCTTTTTCTTGACCATCGGGATCTTTCTCGGCTCCGGGATCATGCACCTCTGCCTCAGAATCGTCCGGGCGACGACCCAGGGGTACGAGGGAACCTTCCGTGCCATATCCTACGGTTACGCCCCCATGGTCCTGGGCGTCATCCCGGTGGTGGGCCCGATCATCGGCATCATCTGGGCCATGGTGACCACGATCATCGGATACATGGCCATCCACTCCGCCGGCCTCGGCCGGGTGCTCATGGCCTTCGGCGTTCTGATCGGGCTGACCGTGGTAGTCTCCCTGGCCCTGGTATCCTGCTCCTCCATGGCCGTACCTTAAATTGTGAATTGGCGAATTGGGGAATAGCGAACTGGCGAATAGGGGAATTGAAAGGCAGGGTTCCTCTTTTCTGTCATGCCCCGGACTTGCATGCCAAGGCGTGGTATCTTTTTTCCGTCATTGCCCGACTTGATCGGGCAATCCAGGTTCGGATGTTATGTGTAGCCGCAAAACCTGGATCACCCGGTCAAGCCGTGTGATGACATTTCTATTT
>JBKHAV010000159.1:0-4044 GCA_046542715.1 Desulfovibrionales bacterium
CATGCCACGGCCTGCCACGCGGTTTCGCGTGGTTTATCCGGGGCATCCATCTTCGTTCTTTTCTTTTCTTTCATGGCTCAGTATGGCGAAAGGCACGAAGATGGATTACCCGAACGAGTCGGGTAATGACACAGATGTGAGAGCGGTGGCTGGGAGGAAAGCCGGTCTATCGAGGTGCTCCCCTTTCTTTATCCTTCCTGCTTTTCCTCAATCCACAAACTTCACTTCAACCAGGGAAATCGCCTCGATGTACTCCTTGTTCACGGCGGCAAACGGGACCTGACTGGGCTTGGAAGGCGAAGCATCGGGTCTGGGGTTGAGTTTTTCGATCTGGACGTCGGTCATGGCCATGAACCTGTCTTTTCCGGCAAATTTCTGCTTCAAACTGAAAACCCGGCCCGTCAACTGAAAGCTCTGTCCGGCCCGCAGCTTGGTGATAATGGAGACCTGAGTTCGGTCTTCCGGACTGGACCAGGATTGAAACCGCTTGCGCTCGGATTCCGAACCCATGGAAGCAAACTCGTCCAGGGCAAAAATGATTTCCGATTTCCGGACAGAGATGGAACTGAACCCTTTCTTGCGTTTTCCCACACTGAGCATGACGTCATCCAATTGGACAAAACCGTCCAGGGTGAGGGTTTCGTCGGTGTACTTCGTTGTCTTGTTCGTGGAGTTCAGCAGGGAAACCGTTCTCCTGTCCAGGGCAGTCCCGGCATGGATGATTCCCTTGTACATTTTGCCGGGGGTGACAATGGTCACGTGCCAGGAAGTGGGCTCCATTGTTTTCTTCCTCGTGTTCTCAGGTGCTCTGCTTTGGGAAAATCCCGTAACCGAACAAAAATGTACATCCCGGATAGCAGCCCCCCCCTCAGGGCTCAAGGGATTTTTTCTTGACAAATGCCATATGCCGTGATGTGTTGAATATGGTGGAAAAACCGGTACATACATACCCGGGAACCCTTGAACTTCAAGGGTTCCCGGGTATGTCAACAAATATCGATGCCGCGCAGGCAAGGGGCAATACATGGAATATAATGAAGTTTTGGACAATCTTCGGGACCTGATACGACTGGACATCGATGCTGCAAACGCCTTCAAGATAGCCCGCAGATCCATAGAAGACCAGACTGTCCGGGACAAGTTTGCCGGGTTCAGGAAGGATCACGAGATGCATATCATGGAATTGAGTTCCATGGTCACCAGCATCAAGGAGGAGGAAGCCCCTGAATACAGCGAGCAGTTTTCAGGATTTCTGAACGATTTCGAAATGCCGGAGCAAGGTGCTGATTTCGGCGAAATGCTTCAGGCTATCGAAAAGATCGAAACGCAGGTTCGAAACCGGTACAAACAGGTGGTTTCCATTCATGACATGCCGCCGGAATTTCACATGGTCATTGACCGGTACTACAAACAGGAAGGCAAGCACCTCGACTATATACGAAAAATTCTCCAGGAGCATGCCAAAGCCGAAGCCACGTAAGGCCGTCTTTGCATCCGGCCCTGAGCATCTCTTTTGACGAAACAACGATTTCGGATGGCTGAGAACCATCATCAACAAACCGAGGAACACGCGTGCTATTTGAACGAATCGAATCCAAGGGTCTGGCCCACTACTCCTACCTGCTCGGGTCCGGGGGCCGGGCAGTGGTGATCGATCCCCGCCGGGACTGCGACATTTACTGCGCTCTTGCCAAAGAATATGGGATGCGCATCACCCATATCCTCGAAACCCACCGCAATGAGGATTATGTCACAGGCTCTCTGGAGCTTGCGGCCCGAACCGGGGCGGAAATCCTGCACTCGAAACTGGACGAGTTCGAATACGGATACGGCTCTCCCGTCACCCACGGCGACCGGATCGAGACAGGCGGGCTTCTCCTGGAAGCTCTGCACACTCCGGGACATACCATCGGGCACCTGAGTTATGTCCTGCACGCCCCGCAAGGCGGTCCCTGGATGTGCTTTTGCGGGGATGTTTTATTCGCCGGTGACGTGGGCAGGACCGATCTCTACGGGAAGGACAGGTCCGGGGAAATGGCTGAACTGCTCCACCATTCCATCGTCAACCGCATCCTGCCCCTGGGCGACGAAGTGCTTCTCTTCCCGGCCCATGGGCCCGGTTCGGTCTGCGGCGGCGACATCGCGGACCGGGAAATGACCACCATCGGCCTGGAGCGCCGGCTCAATCCCTGGCTTGGACACAGGACAAAGGAGTCCTTTGTCCAGGATGCCGCGGCCCGGGATCTTCCGGTTCCCCCGTATTTCAAGGTCATGGAGGAACTGAACCGGACGGGTCCGCCCGTGACCGGCCGCCCCCCCGAACCCCGACCACTGAATCCCGAAGAGTTCGTGGACGCACTCTCGGGCCGCAAGGTCCTCGATACCCGTTCCGAGATCTGCTTTGGCACGGCCCATGTCCCGAATTCGCTTTCCATCTGGAAGGACGGTCTCCCGGCATATGCCGGCTGGTTCCTGCCGTACGATCATCCCCTGCTCCTTGTCTCCGAGACCGACGATGTGTCCGAGGAGGTCCGGTTGCTCTACCGCATGGGGTTTGACCGCATTGACGGCTTTCTCGCCGGGGGGATGCACGAATGGATGGTGGCCGGACAGCCGGCCCATTCGATCCGTACGGTGACCGTGCAGCAGTTGTGCTCCATCCTGGACAGTGAAGAAAAGATAAACCTCCTGGATGTCCGCAGCCCTCAGGAGGCGGCGGAACCGAGGATTCCTCTGGCGGAAAACCTGCCCATCATGACCCTTCCCGACCATCTGGAAAACTTCCCCAGAAATCGTCCGGCTTACATCTTCTGCGGCTCCGGCCACCGGTCCATGATTGGAGCGAGCATGCTGAAGCAGGCCCGGATAGATGACGTGACCGTCGTTCTTGGTGGGGTGAAAGGCTGGAACTCCGTGAGTTGTCCCCTTTAGAAGGAAAGAACATGCTCATCGACAGACGCAAGAACCATCGTAAAAGAGGGGGGTCCCCCTTTGGCTTCGGAAAGATCCAGTGGGTGACCACCGCATGGCTCGAGGAGCACCTCGAGGATGAGAACCTGACCCTTCTCGATGTTCAGCCTGATGTTCGCGATTACATCAAAGCCCATATCAAGGGCGCGGTGTACATGTCTGAAAGGCTCCTGCGCGTTTCCGTGAAGGGCATTCCAGGGAAATGGATTTCCTCCGACGCTGCCCAGTCCGAGTTCCGCCGGCTCGGACTCCACCCCGGCCGTCCGGTGGTCGTGTACACGGGCAAGGGGGAGTACCGGGGCTGGGGAGACGGGGTGGACCAGTACATGGTGGCCTACAGCCTGGTCCGGTTCGGTCACGACAATGTCCTGCTCCTTGACGGCGGGTTCGACCACTGGATCCAGGAAGGAAGACCCATCGACCTCTCCTTCCCCCGGGTGGAGGACTCGGAGTTCACCGTCACTGAGCGTTCAGACCTGTTTGTGGATTCGGCTGAATTCAAGAGCATACTGGCCTGGGAGGAAGGGGTGGTCATCGACGCCCGGGACGCCCGGTACTATGCCGGCGAAGGTCCATGGCTCAGAAACGGCCACGTGCCTGGCGCCCTGAACCTGCCCTGGACGTCACTCATGGAAGACGGCGCCCCGGCCAAGCTCAAGGAGGAGGACGAACTGTTCAAGGTCATCGACAAACTCGGCATCCACGACAATTTGGCCATTATCTGCATGAGCGGCACCGGAAGGGAAGGCGCCCTCCTCTACACCGTGCTCAAACACTATTTCGACTACTCGACAGTCAAGGTCTACGAAGGATCCTACACCGAATGGATCGCCGACCCGGAAAACCCGGTCAAGATCGGGATGGAGCCGTAAGGAAGGGAGCAGCAGGCAGGAAAGGCAAAAGGCAGGGAGCAGAAGATTCTCACCACAGAGGCACAGAGGACACAGAGGGAAGAGAAAAGAAAAGCGGGTCCGGCACTCTCCCCTCCGTCATCACACGGCTTGACCGGGTGATCCAGGTTTTGCGGCTAAAGGCTCGAACCTGGATGCCCCGATCAAGTCGGGGCATGACAGA
>JBKHAV010000003.1:0-61609 GCA_046542715.1 Desulfovibrionales bacterium
GGTTGCCAGCGAGTTTTTTGAACAGTCTGCAGAATACGACTTTGTCAGCATTCTGGGGCGGCATTCAGCCGCCCTTTTTTATGGACGTGACCGGACCGGGGTGGGACCCGCGGGATTGCCATTCCGAGGATGTCCGGGCATAAGGTTGTTACCACACTCTTTTCAGACAGGGGGAAATATGCCCACGGCCGTGAAGTCCAGCAAACTCATGATGAAGCTCATCGACGGGACGCTGCTTACAGGGATGACGAATATCCAGGACAACAGCAGGGTCTCGGACGCACTCAATGCGCAGGACAGGCAGTTCGTCACCCTGTATGACGTTTCCATTGAAGGAAACAGGGGAAAGGTCTTGTTCATCAACAGAAATTCCATCATATGGTCCATGCCCATTGAAGAAGAATGAACCGCAGGAAGGGGAAAAGCGATGAAAAAAATGATCGGTACGGTAGTTATCCTGCTCTGCACCACGTTGGTGTTTGCCGCAGGCGAAGCAACAAAAAACCAATCCGGGGAGCAGATCGTGAACGAGGCCTGCGGCAACTGTCACTCCATGGACAGGATTTGCTATAACCTGGACCGGGAACGGGATTACTGGATCGCTACAGTCCACAGGATGATCGCCAATGGTGCGCCGATTTCCACGGACCAGGTCGAGCCGGTGGCGGACTTTCTCGTGTCTGTCGATGCCGGGTCAGCACCGTTCTGCCGCTGATTCAGGCGTCCTGCATCTGGCTTTTTATCCTGCAGACCACGCACAGATCGGCTGAACTGGGAAACCCGCATGAAGTACAGGCCGCCAGGGTGGTCTCCCGTTGGCGCTTGAGCGCTTCAAAGGCCGCACGCCCTTTTTTGAGATAGCCTTCATAGAAGCTGATCCGCCGGCCGGGCTGTTCGGCCTCCAACTCTTCCCAGAGGGATTTGTAGAAAGTGAAGGTGGCTCCCTTGCTGAACGGACAGGGGTGATAACCGTACTCGATCCCCTGCATAAAACAGAAGTTCGCGGTCTCGAACTCGGAGAGCCGGTAGAGCGGCTTGACTTTTTTTGCGAATCCGTTTTCCCCCGGCAGGAGCGGACTCTGCCCGGAAAGATAGTCCTGGTCCCAGGAGAGCACGTTGGAAAAGAGACGGGAGACCTCGTCGTTCAGATTGTGTCCGGTGGCAAGGGCGGTAAACCCGTTTTCAACGGCAAAACGGTTGAAATAGTGGCGCTTCACGGAACCGCACACAGAGCAAATGGGTCTGCGGATCCGTTTTTTCACCTCCGGCATGGCCAGCCCCTCTGCCGCTGTTTCCAGTACATGCAGGGCAATGTCATGTTTTCGGCAGAACGTTTCCGTATACTGCCTGGCCAGAAGTGAGGACCGGCCGATACCCAGATCGATGTGCAGGCCGGTGACATCGTATCCAAGATCCTTCAGCTGCCATGTCAGGGCCAGGGAGTCTTTGCCCCCGCTGATGGCCACCAGCACCCGGTCCTCGGGTTCCAGAAGTTTCATCTTCTTGATGGAGCGCTGCACCTGATTTTTGAAAAACAGCAGAAAACAGGGTTTGCAGAACCCGGCATGATGGCTGGGAAGAGCGACCACAGCGTGTTCTTTGCAGCGTGAGCACTTCATTTTTATCCTCTGGAAGTGACCTGGCGGACGGTTATGCGGTCACCGGAATGGATGCGTTGATCAGGGGTGAGCAGTTCTCCATCCCTGATGATCAGAGCCGATGTCGGCCGGAGGTTCAGCTTGTTCAAGAGCTGCAGCACGGTATTGAGTCGATCGAACTGCACTGTTTTTTCGTCAGGTTCAAGATGAATCTCAACCATTTGCAAAGTCTCGCGCGATAAGGTTTTCTCGGTGCGACGGCATTTTTCCTTCGCATGATTTTTTTTCTATGATACAAGGACGGTAACACATTTGCTCACGGGAGGTCCGGACATGGCGAAGAACACGATACTGGTCATTGATGATGAAGTGCATATACGCATGCTGTATCAGGAGGAGCTGGAAGCCGATGGGTATAAGGTTTTAACCTCCGACGGAAGTGAAAACATCATCTCCCTGGTCGAGCGGGAAAAACCCGACGTCGTGGTCCTGGACATCAAGCTGGGTCCTGATCGTTCCGGCCTGGACCTGCTCCAGGAGATCCGCCGCTCCGAATTTCAGGACCTACCAGTTATCCTGTGCACGGCCTACGACACCTTTCAGCATGATTTCAAATCCATTGCCGCTGACTATTACGTGATCAAGTCCATAGATCTTACCGAATTGAAATCCAAGATCAAGCAGGCCCTTGAGAAATCAGGCAAGCAGCCCGCAGGAGAGGAGACATCCTCCAAGGCCTGATGCAGACAGAAAAACCTGTTGGTCCCCTGCCATCGATTTTTTGAACCGGTTTCGGCCCCCTTATTTCCGAGGCTTGATCTGATATTTGTAGACCGCAGCATTATGCTCCTTGAGCGTTTTGCTGAAGTGGTGACTTCCATCCCCCTTGGCTACGAAATAGAGATAGTTGTGCTGCTCCGGATTGGCCACCGCCAGCATGGAGGCCAGTCCCGGAGAGCAGATCGGCCCCGGGGGGAGCCCCTTGTGCTGATAGGTGTTGTAGGGGTTCGAGGGGTCATTGAGGTGTACTCTTCTCAGATTGCCGTCAAATTCGGTGCCCAGCCCATAGATGATCGTGGGGTCGGCCTGCAGGAGCATGCCACGTTCGATGCGGTTGAGGTAGACTCCGGCAACAGTGGCCCGCTCTGATGGTACTGAGGTCTCCTTCTCCACCAGGGAGGCGATGATCACGAGCTGCATGACCTCTTCGGAGGTGGGCGTTTCATCGGGCCAGACCAGCGGGGCCGCCTGAGTCCAGAACCCCTTGAGCAATGTTTCCACGACCGGGCGTGCGCTCTGGTTCTTGGGGCGGGGCAGATAATAGGTCTCTGGAAACAAAAACCCTTCGGCAGTGTCCCCGGGGATGTTGTAGGCCTCAAGCAGGGTTCTGTCCCTGATACTTTCAGCAAAGCTTTCCACGTCCGTAAGTCCCGTGGCGGCGATGATCTCTCCGGACTGCCACCAGGTCAGGCCTTCGCGAAGCTGGACTTTGTACAGGACCGGCCGGCCCGCAACAAGAGAGCGCAGGATTTCGGAAGGTGTCCAGCCCGAGTTCAAGCGGAACTCCCCGGCCTTGATGCCCTGATCCTTCTCGGTCAGCTTGCCCAAAAGCAGGAACTTCCAGCTGCTGGTGATGACGCCTTTTTCCTCCAGTTGCTCGGCCACTCCCCTGAAGGTTCCGCCCTCAGGGACCTCGATGATGACATCCTCTCCGGGGTACTGGGCCGGAGTGGTGAAAAAGGTGTAGGTCTGGTGGGCAAGGACAAGAGCTGCGGCGAAAAACATCAGGAGTGCAAGGAAAAGAATTCGTTTTCTCATAGTGCAACGGCCCTTTCAGGGTCGGAAAGATACATTTCGAGAATTCTGGCGGCAGCGAGCTGGTCAAGGACTGCCTTGCGCTTGGCCGGTTTAATCCCCGTACCCAGGAGTTGCTGCTCCGCCTCAAACGATGTCAGTGTCTCATCCACCAGGAACACAGGGAGCCCGGATTCTTTTTTCAGCTCCCGGGCGAAATTGCGGGCCTGGCGGGTGGTCAGCTGCTCCTGGCCCTCTTCCGTCAGGGGGAGACCCACGACCAGGGTCTCGATCCCTTCCGAGCGGATGATCCGAACCAGCGATTCCACGAGATCCTTGCCGGTGTTTCGGACCAATGTCTCGTACGGCAGGACCAGCGACCCGGACGGATCACTAATCGCAGTGCCCACCCGCTTCATGCCGAAGTCGACCCCCAGGTAACGCATGATCAGACCGAAACCGTCCTCGCCATGTTCTGCTCCTGAGCTGCCAGCACGATACGGACGAATTCCCGGTCCCACCTCTCTCCGCACATCAGTTCCGCCAGATACTCGACCGTGTGCAGCACCTGAACCGGACTCTTCATCTCCTTGAGGGTCCTTGAGATGCCCACTTTGCAGGAAGGACAGCCGACAACCAGAGGGCCTTCGTGACCATAGAGGTCCCGCTCCAGATATTCTCGTTTCCGGGACCGGATGAGATTGTAAATCTCAGGCGACGTGAGTGCACCCATGCCGCTCTCCCCGCAGCATCCCGGGCTCGGAGTCACGGAGGACCCGGTGATCCTGGCAAGTTCTCCGGCGTATATCTGTCCGGCTTTGAGGGGGGGCACCCCGGACCATTCCGAATGACAGGCCTGATGGTACACAATATCGGGTGCTTCACCCTGGAATGCCGGGATCCTGGTCATCACGAACTGGACCACATCCTGATGGGTCAGGTCAAGACTGAGGGCATGTCCCAGCCCGTATTCTTCAATGGATCCCCGGCAGGTTCCACAGGAGGTCAGCGAATGGGTGATGGAGAGCCCCTGGTCCGAGGCCTCGTTCAGGAGGCCGCGAATTCCTTGGATATTCGCCTGCCGGTTTTTCCGGTAGGCTTCATCACATCCGGAGGCAAGCAGCGGGTAACCGCAGCACATGTGCTTCGGAGGAACCACGACGCTGACCCCGCTCTTGAGCAGGAGCAAAATGGCGGCCTGGCCGATGCTCCGGTAGAAGAGGCTCGCCCCGCACCCCGGGAAATAAAAGACGGCTTTGCCGTTGTGTCCCTTGTCAGGAGTGAGAATCCACCCCTTGCCGAGCTTCAGGCTTTCCTGCAGGTTTTTGTAGCCCAGGTCCGGACCCTGGCCGCGCAGCAACGGACTCTCCAGCCGTTTGCGCCAGGGTGCGGGTATCAGGCCCACAGTCTTGTTCTGGACCGTCTGGCCCACGGAAGCGAATTTGGCCGCCATAGGGAGGCGTGTGGCAGGATCGGTGATCAGATAGTTGAGGACCCGGTTTTTAACGGGATGGCCGGACGCTTCCTTGTTGCCGAGAAAAGAGCGCAGCCCCAGGGTGACTTCAGAGGAGTTGATCTTGACCGGGCAGACCGAAGTGCATTTGCCGCAGGCTGTGCAGTGTTCCACTATCCGCCGCAGGACCCCCAGGAGTTCGGGATCGGGCTTTTTCAGGATGATCTGGGAGTAGTAGACCGCCTCGATGAGCGCGCCGAAGGTGATGTTCTTGTTTCTGGGGTGAAACATGAGCCCCTGCTCCGGATAGTACATGGGGCAGACCTGCTTGCACTTGCCGCACCGGGTGCAGGTCTGGATGTTGGTGAGCAACCGGATCAGGGTCTCCTTGCCGGGCAGAGCGGTCTTGTCGATGTCTTGAATGAGCCTGTTGAAAGAGAAGGTGTACGGCTTGACCGGCAGTTTCCGCTGCACCAGCTTGCCCGGGTTGAGCACCCCGTTTGGGTCGATGGACTGTTTGTAGGCCCGAATGGCTTCGATCTTCTCCTCGGAAAGAAATGCGATCTTGGTGATACCGATGCCGTGCTCCCCGGAGACCTGGCCGTTGAGGGACATGACCCGCTCAAAAACGCGTTCCGCAGCTTCCTCGGCCAGATGAAGCATTTCAGGGTCGTTGGAGTTGACCGGGATGTTCACATGGCAGTTGCCGTCTCCGGCATGCATGTGGTTGGCCACGATGATCCGGGTGGACTGCATCCTGGCGAGGATTTTCTCCAGCTCAGCCGAAAGTTTGGGATATCGGTTGCGCAGATCCAGGAAAAAGTAATGGATCTGCACGGCGAATTCCTGCTCGGCAAGTTCCTCGGTGCTGATCTTGCCCCGGAGAATATCCGTGGTCACCTCGAGTTCCATCTGAATGAATTCATCGCCCACGGTGACCCCGGGCAGGGCTGCAGCCTGATCCAGGGCTTTGCGGTAGGCCAGGGCCAGGTAGTAGAGGTTGAGTTCCTCCAGAAAGTCTGAAAACTCCGGGATGACCTCCAGGGGAATGACGATGTCCTCGTTGATCTTGAATCCACTGGTCCGGCGGGCAATGGCGGAAAGCTTGTGCCGGTCCTCCCAGAAGTATTCGGCCTGCTTGTCGTCTGTGGCCACGAACACATCGACCTTGTCGTATGGCCCGGCAATGTCCACGATGCTTCCGACCGCCTGATCCAGAGCCTGCTCGTCATTGGAATCGAGCTGGAGCAGGAGCACGGAAATGGGCTCCCCTTCGTAGGTGTTGGACTTTTTGTGGTATTCGATGGCCTGGACGTATTTGGTGCCAAACTCCTCGAGGGCGGAAATTTTGACCAGGTCCCCCTGCTTGCGGATGGTGTCCCGAAGCGCCACCACATCCTTGATGACGAGCATGGCATGGTGCATGGACCGGCCGAAAAATTCCAGGCACAGGGTCCGGGAATGGGTGAGCTTGGGGTGCAGGGTAAAGCAGGCCTCGGTGATGATCCCGTCCAGACCCTCCTTCTGCACGGCGGGCAGGCCGCCCAGAAACTTGTCGGTCACGTCCTTGCCCAGTCCGGCGGAGCGAAAGTCCTCCCCGCGCATGGTCAAGGTTTGCTTGAGTGCTCCGTTTGAATCCAGAATTTCAAAGACCACGGTCTCATGGGGCAGAATCTTGTGCCGGGGATGGTCCCTGCGCCGGACCGTAATGACTTCGCCGGTGGGCTGAACCATGGTGTAGGAAAGAATATTGTCCAGCGTGGTTCCGTATTCAAACGCAAAAGGGCCGCCGGCGTTTTCCGCGATATTGCCGCCCAGGGAGGAGGCGGCCTTGGATGCCGGGTCCACCGTAAGGACAAGCCCCTCCTTGGCCGCAGCCTGGATGGCGTTTAGAGTGATGACCCCGGTCTGGGCGCACAGCACCATTTTCGTGGTGTCGATCTCGGTGATCTTCTTCAGCTTGCTCAAGCTCAGGACCACAGCCCTGCGGTGGCCGGGGACGGCGCCGCCTGTAAGTCCGGATCCTCCGCCGCGGGCGACCAGGTGGAAGTTCATGGTGTTGGCCAGCCGGAGGATGTCCCGGATTTGTTCCGTGGAATCGGGAAACAGGACCAGCAAGGGGAGTTCCATGCGCAGGTCAGTGGCGTCTGTGGCGCATTCCACGCGGGTATGGGGCGAGGAGTCGATGGATTTTTCAGGTAAAATTTCCTTCAAGCGCCTGATCAGGGATTTGCGAAACTCCATGTCCTGCTGATACTCGTCCCAGAAGGTCTCCAGACCCTGCATCAGAACCTGGGCATACTCCGGCGAAAGGGTGGATTCGTTCTGCAGGCGAGTGCTCACGCTTCTCCAGACCATGTCCGCTGGAATAAACGGATTATAGCGGATGAGGAAGAGTTCCTCGATCAGGGTGTAGGTCAGTTCCCGGACTGATTCGGGCCATGTCTTGAACTCGGCCGGGGCAATCTTCAGGACTCTGTCCAGAAGCTGGTCTGCGGAAATGGAAATATGGGGCGATTTATTTAGCATATCGTCCTAAATATTCTTGAGTTTGTAAGGCGTTGCCGGGCAGTGGGGACCGGCCCTTGCGGCGGGCTAGTGACGTACAGGAAAACGAATTTCATAGCCACATACGGAGATAAAGGCAAGGACGGGATAGTCAAGGCGGCGGTCCGGAAGAGTTTTGCTGTCCGTACAGGTGTCCTCTCTCCGCGCCGGGCCGGAGAAGCGAGCCCAGACCGAGAGCCGCCGAGAAACGGGCTGCTCAGAGGGGGCGAGCTGTCCGGAAAAAAGAGTCTATCCCGTGTGATCGAGTGAGATTTGCTCGACACCCATGGCGCGGTAAAGCTGGGAGAGGGCGGTCTTGTAGTCTGTGAATGCCCGGGTGAGGTCTACTTCCGCCTGGGTCAATCTGGCCTGGGCGTCGAGTACGTCGGTATAGGTTCCCACCTGATTCTCGTATCGTGCCTGAGACATCCTGAACCCTTCCTTGGCGGCTGCAACCGCGGTTCTGGCCACATCGATCCTGGAGGCGGCTTCGCGGACATTGAGAAAGGCGGATTTGACCTCGAAATGGATCTCTTCCCTGAGCCGCTCCAGTTCAGCACGAAGCCGCTCTACATTCTGCCGTTCCCGTTTAAACGTGTAGTAATTTGTTCCGGAGGCGAACAGCTCCCATTCCAATGCGGCACCGGCCCGCCAGTCGTCCTTGTCCTGGAAATCGGTCCCCTGGAGTCTGGGGTCATCGCCGAGCCGGGAGTACTGGAAATTGGCATTGACCTTGGGATAGAAATCGCTGCCTGCGATTGTGACATCTTTTTGGGCCAGGGCCACGCTTTTTTCAGCAATGGTCAGGTCCGGACGCAGAAGCATGGCCTTTTCCAGGCTCTGCTCAAAGGTCAGCGGATAGGGGGTGAAGTCCAGACGGCCGACATACTCCACCTCTTTTTCCGTGGGCCAGCTCAACAGGGTGTTCAAACGGGCGTATTGCACGGCCAGATTGTTTTGGGCGGCCAGAAGATCCTGCCGGGCTCGGGCCAGGTCGGCTTCGGTCTGCAGGACATCCAACTTGGGGCGCAGCCCCACGTCGAAAAAGGCGGTGGAAACTTTGAACTGGGATTCGAGTCGTGTGACCGCGTCTTCGGCACTGCGGATGTTCTCCTCGGCCTGAAGGTAGGCGAGAAAGTTGGATTGAATGTCAAAGATCAGCTGCAGCCGCGCCTGGCGAAGGTTCTCCCGGGCCACATCCGTGTTCAGCACGGATTGTTGATAGGTCGAGAGGATTTCAAATCCGGTGAACAAAGGTTGCGTAAGCGTGAGGCTCCCCTGCCACAGCTCGTCACTGATGGCGGTATCCCCCCCGGCAGTGGCGCCCGAAGAGAAGCCGGTTGTGGAGTCGGTGTCATACTTGGTGTAGGAGTAGGCGCCCGTGAGCCGGGGGCCAAAAAGACCCCGTGCCGCTTTGCGGCCCATTTCCGCGGCCTGGAGGTTGTTTCTCGCGGCCAGAATGGAATTGTTCGCCTCGAGCCCGATCTTCACCGCTTCTTCCATGTCCAAAACGGTTTGCGCCCGGGACGCGGGACAGAAGAACAGCAGGAGGAGGAGAATGAGCATTGAAACACGGAAAGTCATACACAACTCCATAGCATCATCGCAGTGGTCATATTTGACCAATATCGAATTGTTGAGGCTCAGTTTACGTCAACAGTTGAAAATAGGCGGTGTCCAAGAGATTGTCCACCCACATTGTTCCCTTTCCTGCCACGCCAGGTTGCTTATTTTTGCATGAAAAAACGGTTCGCTCCAGAAGAGGTGAAGACCTCTGGGATCCACTCCTCATCTTCGACCAGATGAGAGGCTCGGCTGGAGACGACATAAAAAGCGGCAGGGAAAGGTTCTTGCCGGGGGCATTCGATCTGTCCGCTGACCCTCGTGTATTCATCGCCTTCAAATCGGTCCAGGCGGAGGAGGTCGTCGGAACGAACCTCGAGGTAGAGGACTCCGGTCACGGAGCCGTTACCCTTGACCAGTCCCGGGTAGCTTCGGCCCCGGAGGCAACGGCGGGAAAACCCGTGAAGGATCCCTGGAACCGTCGCGTATGTCCCCCGGACCACCCTGGACCATATGGCAGGAACCATCAGGGTCCCATAGGTAAAAACATGCGTTCTGAAGTCCATTTCATTCAGCTGACGAGTTCGCCTTTGAACACAGTCACTGCCGCCCCCGCGATGATGACCCGGTCCTGTTCGATCCGCACCCGGACGTGCCCTCCCCGGGGGGAGGCCTGATACGCGTTGAACCGGGTTTTGCCCGTCTTTTCCATCCAGTATGGGCCCAAAGCGCAGTGCGCCGAGCCGGTGACCGGGTCCTCGTCAATGCCTGCTCCCGGGCCGAAGAATCGGGAGACAAAATCATAGGGCGGTGTCGAGGCCAGGGCCGTCACAATGACTCCGCGTGTCTTGAGAGCCTTGAGCGCCTCAAGGTCCGGCCGAAGCGACCGGACCACGTCTTCGGATTCCACCTCAACCATATAGTCGAAACTGTTTTTTCCGGCAAAGAGCAGCCGAACGCCAAGTCCTTCGGAAATCACCTCTGGGGGAGATGTCGGTTCCATCGGTGTGGCCGGGAAATCGAGTTCGATAACGCTGTTGTTCCATCCGGCAGTGAGCAGGCCGCTCCTGGTATGGAACCGTGCCCGGGCGTCCTTGGGCAGCAACCCCGCCTCCCAGAGTACGTGGGCGGAGGCCAGGGTGGCGTGTCCGCAGAGGTCAACCTCTATCGTGGGGGTGAACCAGCGCAATCCCCAGCCCATATCGGACGGATGGAGAAATGCCGTTTCCGAGAGGTTCATTTCCATGGCCACCAGCTGCATCCATTCCGGATTTGCGGGCTGCTCCAGGATGACGACTGCTGCGGGATTTCCGCTGAAGGGACGGTCGGTAAAAGCGTCCACCTGGTAAATGGGTATCGGCATGGGTGTTCTCCTGATCAGTGCGCGTGGAAGTTGTGGTACGTCTCTCTCCGGGGTCCTGTCAAAGCCAGGTGCTACAATGGCATTTGAGTCTTAGCGAACTGTCTGCAGCAGGGGCATGTTGCCGGCTCCAGGAACGAAAAAACCCGCTCAGGAGCGGGTTTTCAGAAGAGGCGAAGAGAAATTTCACTGTTGCCAAATACCATTGGAATAGCGGAAAATTTCAGTGATTCTGGAATTTTTCATAACTTTGAATTGCCCGTTTTTGGCGGAATGGAGGTCAGGACCGCTGGATTCCAGTTCGCTGCGGGTGTAGGAGAGGATTCCGACAAAAGGGGATTGTGCAGAGCGGGTCGGCTTGAGCTTCCAGGTGATGGAATCCTTGTCGATCATGGTGTAGCCCATAATCACAAGTCCGTTTTCCTTGCGCACAAGCATCTTTTTCAGGGTGTGCTGAAAACTCTTCTGGCAGCTCGAAACCCATGTGTGCACGAATTTCTCGAACCCTGCGGACACATGCCCGGGCACCGGCTCGGAATTGGGTGACTCCGCCCGGGACATGCCGGGAGCCATCGTTGTGACAAGGAACAGAACTGCACAAAAAAGCGGTACCGCACAATGTGTTCTGCTGGGCATAGCATCCCTCCTCAGGGCGCAGAGCACGTGCGATACCGCTTGTTTACCTTGTGGCGAAGGCTATCGCTTGACCTTGAGCTCCACCCTTCTGTTCTTCGCCCTGCCTTCCTTGGTGGCATTGTCGAAGATCGGCTGGGACTCTCCGTAGCCTACGGTTTCAAGACGGTCGGTGTCGATGCCCTGGTCGACCAGGTACTCTTCGACGGCATTTGCACGGCGCTCTGACAATTTCTGGTTGTAGGCCTCAGGCCCGGTGCTGTCGGTGTGCCCCTCGATGACCACCTCAAGTTGCTGCCGTTCTTCAAGGATTGCGGCCGCCTCATCCAGGATGGGCTCGAACTCGGGCTTGATCTCTGCTTTGTCGAAATCAAAATTTATGCCACGAAGGACGATGATCTCCTCCATTTCCGGTTCAGGGGCCGGTTCCGGCTCAGGAGCCGGCATGGGTTCCACCGCAGGGGTGACGATCTCACGTCTTTCATAGAAGACCTCTTCCACAAAGTTCTGCATGGCCTGAGGATTCCTGAGCGTCTCGGCCTGAACGGTTGTCGAGCAATTGGTGAGATCGCCCAGAGTGTTCACCAGATCCTGTTCGCTCTCCTTCTGGGCAAAGCTGACCACATAGAGGCAAAGTTCTCCGGCATAGCTTTCTTCCAGATCACGGGCGGCTGCTACAGGGCTGGTGCCCGTGTTGTGCCCACCGTCAGTGAAGAGGATGACCGACATCCTCCCGGTGGCCCCGGAGGCCTCATCCGCAAGTCCCTGGAGCCCCTTGCCCATGGGAGTGTTGCGCCAGAACCTGGAGTAGTCGGTTTCCAGCCCCTGAACGGCGTCGGCGAACCGGGCCTTGTTGTACGGAGAAATCCCCAGGTAGCGGGTGTTCGGGGCAAACGTGTAGAACCCTCCCTGGTAGTCCAGGTCAGGGATTTCCTGGTTCATCTGCTGGACGAGTTCCTTGGCGATCTCGATTTTCGGGCCGAAATCCTGGTAGTCCCAGCGCATGGAGGCGGAGTGGTCAACCAGAACAGCGAAGTTGTCCGTCTTTTTGGTGTACTCCACCTGGGCGAGGGTGGGAAGGGAAGTGAGAGCAAGCATGGTCAGGGCCAGTATGCTCAAGAGAATCAATTTGCGCATATTTCCTCCATTTTTTGTGTCTGCATGAGTTTAACAATACCCACCATGATGCGAAACCTACTAAAAATTTGAAAAAAATCCAGACAAATTTCCGATTGACCGGGCAGATTTCGGTCCAGCCCTGCAGGAGAAAGATCATTTTTTCCCGATACCCGGTCCTTGCCCTTGGCGAACTTCGCCGCTGAATGTAATATTTCGCCCGGATAGTGTTTCCAGGGCGGTGCACGTTTGGGATACGGGTGAATGAACACAACTGGGACAGCATATGGGAAAGACAGACATCGTTCAGCTCCACGGGTTTGCCTCGTCCGCAAAGTCGGCCAAGGCACGGTCCATCGAACAGTTTTTCGCTTCCGATGAGACTGTTAGATACCACGGCTTTGAATTTTCTCCCACGTCTTTGGATTTCAAGTTTTTGACCATCACCGGCATGATCAACCGGCTCAGGCAGTATGTCCTGGACCAGGGAATCGATCGGATGCGGATCGTCGGCAGTTCTCTAGGGTGCCTGGTCGGGCTGCACTATGCCCACAGATTCGGAGGAGTTGACCGACTGCTCCTTCTGGCACCGGCCCTGCGGTATCGCCCTGAGCTTCTAAGCGATGAAGAACGCCTGTTCTGGGAAAAGAGGGGAAGCATCGACGTCGAACACCTGGGGTTCGGGAAGATTCTGCCGCTGAACTATGATTTCCACCGGGACGGGCGGGCCTATATGAAGCCGATCGAACCTCTTGCGAAAACACGCATCGTTCACGGGATCAGGGACGACGTCATTCCGGTGGAAAGCAGCAGACGCTATGCAACCGCCCATCCAGGTAGGGTGACCCTTGTCGAGGTCGACTCCGACCACAGGCTTTTGGATGTTCTGCCCAGTGTCCTTGAAGAGGCCCGCCCATTTCTCGTGTCATAAGTCCCGGGGGTTGTGCTCTCGGCTGGCGATGGATCAAGGGCCGACCCACAGAGTTGTGGGTCTCTGGTCCGTGGTGGGTTATGGTGCAGATTCCTGGTTCTGGTTGTTGTCCATAGGGCTCCAGCGCTTCTTGAGGTCGGAGAGGTTTTTGCTGTGGGTCAAGATGACCACCTCGTCTCCGGAGCGGATCTTGGTGGACTCTTGTGTCAGCATGAAGGTCCCTCCCCGGTAAAGACAGATGACACCGGCCCCCTTGGGGAGATCCAGCTCCTCCACTCGTTTTGCGTCCTCGTCCTCGGCGGTGAAAGAGAAAAACCGGGCTTCGCCCTTGATGACCGAGGCCAGTTCCATGAACCCGTGGCCGCTGACCATGTCGGCCAGATACCGGCTGATGGTCCGGGACGGGACAATGGTGTCTTCCAGGCCCAAATCCCAGCAGATGTCCTCGAATTCGGGGTCCTGGATGCTGGTCACGATCCGTTCGAAACCCAGAGATTTTCCCACCAGACTGGCGATGAGATTCATCTGGTCCACATCGGTGAGACACAGGAGCACGTCAGTCTGTCGCGGACCCACTTCCTTGAGGATGTGAGGCTTGGTTCCGTCCCCGTGCAGGAAACTGCAGTCCAGTGTCTCGCTGAGTTCCTTGATTTTCCCTTCGTCCTTTTCCACGATGATGACCTGATTCCCCCGTTCGATCAGGGTCTGAGCCGTTCTGGCGGTGACTTCGCCGCCGCCGACGAAAACGATGCGCATCATTCCTCCGAATGTCTTCCGATCCAGGTTCCCGGGGCAAGGACCACCAGCCATATGAGAATTTCCAACCTGCCCAGGAGCATGTCCGCGCAGAGCACGCCCTTGAGCACCCCGGGCAGCTCGGGTCCGGTCACCCCTGCGGAAAGTCCTACCGTACCCAGGGCCGAGATGACCTCGAACAAGCTGTCCAGGGGATCATAGCCATAAAACAGGAAGGGAATCCAGGAGAGAACGGCAAAACCGATATAGAGGATGATGACCACCAGCGCCTCCTGGATTTCAGTGTCCCTCAGGCGCAGCGGGCCCAGTGCAGGCTGATACACCGCGTGGCGCGACAGGGATGCCCGGGACACAATGCTGCTTATCACCTTGAAGAGGATCAGCAGACGCAAAATCTTGATTCCTCCTGCAGTGGAGCCCATACCGCCGCCGATGATCATGGAGACGAGCAAACTCATTTTGGCCGGGGGGGGCAGTGCTCCCACATCCACAACGGAAAAACCCGAGGTGGTTTGGGCGGCCACTCCCATGACCACGCTGTGGAACATGTGCTCCCCCCAGGAGAGCCCATGCCCCTGGGGCAAGAAAAACAGAGCCGCGGAGACAAGGAGTACGAGTGCCAGAATGGTCCACAGCTGCATGCCGCCCCACAACTGCGCCCACCCTTTGAACCGGACCGAAAGATAGCGGCTCAGAGGAATGGCGCAAAGCAGCGTGAGCAGGGTGACGATCACGACCGGGACCCAGCCCAGCCCGGCCATGCTGTCGTGGTCAGGGGCGAATCCTCCTGTGGACACGGCGGACAGGGCATAGCACACGGATGAAAAGGGGGAGAGCCCGCCGGCAATGAGAACTAAAACGCCGACCATGGTGATGGCGGCATACAGGAGGATAAGCCTTTTGTAGAAGGAGTGGGTTCCACCGAGCTGGGCATCCCGGGGAGCCTCGGGCATGGCCATATCCCTGGCGGAAACACCGGGCCGGACCACTAACGCCACCGAGAAAACCACGATGCCCAGTCCGCCGTACCACTGCATCCAGGCGCGGGAGAACACAAGGATTTGGGGCATGACGTCCGGGTTTTCGATCATGCTCAGGCCGGTTGTGGTGGCACCGGACACGGCCTCGAAAAGGGCGTCCGCAAATTCGAGCCCGGTTGCCGTCAAGGGGAAGGTCATGAGCAGAGGTGAAAAGACGAACATGAGCACGCCAAGGGTCATGGCTTCATTGGGTTGAATCCTGCGCCGCTCAGGTATCCGGGTAAGCCCCCACCCTGCCGCAAGAAGGCCGGCGACCACAATCCCATACCGCAGGACCGTGCCTGAATCCGCGATGAAGACCGCAAGGAGCAGCGGGACTGCGGTCAGGCACCCCAGCATGACGCAAAGATGGCCGAAGTTTTTGGCCAAAACACGGGGTCGAACCGCGTATCTGAGTTCTGCGGCTTGGGTGGGCATGCCCATGTATACCACAAGTCTTTGAAATGAAAAGACAGGAGAAACGAGGAAGGAAGATTGTCACCACAATGAGGCGGGGGAATCGTCAGGGTATGCAACTATGAAGAAAATGTAATTCTTGGAAACCACAAGAAAGAGAGTCCCTTACCTCTGGAGCATACATTACCAGAGGTGCTGGATGGTCGTTGGAGAGAGTGGTCATGATACAATCCGTTAGCATGGGAGGTCACAGGTTTATCTATCAGGGAAAAACCGGGGATTGAAGTATGTAAGGAGCCTTGGTCGACCCCATGACCGAAGCTCTGTCATTTTTTCCATGTGAGACACCCGGAGAAACACTCTGAGACTACCTCAACATCAATAACGTATGAAAATCGCACAAATCGCCCCACTGATGGAACGGGTGCCGCCAAGCGGGTACGGCGGAACGGAACGGGTGGTCTCCTATCTGACGGAAGCCCTCTGCAGCATGGGACATGACGTCACATTATATGCATCGGGTGATTCGATCACCAGGGCCCGGCTCGTTCCGGTGTGCCCCAGATCTCTCCGGCTGGAGGGAAAAAGCGCCCACTGGCTGGCCTATCATCTGTACATGGTGGAACTGGTCTTCAGCGATCTGTTCGCCTATGACATCCTGCATTTTCATATCGACCTGCTGCATTATTCCCTGGCCCGAAAAAGTGGTGCACCAACCGTCACCACCCTGCACGGCAGGCTCGACCTCCCGGAAATCTACGATTTCGCCACGGAGTTCAGGGACATTCCAGTCGTTTCGATTTCCGATGCCCAGCGAATACCCCTTCCCGGACTGAACTGGCAGTCCACGGTATTCAACGGTCTGCCCGAGGATTTGTACACGATTTCCGAGGCCAAAGGGGAATACCTCGCCTTTATCGGCCGCATCTCCCCGGAAAAGGGAGTGGACAAGGCCATTGAGATTGCCGTGCGGGCGGGAATGCCCCTGAAGATCGCAGCCAAAATCGACCCTGCCGATGAGCGGTATTTTCATGAACATATTGCAAAACTCCTGTATCATCCTCTTGTCGAGTACCTCGGGGAAGTGGGTGAGGAGGAGAAAAACAGGTTTCTTGGGAACGCCCGCGCCCTGCTGTTTCCCATAGCCTGGCCGGAGCCGTTCGGCATGGTGCTCATCGAGGCCATGGCCTGCGGCACCCCGGTCATAGCGTTTCCTGGCGGCTCGGTCCCCGAGATCATAGAGCACGGATCAAACGGCTTTGTGGTGCAAACGATTGAGCAAGCTGTCCAGGCTGTCGAAAAGGTGGCCAGCCTGGACCGGAAGGTGTGCAGAAAGGTGTTTGAACAACGGTTTTCCGCTGAACTCATGGCGGAAAAGTATCTCCGGGTGTATGACCGCATTGCCGGTTTCGAACAACGGACCAGCAGAAGGGAGCTGATGTGGAACGAATCATCTGCGTTGACGACCAGTACTATATCCTAGCGACATCTTCGCTGGCGGACGACCGCACCCGGGTCATCAAGGAGGGAGAGACCTTTGGCGTGTTCGACCGCTACGGGGACATCCAGCCTGTGGGCATGGGACAGCAGGGGCTCTATCACTTCGGGACCCGCTTCCTTTCGCGGCTGGAACTTTTTCTGGGGGGAGTCCGACCCCTGCTGCTGAGTTCAGGAGTGGACGACGACAATCTGTTCTTTTCCGTTGATCTGGCCAATCCCGATCTGTGCATGAAGGGGCAGCACGTCCACAGGGAAACCGTGCACATCTACCGCTCCAAGCACCTGTGGCAAGGAACGCTGTACGAGTACATCCGGGTGCGCAACTTCAATACCGATTCCATCCCCTTTGCCCTGACCCTGGGGTTTGGAGCCGATTTCATGGATATTTTCGAAGTCAGGGGGCAGGAGCGCAGCCAGCGGGGGACGTATCAGGAGCCCGAGATCAACGGCAACGTGGTGAGCATGCGCTACGACGGGCTGGATGACCAAATCAGGGAGGTGCGCCTGGGATTTCATCCTGAGCCTTCGGCAATGCAAAAGGACGAGATCACCTATGAGAGCATGCTCCAAGGCCGGGAATCCAGGGAGTTTTGGGTAACCTGCTCCTGCCGCACCCAGGTGGCAACCGGCCCGGTACTCCTGTCCCACCCCGAATCTGCCGGCAAAGTCCGCACCAGGGTAGAGGAGTTGAGCCGCGGGGAGTGCATCGTGTCCACCTCGGACGAAAGCTTCAACGCTCTTTTGCATCGTTCCATAGCAGACCTGCGGATGATGATGACCGAGACGGAACAGGGTATCTATCCCTATGCCGGGGTGCCCTGGTTCAGCGCCCCGTTCGGGCGGGACGGCATCATTACGGCCCTGCAGACGCTCTGGATTGCGCCGGAAATCTCCAAGGGGGTGCTCCTGTACCTGGCCAGGACCCAGGCGGTGGAGATTTCAGAAATGGGGGATGCCGAACCGGGCAAGATCATCCACGAGGTCCGAGAGGGGGAGATGGCCAGGCTCGGGGAAGTGCCTTTTGCCAGATACTACGGGACCATCGACGCCACTCCCCTGTTTGTGTTTCTTGCCGCCGAGTACTTCCGCAGGACCGGGGAGACGGAGTTTATCGAGTCTATCTGGCCGAACATCGAACGGGCGCTCTCGTGGATGGAGGAGTTTGGGGACAGCGACGGGGACGGCTTTCTCGAATACGAGAGAAAAACCGCCAAGGGGCTGCTCAACCAGGGATGGAAGGATTCAGGGGATTCCATCTGCCACGCGGACGGCTCCCTGGCCCGAGGACCGATCGCCTTGTGCGAGGTCCAGGGCTATGCTTACGGTGCTTTGATCGGCGCTGCAAAGCTCGCCAGGGCACTTGGGAAGGACGGACAGGTCGAGAGGCTGGTCAGAAAGGCAGCGGATCTGAAGCAACGATTCGATGAAGAGTTCTGGATGGAAGACCTGGGCATGTACGCCCTTGCTCTGGACGGGGAGAAAAAACCCTGCCGTGTCCATTCATCCAATGCCGGGCAGTGCCTTTTCAGCGGCATCGCGCCCCCGGACAAGGCTGAGATCATGGCCCGGGCGCTTCTGGAAGAAGAATTTTTCTCCGGTTGGGGGATCAGGACGCTCTCCACCCGGGAAGTCTTTTACAATCCCATGTCCTACCATAACGGATCCGTCTGGCCCCACGATACCTCCCTTATCGGCTGGGGCCTGTCCCTTCATGGGCTCAACGGCAAATCCAGAAAAATTTTCGAAGGACTTTTGGCTGCCAGTTCTTATTTCGACGAACGCAGGCTTCCGGAACTGTTCTGCGGATTCAAGCGTCGTTCAGGGGAGGGTCCCACTCTCTACCCGGTAGCCTGTTCGCCGCAGTCATGGGCTTCCGGCTCCATCCTCCTGCTGTTCCAGAGCTGCCTGGGGATGAGCATCCACGCCCACAAGGGTGAGATCCGGTTCCACCATCCGACCCTGCCCCGGTCCCTCGAGCACGTCCATATCAGAAACCTGAAGGTGGGAGCGGGCTGCGTCGATATCGTCATCAAACGTCACCTCAAAGACGTGAGCATCTATGTGACGCGCAGAAAAGGGGACGTGCAGATCCTGACCTACAAGTAACAGAGTATTTCATACAATTGAAATTATGGGTTGGCACTCCTGGGCCTGATTCTTTTCCATTCGGGGTTGTCTTCACATCAATGCTATACACTCGTTGAACTCTTTCTTATTATGCGTCCTTTCCAGCGGGTTTTTCAAATGCATACGAAAGGCCCGGCCCAAAGACAGAAGGAGTATTCATGACCAAGCATGTAGTAGTTATCGGGGCAGTGGCGGCAGGGCCCAAATCGGCCTGCCGGTTCAAACGACTCATGCCGGAAGCCCGGGTGACCATGATCGATAGAAGCGACACCATCTCCTACGGCGGGTGCGGGATTCCCTATTTCGTATCCGGCGAGGTCTCCGAGTCCATGCAGCTTCGGACCACCAGCTTTCACATGGTCCGGGACGAGACCTTCTTCCGGGAGGTCAAGGGGGTGGACGTTCTTTCCCTGACGGAAGCCACCCGCATCGACCGAAACGAGAAAACCGTGCACATCCGCAATGTCAAAACAGGGGAAACTGGGGTTTTGGACTACGACAGGCTGGTGATTGCCACCGGCTCCAGGCCACGCCGGCTCGGTCTTCCGGGCGAAGACCTCGAAGGGGTGCATTACGTCTCCAGCATCCCTGAGGCGGTGGGGATCCGCAAGGCAGTGACCAGGGGGCTGGTCGAAAAGGCCGTGGTGGTGGGCGCCGGGTTTATCGGCCTGGAAATGGCCGAGGCCTTTGCCGACATGTGGGGCATCGAGACCACGGTGGTGGAGATCGCTGACCAGATCATGCCCCACTACATCAGTCCGGAGCTGGCCAGGATGGGACAGCGGCACATGGAGGAAAAAGGGGTTCATTTTCTTCTGGGCGAGACTGTTAAGCGGCTGGAGGGAGACGGCCGGGTCACCCGTCTGGTCACGGACAAGCAGACCATCGATGCAGACGTGGTGGTCATCTCCGTGGGGGTGCTGCCCAACAGCGAACTGGCCCTGCAGTGCGGGCTCGACGTGTCGGACCGGGGCGGCATCCGGGTCAACGACCGGATGCAGACCTCAGACCCGGATATCTTTTCCGGGGGGGATTGCGTGGAGATCATCCATCAGGTCACGGGCAAGCCGTTTTATCTGCCCATGGGCTCCATGGCCAACCGTCAGGGCCGGGTCATCGGCACGAACCTGGCCGGGGGCGATGCCCGGTTTCCCGGGGCTTCGGGATCGTTCGTGGTCAAACTCTTCGACAGCTCCATCGCCGGGGCAGGGCTTTGCCTCAGTACGGCCAGAAACCAGGGGTTTGACGCCATGAGCGTGCTCCTGGTTCAGCTCGACAGGGCCCATTTTTTCCCGACCAAGGAACTCATGACTCTGGAACTCGTGGTGGAAAAGCCCACCAGGAAAATCCTTGGCATCCAGGGGTTCGGCAGCGCCGGCGACGCCATGGTCGGGCGGATCAATGCGGTGGCCGGCATCCTCAAGCATCAGCCGACAATCGAGGATATCAGCAACTTCGAGATGGCGTACTCCCCCCCCTTCTCGGCGGCCGTGGATATCCTCAACACCTTGGGCAATATGGCTGACAATGCCCTGGCCGGCATGAACCGGGGGGTGGGCCCGGCAGAGTTTCAGGAGTTCTGGAACGAGCGCGACAGCGGGACCTATTTTTTCCTCGACTGCCGTGAGGAGGCTGACGCGAAGCAGTATGTGGAAAAGTTTCCCGAGCACTGGCACAACATCCCCCAAGGCAAGATTGCAGAACGAATCGAAGAGCTGCCAAAGGACCGAAAAGTGGTTCTGGTCTGCAATACCGGGGGGCGTTCCTACGAGGCTCAGATCACGCTGGACCGGAAGGGGGTGGATGAGGTGATCAACCTTCACGGCGGCATGGCGGCCCTGAAGCATTGGGGGGGCGACCTCTAACGCCGCAGGGACCTTGTGGAGGTTCAGGGGCGGTCCTTGACCTCCCATTGTGAAAGCGGCCCATCCCCCTTGATAACGAAGCCCAGCTGAAGGAGCCATTTTGCCACGACCGTGTTGGAGTTGTGACGCAGGGTATAGGGTACTGGGTGCCGGACGAACTCCAGGTCGAATTCCGGGGCATAGCGCAGGGTTTTTCCATTGCCGGTGAACAGCTCTTCCAGGTGCTGCGTAAGAGAGGCCACCTGTTGTGCGCCGGCTTCCAGGGTGAAGATTTCCTCGATGGGCACGACAACCTCCCTGCGGACGGAATCCACTGCGGCCGGCCCGGGGAGTACTTTCCGGCCCAGGCCGGCCGGGCTGGGGCCGAAAAGCGCGCGGCTGCCCTGAGTGGGGCCGGTGTGCCGCCTGACATACCACTCCCAGTCGCCATAGGCGTACCGCACCATGTTTTCCCCGGCGGGCAGAACCAGGCTGGCATGCCGTCCATGGTCAAGGAGGAACACCGGGACCGGGTCTTTTGGCGAGGGCGGAGGAACGACCGTGTACCCGCACCCGGACAGCAAGGAAATGCCAAGACCCAGGAGGGCCGAAAGGAGGAGCCCTTTGAGGCGACATGCTGCAGGCGACCGGATGGTGTTCTCTCCCGTGTTCATTCAGATCCGCACAAGAAGACCGTATCCTACGACACTCTCCTTTTCCGGGAAAGACCCGGGGAAATGCTTCGGCGCCACCCGGACGGACTGGACAGGGACAATACAATAGCTATTTCAGCGTGTTCATGGCATATACTCAAGTGAAGAACCCCAGGGACGCAGAATGAAGCCAGAGATCATGCGCAAGGAATACAGTCTGTTCAGGGACAGGGTCGTGGACCTGTTCATGCAGCTCAGCGATCTGACGTTGCACATGGGGGACAAGGATCTCAGGGATATCGCGGCCGGACTGATCAAAAACGTGAACGCCCCGTTTCTTTTCGTGGTCGTGGGGGAAGTCAAGTCGGGCAAGAGCAGCTTCATCAACGCCCTGCTTGGCGAAGAGCTTTGCGCCGTGGCCCCTGACCCCTGCACGGACGTCATCCAAAAGATCGTGTACGCGGACGAACCTTTTGAGCGAACCATCTCGGATCAGGTCCGGGAGATCGGACAACCCAGCGAAATCCTGCGGGAGATCGCCATCGTGGACACCCCGGGCACCAACAGCATCATCGAACACCATCAGGAGATCACGGAACGATTCATTCCGGAGAGCGACCTGGTCCTGTTCGTGTTCTCGGCAGTCAATCCCTATTCCAAAACAGCCTGGGACCTGTTCAGACTGGTCCATGCGAACTGGCACAAGAAGATCCTATTCATCCTGCAGCAGGCAGACAGGGCCACGGACCAGGAACTGGCGGTAAACGAGGACCGGGTGGTGCAGTATGCCCGGGGATTGGGTGTTCAGACCCCGCGGGTGTTTCGGGTTTCCGCCAAACGGGCCATGGAGGGAGCACCAGACAGCGGAATCGAACAGGTCTGGGAATTCGTCCAGGACACGGTCACAGGGGGCAGGCATTACCTCTTGAAAATGGAGTCGCTGCTCTCCACCGCCTTTTCGGTTCTGGACAGGGTGGGGGAAGACCTGAAGGTCCTTCAGCAGGGACTGACCAATGACCGGGCCGAGGCGGAGAAAATTCAGGCGGCCATGAAGCGGGGGCGGGAGATCTCCCTTCGAGAGATCCAGATCCTCAACGCCAGGCTGCTGCAGTCATACGTCCGGGTCGCCGACGAGATCGTGGAGGAGTTCGAGGAAGGGCTCTCGGTGCCCAACCTCGTGCGGAATTCGTTCAAGGGGTTCTTCAGCCGCAAGAACGCGTTCAAACAATGGCTGGAGGAGTTGACCGAACGGTTCAACGAAAAACTCACCCGTGAAGTGGACGTCATGAGCAGGGAGGCCTCGGAGTTCATTGCCGAGCACATTGTCCTGTCCATGGAGGAACTCTTGTCCGATCTCAAGGAGGCGGGAAAGACCAGACCGAGCATGAACATCGGGTCCGTGACCCGCAGGAGGTTCAAGGTCGTCGAGGAGGTCGTTGTCCGTCTGGCTACGCTCATGCAGGACAAGAGCATGAGCGAGAGGCTTCAGCCCAAGGGATTGCGCCAGATCGGCGACCGGACGCTCCTCGGGGGGTTCATTACCGCTTTGGGCGCGATCATCGCCGGGGCGGCACATGCCGCGGTATTTGACGTGACCGGGGGAATCGTGACCACCTTCGGAGCGCTTTTGGCCCTCAATACCATTGTGTTCAAGCGTCGTTCCGCAGTCAAAAAGTTCAGGGAGGGATTTGCCCAGGGCAGGATTGCCTTTCAGGAGGAACTCGAAACCCGGCTCGCAGAGCAGATCGGACTCGTCTACGAAGAACTGGAAGGCGCTTTTGCCCCCTTTTTCGAAAATATTGCGCAACGGGAGGAGGACTTTTCAACTCTGTCCCAAAAGATCGGGTCTCTGGCAGAAGAACTCTCGCATGAACGTGACCGCCTTGGGTCCATGATGTCGTAATCCGGTCCATCAAAAGAGGGCCGCAACAGTGGAGAAAAATCCGACAGCAGAAAACAGCTGGTGAATGCGTCGACCAGGAGGAATTCATGGGCAGAAAATGTGCCGAGTGTGATGCTCAAATAGAGGAGAAGGCGGCAATCTGTCCCCAATGCGGAGCCCCGGTCAAAAAAGCGTTCAGCAGGGGCATAGGAACAGCTGTTGTCGGCCTTGCAGTTGCGGCGCTGATCATCCTTCTTGTTAGAAGCTGTGGTTGAAGTTTTCTCTCTTCCTTTTCCGTCATTTTCTCAGGGGAGGCTCCTGATCCGCTGCCCACGGTCCCGGAGGACAAAGGGCATCGTGATCAATCATCATTCTTTTCGGCAAGAATCCGACACTGGCCGTAGTAGGCCTGGCCCAAAGCGATGCAGGCGTCGTTGGGGGGCAGCATGGTGTGGACCAGGGGGGTCAGGCCGTGGGCCTCGAGCGCTGCCGGGAGGTGTGTGCTCATGGTAAGGTTTTGCATCACTCCGCCGCTTAGGGCCACGTTTGTGCAGGAGGTCTGTTCAGCGATCAGGGCGGCCCAGGCGGCAAGGCCTTGGACCAGTCCCAAATGGAACCGGCGACTGATGATCCGAGCATCCACCCCCTTGTCCCAGTCGCGGCGCACTGCATCGAACAGGGCCAGCGTGTCCAGGCGAAGCAGCGTGCCGTCCGTAGAGGTCGGACATTCGTAGCGACCTTGTTCGGAAGGGTCCTGGATGTTTTCCAGGGCTATGGCGGCCTGACCTTCGTACTCGATGACCAGCTTCACGCCCAACATGGCGGAGACCGCATCGAAGAGCCTGCCGCAGCTGGTGGTCACCGGACAGTTGATCCCTTTTTCCAGGATTTGGCCCACCATGCGGGCGGCCGAGCCGTATTCCAAAAGCCAGGGCCAGGGTCGGTTCTGCGGCTCGGTGATTCCCAGAGCATGGAGGTATCCCTGGGCGATGCGCCAGGGCTCGCGGATGGCGGCCTCACCCCCGGGGAGCAGGGTGGGAGAAAAAGCCCCCAGACGGGTGTGCGCACCCTTGACCGGGTCCACCAGCAGGCACTCCCCGCCCCACAGGGTGTTGTCCTCGCCGAACCCGGTCCCGTCCAGGGCCAGCCCCAGGGCCGGTTCCAGCATCCGGTGCTCGGCAAGAACGGCATAGATATGGGCGGCGTGGTGCTGCAGACGCAGGACCGGTGACTCTTTTTGTTCAAGTGCGAACCGCGTGGTCAGGTAATCAGGGTGCAGGTCGGCCACGAGAGTTTCCGGCCGGGTGCGCAGGATGTCTTGAAGATGGTCGCGCATCTCCTCCCAGAATCCCATGGTTTCCAGATTTTCCATGTCCCCGATATGCTGGGAGACAAACCCCTTGTCCCCCTTGGTCAGGGCCAGCGTGCACTTGAGTTGGGGGCCGGTTCCAAAGACCGGCGGTCCCTTGCGGGGCAGAAAGACCGGTGCAGGGGTGAACCCCCTGGCCCTGCGCAGGAACTGGGGCTGTTCACTGACCGGATTGATCCGAACCACGGAGTCGTCACAGCGGACAAGGATGTCGCGGTCGTGCAGGAGAAAGACATCTGCGATGGCCCCAAGCCGGGACAGGGCTTCCCGGTTCCCCAGGGCAATGGGCTCTGAGGAGAGGTTTCCCGAGGTCATGACCAGGACCGGGGGCTGGTCCGGAGCAAGCGCGGTCCGGAGGAGGTGCAGAACAAGGTGGTGCAGGGGCGTGTAGGGAAGCATGAGGCCGAGGCGGTCGGTATCCGGGGAGAGGTCTGGTGAGAGCATGGGGTGGCGTCTGGAGCGCAACAAAACAATGGGCCGCTGCGTGCCGACAAGCCATTCCTGTTCAGCCGGTGAAACTGAAGCTATGACCCTGGCGGTGTCCACGTCCGGAACCATGACCGCCAGGGGTTTGCCCCGCCTGTTTTTTCTGCGTCGAAGTTCCTCGACCGCTTCAGAGTTCAGGGCGCTGCAGGCCAGGTGGAATCCCCCAAGCCCCTTGATGGCTGCGATCTTGCCCCGGGCGAGCGCATCAGCAGTTTTTCGGAGAGCCTCATGACCCTCGGCAATGGTTCGCCCTTCCCTGTCCGTCATCCACACCCGCGGCCCGCATACCGGGCAGGCATTGGGCTGGGCGTGAAACCGCCTGTCCATGGGGTCTTCATACTCCTGCAGACAGTCCGCGCACATGGGGAAGCAGGCCATGGAGGTCTGGGGCCGGTCATAGGGGATGGACCGGGTGATGGTGTACCTCGGACCGCAGTTGGTGCAGTTGGTGAAGGGATAGAAGTGCCGGCGATCGCCGGGGTCGAAGATTTCCCTCAGGCAGTCCGGGCAGGTGGCCACATCCGGGCTGATCAGGACCTGGTGCCCCTCCCCTCCGGTGGACGTGTGAATGGCGAATCCCTTTTCGCCGGGAACCGTGTCGATGTCCTGATGCCGGAGGTCCGTGATCCTGGCCAGGGGAGGCAGGCCGGCGTCGAATGTCCGGAGGAAATCCTCTATCTGCGCGGAGCTGCCCTGGATCTGGACGATCACCCCTTCAGGGGCGTTCTTGACCCAGCCGCTCACGCCGGAATGGACGGCAACACGGAAGACAAACGGCCTGAAGCCCACTCCCTGGACCTGGCCCTGCACGGTGAGTTGTTTGCGGATCATGTCTCGTTCTTTTGGCTCTGCAAATGGTTCCGGAGAAGTACCCCTCCGGAGGCTTGTTGTCCAATAGATAAGGATGAAGAAGCGAGCAGTAAATAGTAAGCAGCGAGCAGCAAGCAGGAAAGGCAAAAGGCAGGAAGATCGAAACAGGAAAAGAGGAATTCACGAATCCACGAAGAATCGAATCACGAGTTTCGAACACTGCTCATCCGCTTCATCGCCCGGGTGAGCATGCCCTTGATGATCCGTGGAAGGGAGAATCGCTGGGGGTCGAGAACGGAAGGGGTGATGAATCCGGAGGCGTCGAAGTCTCGGGGAAGGGACAGGGGGAAGGTGCATTCCTCGATGCGGGAGCCGGGAAGCGACCGGTTGCAGCATTCCTCCCAGAGGGGGACTTGCAGGGGGGCGAGGCCGAGGATGGTGCCCAGGGCGGTATCCAGAGGCACAGGGTCCCGGGCGGCTCCGAGAAGGCCCAAGGGCAAGGCTTTGCCCTTGATCGGCCCGGTGGTGTGCATGGCCACGATGCCGTCCACGAGGGATGGCGCAGGCGGGAGGGCGAGCATGATCTCCACCAGCAGAGCCTGGAAACAGGAGTTTTTGTCCCCGTGGCGCAGGTGGGCCATGGCCTTGCGGGCACCGCAGACGCAGCCGAAAAGGTTCTTGATTGCCGCGCTGAGCCGCATCTGACCGTGGGCCTTGAGCCTGGGAATGTTCACAATGCAGTCCGTTTCCAGTGCCTGCCGGGAGAGGGAGATGGTGAGGCCTGAAGGCAGACGGACGGGAACAGGATTGTCCAGATTCACCAGGGGGACATCGAGAGGAGCGAGGACCCTGTCCAACCCGCACCGGGCAGCGACCTGAGCGGCTGAACCAAATGCAGGGGAATCGCCCACCCGGACGGAAAAGCCCATTTCGCGAAGCAGAAGGCAGACTGCTTCCACCACCAGGGGATGGGTGCAGGAGAGCACTGCGTTTCTTCCGGAGACGAGATTCGGTTTGACCAGAACGGTCCCGGTTTGTGCCGGATCGGGCAGGACCGGCGCAAGAACGGTTTCCAGAACCGAGAGGAGGGCTTTCCTTTCGTACTGTTTTTGGCCGTACAGTCGAACAGGGAAGGACATCATCCCTGGAGGACGTTTTGGAGCTTGGTGCTGATTTCTCCGATCGTGTAGGGCTTGAGCAGCACCTCTTTGAAACCGTAATCCCGGAATCTGGACATGACCGGATCCTGGGAATAACCGCTCGAGACGATCACTT
The DNA here is from genome assembly GCA_046542715.1 of Desulfovibrionales bacterium. Taxonomy (GTDB): domain Bacteria; phylum Desulfobacterota; class Desulfovibrionia; order Desulfovibrionales; family JBKHAV01; genus JBKHAV01. Next base: position 27,134 of record JBKHAV010000003.1, read on the forward strand.
TGGAACAGGGGTCCATTTTCATGAGTTTTTCGATGGCCTCCTTGCCGCCCATGCCGCCCGGGATGGTCAGGTCCATGATCACGGCGTCAAATGTTCCGTTGTTTTGCATGGCGTCGCCATAAAGCTGAAGCGCCTCCCTGCCGTCCCGGGCAAAGACCGGAGTATACCCGAGAAATTCAAGGGCGTCCTTGAGAAGATCCCGCAGGCTCGCCTCATCGTCCATGACCAGTATTCGGCCCTTTCCCTGAACAATTTCCTCGTCGGCAGGGGGGACGTCAGGGCAGGAGATATGGTCAAGGGCGGGCAGATAGAGAGTGAAATTCGTTCCGACGTCGACCTTGGACTCGACTTCGATATGTCCGTGGTGATTTTGAATGATCGAATACGTGGTCGCCAAGCCCAGGCCGCTGCCTTGTTCCTTGGTGGTGTAGTAGGGATCGAAAATCTTGTCGAGGTTTTCCAAAGGAATCCCGGACCCCTGGTCCTGAACTTCGATGCAGACATAGTTTCCCGAAGGGAGCGGAATCGCTGCCTCCTCCACGATGCAGACATTTCTGGCTCGAACGGTAATTTCACCACCCTCGGGCATGGACTGGACAGCATTGATCACCAGATTGTCCAGGACCTGGACGAGTTGCCCGCGGTCGGCTTCAATGGGCCAGAGATCTTCTGGGATTTCGGCTGTACAGCGGACATTCGACCCCTGCAGGGTAAAGTCCACAGCCTCTCGGACAAGGGCTTCAAGTGACAGAGCTTCCTTGATGGGAGCCCCCCCCTTGGAGAAGGTCAGGAGCTGATTGGAAAGCTTTTGAGCCCTGGAAACAGCCGTTTCAGCCTTGCTCAGGTTCTGGCTGACGGTTTCGTCGTAACTGGTCCTGAGACGGGCCAGGGCGATATTGTTCAAGACGGCTGTCAGTATATTGTTGAAATCATGAGCAATACCTCCGGCCAAAAGACCCAGTGAAGAGAGCTTTTCCGATTTCCGGTGCTCTTCCTCCATTTTTTTCTGCCTGGTGATGTCACGAAACACAATGACCGCTCCCCGCACCTGGTTGTGGCCATCGAGTATTGGGGACACAGACTGGGCCACGTGGATCTCCCGACCGTCCAGTGAGCGCAGCACAGCCTCTTTCTCAAGCAGGGTTGCGCTCTCCTGACGGGACATCCCGGCACTTATGGGTACCGGAGACATGGTCCGGTATGCCATGGTGAACTCTTTTCCCCGGGCGGCGTTTTGTGTCCACCCGGTGAGCTTTTCCGCCACCGGATTCATCATGATGATGCGACCGTTGATATCCGTGGTGATGACCCCGTCCCCAATGGAGCGAAGCGTGGTGGTGAGAAGGTCCTTTTCAGAGGCCAGGGCCTGCTCGATGGCCCGACGGCCTGTTATTTCCTCCTTGAGCATGAGGTTGGCCTCCGACAGTTCAGCTGTCCTGTCCCTGACCTTTTGTTCCAAAAGTTCCTGGATCCGTTGCTGCTCCTGCTCGGCCTGCTTGCGGCGCGTGACGTCACGAATCACTGCAACCTGATGGGTTCCCTTGTGCGTTTGGATAACGGAAAGGGAGATCTCGACTGGAAAGGTGGTACCGTCGGCCCGCCGGATCTCGTAATCGACATTGCGAATGGAAGTATTTCGGTTCAGGGAGAGCAAAGACAGGTCTTTTCCGGACGTTTCCATCACAAGCTTGATCGATTCCGGAAAATTCGGTCCAAGGAGTTCAGCGATTTCCTTTGCCGTGCAGCTTTCAACCGGCAGGGCGAGCATCCTGCATATCTGGGGGTTGAATTGAATGATATTGCCCGTGGAGTCGCTGACAAGGAGTCCGTCAGCAATGTTGTCCACCACGACAGTGAGGAAGTTCAAAGTGTCCTGGAGGTCGGCGGTGGCGTTCTCTACGGCGTTTTCAAGTCCTGTGATCATGGTTTTCAGTTCGCCGCCCATGGTCTTCATGTTTCTGGCCAGAACACCGACTTCATCATTGGTCTCGATTTCGAGCTTTGCGGAAAAATCGTGGGCGGCAAGACTGTTCGCATATCCGGTGAGCTGGTTCAGCGGCCGGGAGATCCGGTTGACCATGAAGTATGCTGCCACCGCGCTGCAGGCAAAGATGGCCAGCGTGAGCAGAAGCAGCTTGGATATCGTGGCCCAGATGAGGTCTTTTACGGACTGAAGGTCCATGCCCACATGGATGGAGCCGGCCGCTCCTGAAAGGATGGGCGCGGAAATGTCCAGGAAGCTCCCCTGCCCGGGGATCAGGATGGTGCTGAAGGTGTGCTCGGGCACATCGCCGGATTCGTCCGGTTCGCGGTGGTTTCCGGCGGCGGTCATGTCGAGTACGGAACCGGGGACCTGGGGCACGAACGTGTGGGCGATGATCTCCCTGTCAACGCTTTCATAGAACACATAGGAGATGGACTCGATCTCGAGCAGCTGGTCGATGAGGGACTGTATCGTTGTCGCGTCCTTGTTCAGGAGGATGTCCAGGCTGGTGCTGGAGATGGATTTGGCAATGGCCAGGGCTTTGCTTTTATGTTCCTCCAGGACCTGGTCATATATGAAGACGGCTGAAAACGCGGAGATCGTCACTGCCACCGCCGCAAAGAGGGCGATGAAGAGCGCAAGGGTTTTTTTGAACAGTCTGGAGAGTTTCATCGAGCCCAGACGCTCCAGTCGTTCAGCGGAACGATTTTCCCATGCTTCAGGGTGGAATAAAAAATGCGGTCCATGCCCTGATGATCGTCCCGTCCGAACTCAATGTTGCTGTTGATTCCGAGGTCAAATCTTTTGATCGATTCCAGGGCGTCCCGAACCTTGGTCCTCGTGATGGGAGGTGGGACCTTCCGCAGGGCATGGACCAGAAGCTTGGCATTCAAAAACCCTTCAAAACTCGTGGCGCTGAACTGGCGGGGGGCATAGTCCTTCAGGTCGAAATTTGCGGGCAGGACCACAGGGCTTGTGGTCATGACAGTATGATATTCACGCCCGGCCGGGAGGTGCTGGTCGCCGTAAAAGGGGAAGACATGGCTGAAAACGAGATTTTGGGTCAGATCCTTGTTCTGTCGGGCAGATTCCTGAGCCAGAAGTTCGGCCTGGCGCTCCTTGCCGGCAAACGAGAGGCTGGCAATAGGTATGGAATCCAGTCCGTTCAGCCTGGCATCGCGGATGAACGCGGAGCAGGCGGCATAAGCCCCGATAGTGATGATGGCGTCGGGCCTGGAGCGGGCGAGGATCTCCACCTGCCGTTCCATGGAATCGGAAACGCCTGCCCCCCGGCGATAGGTTGCCTCGGCCACGATATTCAGGCCGTGGTCGTGGAGTGCCTGCCGAACACCGACCACACCGCTTCGGCCATAAGCATCCACCTGATAGAACACGGCAATCCGTTTTCGGCCGGCGCGCACGAAATTGTCCACCAGCCCTTTGGTCTCCTGCCCGTAGGAGCCCCTGAGATTGAAGACCTGATCTGAATAGGGCGGGGTCCTGAGGAGTTCCGCACCGCTGAAAGGGAAGAGAAGCACAAAGTTCTGATCGCTGTAGCGTTTCAACACCGGGAGAATTCGGGTCACTGTGGGAGTGCCGAAATACTGGAAGAGAAGCAGGACCCTGTCGCGTTCGATCAGCTGGATGGTGTTGGAAACCGTGGGGTCGGGATTGTATCCGTCATCATAGGCCTGGATCCGAATTGTCCTGCCGTTGATGCCCCCGTTTCGGTTCACATGGTTGAAGTAGGCCGTGGCCCCGCGATACAGTTCAATGCCCAGGGCGCGGGAGGGTCCGCTGAAGGGAGCCGACATCCCCAAAACGATCTCCTCGTCACCCGCCGGGGCCTCCGCCCGGGCGGGGCACTGGAAAAGCAGCAGCAGCGCAAGAAGCAGGAGCACGTGTTTCATGAATTTGTCTCTGGAGTGACAATCCCGGGGCGGTTATTCAGTCCACCTGCGACAGGTTTCAGTAACCGTGGGGCTGCGGTGGACCACACTGTTCTCGTAAATCCGAAACTGGCGGCGAAAGGAACATAGCGAACGGATTGACATATCTACAACCAATGCAATTTAAGGGCCGGTGGAATGTATTCCCGGGTACATACGTTGTCGTGTCGATGCCCGGTGTCATATCAACCTGTACTGTTCCAGCTGTTTGAAAAACGACCTTTTGTTCTCATAAACGATGGAGTGCAGCCCCCTGGATTCTGCCCGCTGTACATTGCCGGGACTGTCATCGATAAAGAGGGCGTCCTGCGCGGGTTTGCCCAGTATCTGCAAAATCAGATCGAACATTGCAGGATCTTTTTTTGATATGTGGAGCCGATAACTGTTGAAGACGTGGTCGAACGTGGCGAAGAAATCGTGCACCCGGTCCAGTTCCTCCAGCCAATTGACCTGATCCGAAAGGATGGCTGTGGTGATGCCCCGGCTGCTCCACTCTCGAACCAGATCCATCATCCAGGGGCGCAGCACGAAACGGGAGAGGATTTCATTGCGCAAGGCGGCATCGGAACCGCTGATTCCGGTTGCGCGACGCAAAAGCGACCAGAATTCCGCCTCGGTTGCCGTCCCGGTCACATATCCGCTTTCATACACGATGTCCCGGGCTGTGATGAAGAACTCCTCGGCATCTTTCCCGTTCTGTGCGGCAATGGTTTTGAGTCCCTCGCGGAACCCTTCCTCTGCAATCACGCCGCCGAAATCGAGAAGAACCGTCGTGATGGGAATTATCCTGTCGATCATACGTATCCCTGTACAGGATCGTTTCTGTCGGCGACCCGCTTCATCCATCGAAACGAGCGTTGTCCCTGGATCGTCTCTTCCATCTGTTTTTGGAACGAGCGGACCAGTGTTCCGAGAAATCGAAAGTCGAACGGCTTCAGACATGTGAAGGTAAACCAGCGCCACATGGCGATGTAGCGCATTTCACTGAGAAGTGTCGTTGAAAGGGCGCGGGAATAGTACGTCATGGCTGATTCGGGGTTGTCCGCTGCCCGGATGATCGCCTTGGCGGCAAGCAGGCCGCTGGCGTGGGCATAGTATATCCCTTCACCCAGGAGGGGGTCGACAAGGCCGCAGGCGTCACCTGCCAGAAGCACTCGGCCATGTCCGGGGGGGACAAGGGGGTTTCCGTAGGGAAGAGGATGCCCCTTGATGCGGCATGTGTTCGGGTCAAGGGAGAGGCGGGAGAGAAACTCCTTGAAAAGCTTGGTGAAATCGCCTCTGGAATGGGAATTAAGCCCGCAAAGCCCGAGTACCTGATGATCCTTTCCCGGAAAAGACCACCCATACCCCCAGGGGATGCATCCAAAATACAACACAGGATACGTGGTGCGCACCCCAGGGGCCGTGGCAAAGGTTTCCACTGCCGTGGCCAGCCCCTGCTGCCAGCGGCCGCGAACCAGTTTTCTTCGCATCAGTGTTCTGCGCACCAGGCTGTTGGCCCCGTCTGCGCCGATGATGAACCGGGCCCGGACCCTGTGCCCGCTTTTCATCTGGGCGGTGCCGGACAAGGGATCCAGCCGGACGACCGGGTCGTTCAACCGAAGTTCTCCCCCGTGTGCAGCCGCACGGTTCAGGAGCATGTGATCATAGGTGGTGCGCTGAACAAAGTGGAAAGGATAGTCCAAGGTACCGTTGGCAAGCAGGCTTCTTTGGCCCCTGATGGCGTATTCTGTAGAGCTGTGGTGGATAATGCCTTCATGGATGAGATCGTCCCTTCCGGTGCCGAAGACCCCTTCGAGGATCTGGATGGTCTTTCGGGTGAGAAGGCCGGCGCAGAGTTTTGGTCTGGGGAAGGATTCACGGTCCACAAGCAGGACGGAACGTCCGGTGCGTGCGAGGAGATGGCAGGCCGTGGCTCCGGCAGGCCCTCCTCCAATGATGAGAACGTCGATGGGAGTATCCATAAATGTGCTGCATGCATGAAGGGTTATTCTCAACCCAAAGCATTATCCGGCAAGCCTTTCCTTGTAAACCGTATTCCCGTTACTCCCGGAGGTTCCAAAAAGACGTTTTTCAATATATGCTTCCCTGGTTTGTTTGGGTTCCGATTTTTCAACGCAAGCAGAAACGAGGGGTGTATGGAAAAGGAAAAGATTGAGATCAAACAGCAAATGTCCCTGGAAGAACTCGTTATTTACCTGGAAGACATGACGGAAAGCCTGAAGCAGGGTCGACTGGTGATCGAGCAGGGTGAGGAGTACGTCACTCTCGAACCGGAGCGTGCAGTCGACGTCAAGGTCAAGGCCAAGCACAAGGAAGACAAGGTCAAGGTCAAGGTCGAATTCTCCTGGAGTACCGGTGAGGAAAAAGAGGAGGAGGCTGAACTCGAAATCACCTCTGAACTGCCTGAAGAAGAGAAGGCTTAGAAGCACTGCCATCGATGTTGCGGGGCCTATGGCGGCATTGCCCTGTCAATTGAAATCCACCGGCAGCATGGGCTCAATCTCATAGCTGCCGGGGTGTTGTGTCCCTGCCGATTGCCGAGCTACCCTCCCCGGGGGTGGACAAGCCCTGTTCACAGCTCTCCATCTTGACAGCATTCCCGCCTCTTCCCCCATCAGTTACTTTCGAGGATTGCCACTTTGCTGCAAGAGTGCGACAATGCTCAAAAAATGCAAGTGAGTGTGCATGGCCCCAAGATATGGACTGACATCTTTTCCCCCCGGTTTCTTCCGGGTCCTGGCCGTGCTGATCCTCGCCGCACTGTTTGATGTGACAGGCGTGGCCCGGGCGCAGGAACACGGTGTTGATTCAGGACGCGGTGACCGGCCTTCCTACAGCGTCACTTTCCAGGGCATCGATGACGATGATCTGGAGGAGTTGCTCCGAGCGGCTTCGGATGCCGTTGCCTATCAGGACAATCCGCCCCTGACGGTAAATCTCCTCAGGGCCAGGGCCCGGGAGGACATTCCGGATATCGAAGCAGCACTGGAGTCCTGGGGCTACTTCAAAGCGTCGGTTGCAGTCACTGTCAGGGAGGAAAAGACACCGACTGAGGTAGTCTTCTCCATCGAACCGGGGCCGGCCTTCAGGCTGGCTTCCGTCAGCATCGAGGCGGCGGAAGGCTCAGCGGAAAAACCCCTTCCCGCCCCTTCTGACCTGGACCTGGAAAGCGGTCCCTTCCGGGCGCAGCAGATCCTGGATGCCCGGGGCAAAATTCTGGATATCGTCGGCCGCAGGGGGTATCCCTACCCGAAGATCGCAGCCATGGATGTGGTGGCTGACCATGCCGTGAACCGGGTGAGTGTGACATACCTGGTGGACGCTGGTCCTGAGGGCAGATTCGGGGAAGCCGAAATCCAGGGTTTGAAGAGGGTGGAGGAGCAATACGTCCGAACGCTTCTGCCCTGGGAGCCCGGAGATGCGTATGACGATTCCAAGCTTGCCCAGGCCCGGGAAAAGATCATAAAGACCGGTCTGTTCGGCGCAGTGGAGATCCGCAGGGCCAAATCCCTGAACGAGGAGGGCAGGCTGCCGCTGACCCTTGTGCTCAAGGAGCGCAAGCATCGCACCGTGAAGGCGGGAGTCAACTACACCTCTGATTTCGGGTTGGGCGTGAGCTTCGGGTGGGAAAACCGGAACTATTTTGGAACTGGGGAAGTGGCAAATCTGGAGCTTGAAGCAAATCAGATCACCCAATCCCTGTCTGCAGGGTTCGTCAAACCCAATTTCTTCCGGGAGGATCGACGGCTGGTTCTCAGGTCGGTTCTGGCCAACGAGGATACGGATGCTTATAAAAGCACAGGCATCAAGAACACGGCCCGGATCGAGCGCATCCTGACCGATGACATCACTTTGGGAGCCGGTGTGGGGTATGATTTCCTGCGCATCGAAGAGAATGATTCCACAGACAATTTTTCCCTGTTCTCCTTTCCCCTGTCCATGAACGTGAACAAGGTTGAGGACCCGTTGGACCCGTCCCAGGGGTTTGTCTTCGATGCCGGGGTCACGCCCTATGCAGAACTCTTCGGTGAGGACATCCGCTACCTCAAGTACGATCTTTCAGGAAGCGGCTATCTACAGCTGATTGGGGAAAAACGGCTGATCATGGCCGGAAGGGCGCGCTACGGGCAGATTCTGGGGGCAAGGACCGGGCGCGTGCCGGCAACGGAGCGGTTCTTTGCCGGCGGCGGCGGGTCGGTCCGGGGATATCCCTATCAAAGCCTCAGCCCTTTGGACGACGAAGACGATCCCATCGGCGGCCAGTCCGTGGTCGAGCTTTCCGGGGAGCTGCGGCTGAGGACCAGCGACAAGACCGGCGTGGTTGCCTTTCTGGATGGAGGCCGGGCCTATGAGGACGATGTTCCCAATTTCGGCGAAGAACTCTTCTGGGGTGCCGGCCTGGGATTTCGCTACTTCACCGCGATCGGACCCATTCGGCTCGATGTGGCCGTCCCCCTTGATGATCGCCAGGGTGTGAGCGACAAATTCCAGGTGTACGTGAGCATCGGGCAGGCATTCTAGCAATTCATCGAACATGCAATCCCCCGGTTCAGGCCGGGAGGATCGGAACGAACAGGATATGAACTTCAGACGGCCTCTTGTAGTGATCGGCTCTATACTCGGCGGAGTGATTCTTGTTGTCGTGCTCCTTCTGGCCGCCGGGCTGGGTCTGGTGCAGACCGAATGGGGTCGGGCCAAGATCACGGACATGGCGGAGCAGGCCACGGCCGAGTCGGATTCCTTCAGGCTCCAACTGGAAGGGCTTGGGCGGGGGCTGCCCTGGCGCATCAGGTTTGAGCGGTTCACACTGTCCGATTCCGAAGGAGTCTGGCTTCGGGGCGAAGATATTGCCGTGGACATCGACCTCTGGGACGTGCTCCGGGGGACCTATCATTTTCCCCTTATCCGGGCGGAACAACTGGATTGGCAGCGAATGCCCCTTACAGAGCGTCCTGAGGAACCAGAAGCAGACGACGTGGAAGAACCTTTCTCCTTTCCGCAACTTCCTTCCCTGGTGGTGGGAGAGCTGGATATTCATCGCATTCTGATCAGTGAGCAGCTTGCCGGACAGCCTCTCACCCTGACGGCTCAGGGGGAACTGTTGGCCGACGAGGTCCTGTCCCGGGCCCGCCTCGCGATAGAGGTCCCGGAAGATGGCGAGCAGGGCCGTTTCCAGGAACTTACGGTTCGCCTGGACTATTCCGGTCCGACTGCGTCCGGGGAACAGGGCCGGCTGGAAGGTCTGATCGACATCGTGGAGGAACCGGAAGGTCTCGTGCACACGCTTTTGGGATTGAGCACGGAAGATCTTCTGCGGATCAGGCTGGAAGGCGTCGGGCCGGTCGCTTCCTGGTCTGGTGAATATCACCTCGCGCTCGGGGACAAGGTTTCGGCCCGGGGAAGCCTGGGTCTGGAGCATGGAGAACCGCTTCGGGTATCCTTAGATGGTGAAGCAACAGGCGATCCTGAGTTCCTTCCCGGGGTCGTGGTGGACGCCCTGGGGAGTTCGGCCGCGTTCGAGAGTGCCGCCCTGATACGCAACGATGTGGTGGACATCGAGCAGGTGCGCATCAGTGCCGAGCAGACCCGTTTTACCGCCCAGGGGCTCATCGATCTGAGCGATGAGCGACTTGCGCTGACGTACGGACTGGAACAGGGCACCATTGTGCAAACGTTTCTCCCTAAAGGGTTTGAGATCCGGGAAATGGAACGCCTTACAGGACAATTGCGGGGGCCGTTCGAAGCTTTGGAGCTGTCCATGGAAACTGCGGCGCAGCGCTTTTCCGGTGCAGGGCTGTCAGGAAAAGGGATCGCAGTGGCGATGGATGCGGCCCTGTCGGACGTGATGTCCTCTGATGGGCGGGGGCTTTCCCTCGGGACTCGGGCCACCTTTCAGGAGCTGACCCTCCCTGGAGACGGGAAACCGCTCCAGGACGCAGTATTGTCCTTCACGGTTGCGACACGGGATTTCAATGAGTTCACGCTCTCGAAAGGGGATCTGCGGGCAACCGGGGTGCAGGGGGAGCTGGAGGGCACGTTGCAGACCCGGGATCTTGACATCCGTGCCGGCCTGCGGCTCGATCTGACAGATCCTGCCCTCATTGCAGCCTATACCGGGGGCAGAGCCGGAGCGAAGCTCTCTGCCAGGAGTACGGTTTCAGGCACGCTTAGAGGACCGGACCTCGACGCGGCGATCCAGGGCACTATTGTTCCGTCCGGACTGCCCGGACAGGTCGGATCCCTGATGGGGGACGGTGTGCAGGTGCAGGCTGATTTTGGATTCACCGGAGAACAGCTGCGGATCCGCCAAGCAACGGCAAACGCCAGGCACGTCGAGTTGAGGCTCCAAGGCGGCCTGGATCTGTCCCAGAGGATGATGGATCTGGAAGCCGAAGCAACCCTGGATTCCTTGGCGCCACAGGAGATTCCGGTCTCCCTGACCAGGGGGGATCTCCAGGTTCAGGCCCTGGTCCAAGGCGGGTTCGATGATTTTTCCCTGAATGGCACCATCAGGGCGGAAGAGTTGGAAATCCAGGGAGAGCCTGTCCTGGATCCGGTCCTTGCGCTGAACGGCCATGGACTTCCCTCAGATCCCGGTTTCGATGTCCGGCTGACCGGCAGTGTCCGGGAGGTTCCGGTTTCAGCCCAAGCCTCTCTGGCGATCGCAAACAGGGTCCTGCGGGTGGACAGAGCTGTGGCCCGGGCCGAGGGGCTTCTGGCACGGGCGGACCTGGAGATGGAACTCGAGAAGTTTTTGCTTGACGGGACCGTGCGTCTGGACGGGGATTTTTCCGGCCTCCAGCGGTTTTTTGAACGTCCCGTGGACGGCCTGGCGGCAATCCGGTTCGATCTCACAAAGTCCGGGCAGGGCGTGCAGATCGTCACCTTTGAGGGAACCGGGGAGAATCTGTCCGTGGATGAAGTCCGGGCCGGGCAGCTGAACGTGAAGGGCTCGATCAGAGATCTCCGGACCAGTCCCACCGGCGGTTTCGAGGCGGAGATTCAGAACGGCCGGATGGGCGAAGATTTGGTTTTGGCAAGCCTGTACGCAGACGTGGACGGCAACCTGGAAAACTTCGGCGTGACCCTGGAGGGCAGCGGAGCGCTGCGACACCCATTCGGCTTCAGAACCAGAGGGCGGGTTTCGGTGAATCCGCAGGGGGTTGCAGTCATTTTGCCGGAATTTCAGGGGGAATATCAGGGCAGGCCTGTTTCCCTGGCCCAGCCGGCCAACGTGAAAAAGACCCCTGAGCGTTTCTCCTTTGACTCCCTGCTCAATGTGGACACCGGAAGCATTGGTTTGTCAGGTTCTGTGGGCACGGCTGCCGTAGACATTCAGGGACAGGCCAGGGACCTGCCGCTGTCGCTGCTCAACCTGATCCGGCCCATGCCGGTGGAGGGGCTCATTCAGGGTGATCTGCACATCACAGGACCGCCTGGTGATCCGGTGCTGCGAGCAGAGTACACGGTGGACATGGCCCTGCCGACCGAGATTACAGGAGGGGAGTCCCTGCAGGCGGTTGTGAAGGGGACGACCAGTATCGAGGAGGTCCTGAACACCGAGCTTGTCATGGAAGGGTTCGACGAGACCCCTTCCAGGGCACGAGTGACCGTTCCCACCGGCTTTTCGCTGCAGCCCTTTGCGTTTGACCTGCAGCCTTCTGCACCGCTTTCAGGAACAGCTGAAGGCGTTTTGAACCTGCAGACGCTCTCTGCCTTTGCCCTTTTGCAGAACCAGGCTCTTTCCGGACGGACAGCCTTTGACGTCAACTTTGGCGGAACAGTTCAAACGCCGAGTGTCGATGGCAGGATCACCCTCGCGAACGGCCGGTATGAAAATTTTTCCACGGCGACCCTGGTCCGAGATATCCAGGCGACCATCACTGCCCAGGGCCGCAGGCTGGTTCTGGAGGAACTCAGAGCCAGGGACGGGAACAGCGGTACCCTCAGGGGCACAGGGGCTGTTTCTCTTCTCCCTGAGGAGCAGTACCCCTTTGAACTCTCCTTCAGGACGGACTCCTTCCACATTCTGCGCAAGGTCGACCTCACAGCCCAGGCCTCAGGCACAGTGGGGATCAGTGGTGACACCAGCGGTATGGCCATCACCGGAAAGGTGGCTCTCGATCCCCTGGAGTACCAGGTTTCCGGAAAATCCGCTCCAGCCATTGCCGAGTTGAACGTCCGTGAAACCAATATCCCTCCTTCTGAACAGGACGAGGAAAAGACAGACGAGGAAAAGACAGGAGCATCGATCGACCAGGAACGATATCCCGTATCCCTTGATCTGAGCGTGACCTTCCCGGCCCGGTTTTTTGTCCGGGGCAGAGGGATGGATGCCGAATTCCAGGGAAGGCTCACTGTGGGCGGGACTGCCCAGGACCCGGTGGTCCGGGGGGGGCTCAGCGTGCTTCGGGGAACGTTTGACTTCCTTGACCGGACCTTTGAGCTGGTGGAGGGAAATATCACCTTTGACGGGGCCACCCCGCCCGCACCCCTGTTGAATGTCCGGGCGGAGTGGGAAAGCAGGGACATCACCGTAATGGTCCTGCTTTCCGGCCGGGCAGGTGAGCCGAACATCACCCTGGAATCCGATCCCAGCCTGCCCCAGGACGAGATTATGGCCAGGGTCCTGTTCGGGCGGTCCGCTGCCGAACTGAGTCCGCTGCAGGCCTTGCGTCTGGCCAATGCCGTCCGTCAGCTCTCGGGCGAGGGGGGCGAGGGGTTTGATATTGTTGGAACGTTTCGCGAAGCTTTCGACCTGGACGAACTCGAGTTCGGCATGGGGGAGGAAGGGCCAACGGTCGGCGCCGGGAAATACCTGCAGGAAAATGTGTATCTGCAGTTTGAAAAAGGGCTCGGCAAAGGCAGGGACAGAGTTTCTGTGGAAATCGAGCTGCACGAAAACCTGAGCGTGGAAAGTGAAATCGGCTCCGACTCCCAGGGTGGAGTCGGTATTTTCTTCAAACAAAATTATTAAATTTCTGTCATTGTCTTCAACGTCCTTTTCGCATTTTTTTCATAAATCGGACGGTGTTTCGATACATTCCTTCCCTTGAAACGCACCTTCGCGATGTGGTGGGAACATTGACGGCTTCTCCGGTCCGTGCTTGAAGGTGACCAGCAAATCCCAGATCAGATTTTCAAGACGGAGAATGCATGCGCACGATCATCCTGTCATTTCTCATTCTTGCTGCACTGTCTTCCCATCCGGCCAGGCCGACGTTTGGGAGTAGTGGGACACAATCCGCGGATTCAGCCCCCACGGAAATGCTTGTAGGGATGGAGCAGATATTGAACGTCCCGCTCACCACTGTCGACGGAGCTCCCTATGGTCAGCTCTCCGGGCTTATGGTCGAGCCGGCCAGCGGCGGTATCGCCTTTGCCGTGGTTGCCCGGGGAGGGTATCTCGGCATAGGGGAGGACCGCATCCTGATACCCTGGCGGGAATTGGCCTTGGATCTTTACGGAGATCGGGCCGGGAAGTCCGGACATGGAGAAGAGATCGTTCAAGACAAGGCATGGAATGAACCCTCCAGGATGCAGGACAAGGAGCTGACGATTCAAATTCCAGTGGAAGAGGGGAAGCAGCCTGAAGGGCTGATCGCCATCGAGAAGTTCATGCACCGGAAGGTTGCCAATCTCGAAGGGGAGGGCGTGGGGGAGATCACCTCATTTATTATTGAACCCCGAGGGGGGTACGTGGTCCTCGCCCTGGTGCGTACCGGGGGAGTGCTCGGCATGCGTCGGGAAACCGTGGCCCTGCCCTGGCAGTCCTTTTTTTTCGACTGGGAAAAGGGCACTCTGCAGACCCAGATCAGCATGGAAAAACTCAAGACTGCGCCCATGATCTCCGATATCCGGGCCATATCCCTGGAGGAGACCAAACATATCTATGCGCACCTGGGATACGACTACAGCGTGTACGAGAAATGAGTGCATCCCGGAAGTGTCGGATCCGACACTTCCGGGACACGGTTTCCAGAGCAGATTTTCTTTTCCGAGCGTTCGGCTATCCCCCCATTCCGGTGGGCGGGGCCATAAACTCGGGGCCCACCGGATCCTTGACATGCTCCGCCAGAATGGAATCCACGGCGGATAGTGTGGCCAGGTCCATTGACCAGCCCAGGATCTCGTCGATGGGGTCCATCTGCGAGGGTTTTCTTCCGCCCCAGATAGCGATGGGCACCCCTTTTTCCAGGATCCAGCGCACGGAAAACGCCAGCAGATCTTTTCCGAACCGTTCCTGGGCAAGATTCTCGAGCTTTTCTGCAGCAGCCAGATACTGATCGAAACGGGGGTCCTGGAACTTGGGATCCATCTTGCGCAGGTCGTCGCCCTTGAATTCACGATCCTTGCGCATTTTCCCGGTGAGCATTCCCCGGCAGAGCGCGCCATAGGTCATCAGGGCGATGTCGTTGCGCTCGCAGTAAGGCTTTACCTCCGCCTCGATGGTCCGCTCGAAAATATTGTAAGGGGGCTGGGCCAGGTGCAGAGGGCACTCCTGCCTGAAACTCTCCATCTGGTCCTGGGTGAAATTGCTCACTCCGACGCTTTTGATGACGCCCTGGTCCAGGAGTTCACGAACCGCTGTGGCCGGTTCCGCAACAGGCCGGGTCGGATCGGGCCAGTGCAGGAAATAGATGTCGATGTAGTCGGTTCGAAGTCTTTTCAAGGAATTTTCGACCTCCTGCATGACCCGGTCCCGTGAACCATTGCGAAAGACCTTTCCATCTTCTGTCCAGTCCAGGGTGACCTTGGTGGAAATCTGCAGCTTCTCCCTTCCCCCGTACTCCTCCACGGCCCGGCCCACGAGCTCTTCGGATTTGCCGAACCCGTATACCGGGGCGGTGTCGATGAGGGTCACCCCCTTGTCCAGTGCCGCGTGAACAGTTTCGATGGATTGTTTCTCTTCTGTTCCGCCCCACATCCATCCCCCAATAGCCCAGGTGCCCAGGGCGATTCGGGAGACGCGAAGATCAGTGTTGGGAATTCTCGTAAATTCCATGAAATCCTCCTCAAAGTTTCTTTTCCTGTCCACTGCATATCATACAGGAGCGCCATGCCTTGTCAAAATGGCCCAGGCGTTTTCGCAGCGATATCAAGTGGCAGGAAAAAAACCGTGATGGAGCATCATGGTGAGAACGGCGGGGGAAGCGGCATCAAAACCAGAGAGAATCTCTTCTGTTTCCGGACTTGAGATCTTCGCGGATCGTTTGGACCAGCTTTTTGTATCCCAACCAGAAGTCCTTTCGGATGACTTTGAAATGAGATGCAATCATCCAGAGATTCATCATCGTGCAGATGATCAGGTTGGAGATGAAGGTGTCGGGTGTTGCAAGCGTGTTTGTCAGGGAAAAGGCCTGCATGGGAAGGAGCAGCAGGAGGTACAGGAGCAGGTGATGGGTGTTGCCCGCTCCAATGAGGAAATTGAGCTGGAAGAAGACCCCGACGAGGATGAAAATATTGACGCAACTCTCGGACACAAGAAAGGGAATAACCTCGGACATGGTTCATCCTTTTGAAATACGGAATATTTTTGTGTGTGAATGCCAAAGGCGGAAAGTGTGAAAGCTCAGGCACAGGGTGCCGTGCGACGGCAGAAGCGGAATCTAATCCCCCTTTGCTCACGGGTCAAGCGATAACCAGCCAGACTTCTGATCAGGAACACTGGGACAGAATGGCGGTCAGAAAGTTCTCGTTACCCCGCACTGAGCGTGGTGGTGTGTTTTTATCCTTTCAGGCGGGACTTGTAGGCCAGGGCCAGCCCGCCCAGGGAAGTTTCCTTGTACATCCGCGGCAGGGCCCGGCCGGTCTCGTCCATGACCGCAACGGCATCGTCGAAGCTGATCCGGTGGACCCCGTCGGAGAGAAGGGCAAACCGGGCGCAGCTGAGGGATCTGGATGCAGCGTGGGCGTTGCGTTCGATGCAGGGGATCTGGACCAAACCGGCCACAGGGTCACAGGTCAGACCCAGGTGATGTTCGAGTCCCATCTCGGCCGCGTATTCGATCTGGCGCAATGTTCCGCCCATCAGCTGGGCGGCTGCGGCCGCAGCCATGGCGCAGGCAGTGCCGATCTCCCCCTGGCATCCCACGATTGCACCGGAAATGGAGCTGTTGTGTTTGACCACATTGCCGAACAGGCCGGCCGTGGCCAGGGCCCTGAGAATCTCCATTTGATTGCGGGGGTGCAGGTCAACCAGCAGAAGGAGCACGGCAGGGAGCACCCCGCAGGAGCCGCAGGTCGGGGCGGTGACGACGATTTCGCCGGCAGCGTTTTCTTCGGTCACGGCATAGGCGTAGGCAGCCAAAAGAGCTTCGGTCCGGAATTCGTTTTCAAAATTTCTGGCCTTGCGCAGGAACATCCCTGCTTTGCGGGGAATCCCGAGTTCTCCGGGAAGATCACCATGGGCAATGAGTCCGCGGTGCACGGATCGGCGCATCGCCCTCCAGACCCGGCGAAGATGGTCCCAGATCCTGGGGCTTTCGCACTCCTGCACATACTCCCAGAAGGTTTTGCCGGATTTTTCACAGGATTCCATGATCGTCTGCAGGGAGTGGTCAGGATAGACAGGGTCGCTTGCATCCCCGAGCAGGGCGCCGCCGCCGGTGCTGAAGAAGGTCTGTTTTCCAATGACACCGCCACCGGTGGTCAGCGCCTCGAACTCCAATCCGTTGGGGTGGCTGTTCAACTCGATGTCCGGTCTCCAGACGATAGTGACCGGCGCGGGGGCAAAGGTGTCGGTAATGACCAGGTCTGTGAGATGGCCCCTGCCGGTGGCGGCCAGACTCCCATACAAGGTGACCCGGTAGGATGCCGCCTCAGGATGGGCGGACTTGAACCGTTCAGCGGCCCTGCGCGGAGCCAGGGTGTGGCTGCTGGATGGACCGCAGCCGATCCGGTAGAGTTGCTGCAGTGATTGCATGGTGTTTTTTCTTTTCACGTACCTGAAATTTTCAGGTTGCTCAACAGGATACCGAAACACAGGGGAACACATTCCCGTGTTTCGGCTTGGCAAGGTGACGCTGATTCAGGTAGTGCAGCCGCACGTCGTTTTCGAGATTCTCATGCTCGTCACCGTGCCCGTGCTGGTCCTCTGGGGGTATTCCACATGCAGAAAAAAGGGACTTCTCCTTCCCACGATAAAGATTTGTGGTATCGGTTCGCCTTGCGCAAGGGATTCGAGCTGAAGCATTCAAAAGGTGCTGAAGCCGTTCAAAGAATTTCAGGCAAGGTGTTTCGGCAGGACTGGTCCGGAAATCCTGCGGCCGTTGCTCCGCCCGCAGGAGCTGTTGTGGTGGCGGGTCGTTCCAACGGGCTGAAGGTGGAGATGGATACCGTTGTGGTGAAAAATGTTTGGCTCTTTACGCAGACCGTCTACACCCGCGCGTCCATGGAACTTTCGGATGCACCCTCCGACCTCGTGGTCGCGAGTCCGCATCGCATCAGCCTGCTTTCCAGAATCCTCAGCCATTATATCATGAAGACCGGAAACGAGGTTTTTGACACGGAGTTTGCGGTGATGAGTTCCACTCCGGATGCGGTAGGCAAATACTTGACCCGGGAGCGGCAACTCCTGCTTCTCGACGCCCGGGCAGAGGGGGACGTTCAAATCCACGACCAAAAGGTTTACCTTATCCGGAAGGGCCGGGTCGAAACCATGGAAGAGGCAGAGGACCTTTTCACCAACATCGAAACCCTGGGACGCCGAATGCAGCGAGGGCTGCAGGAGGGCTGAGCATTCCTCACTGAGCCGCACGCCTCGCTTTCAGCCGGCGAACCGTTCGGGTTACGCGCGGGTGCCGTGGAGGGTGAGGACTTCATATGTGGCGGGAATGCGACCGTTTTGTTCGAAGCGCTCTTCGTAATCCCTTATGAACGCTGCAAAACAGGAGCGGCTGACAGCATGCTTCTGTTCAGTGTAAACCGCCCCGGTTTGCTTCAAATTCTGAAGGACGGCCCGAACCGAGGGAAAGAGCAGTGTTTCCCGGGACCGTTTTGCACGAAACGTGATGTCTGGAAGTGATGCCAGAAGATCGGTGTAATACCCGGCCGGCTTCAGGGGATGAATCGACCCGAATCCGGTACGTCGGCTGGACTCGGACAGCTCCCCAAGGGTTCCTTCCACGAACAGCGAAAACGCAAAGATCCCCCCATGACGCAGGAGGGCAAGCAGGGCGGGGATGGAGTGTTGCGGCCGCTGGAACCATTGCAGGGTGGAGGAGCTGACCAGAAGGTGGAAGCTCCTGTCCCGGAACGGGGGACTTTCTCCATCGGCCTGAACCATGAGGTGGGGAGTTCCATCCCCTGTCTCTGTCATCTGGAGCATGGACCGGGTCAGGTCAAGACTGACATAAGGGCCGGTGACGGAATGTTTTTGCAGCATCCGGTGGAGAAATCCACCCCCGGAGCCGATCTCCAGAATAGGATCCCACCTTCCCGGAGGTATTGTGGCCGCCAGGTTTCCGGCCACGGTCTTCTGGACCAGTGCGGCGTCCGGATAGGTATCCCGGGCCCGTTCAAAGGCGCGGCGGAGTTCATGCTTCATGAAGGTAATGCAGGAGAATGGTTTCGTCGACCAGATGGCCGGACATGACCCTGACAAGCCGTGCACCGGGCAGGGCGGACATGATGTCCAGGGATGCTTGAACAGGAACGATGCGGTCGCGTTCTCCATGGACAAGGGTCAGGTTGCCGCAGGAAAGCCCCTGGGGCAGCTCGGCTGTCGATTGCAGGAGGAAACGCAGTCCTTTGACAAGGGAGGGAGCGTCTGCAGATGCAGACGAGACCGGACCGCCATGGCCGCAGCGCTTCAAGAAACTTTCCACAGTACGATCCGGGTCCCTTCCCATGGCCGTGATCATGGCATCAACCCGGGAGCGCGGCATGTACCGGGGGAAAGCGAGAAACGGGGCGACCAGGACGATTCTGTCGAAGCGGTGGAGCACTTCAGGCAAATGCTTGCAAATGATGTGGGATCCGGTAGACCAGCCCGCAAGGGTGGTTCCGCCCTGCTGCAGAGTCCGGGCGATTTCCGCCTCATCATGGTGGAGAAACGGGACCAGAAACCGGCTGGTCGCGGCCAGCCGGGGAAAAAGGGACACCGACCCGGCCCACCCTGAGACAAAGACCAGATCATGCACAACCGAAATCCTTGTGGCAGCGGGTGAATGCTTCCTCCACGGAGTCGAGATCGCGGTCCGAACAGTCGCTGCGCAAAGAGATTCTGAGCCGGGCCGTCCCTTGGGGGACAGTCGGGGGGCGGACCGCAGCAACGAAAATACCCCTGTCCAGCAGCAGCTTCTGGGCCTGGAGCGCTGCCTGATTTTCTCCGATGAGAACCGGGATGATGTGGGTCGTGGAGCCGCAGGTGTCAAGCCCGAGGGAATGCAGGGTTTTTCTGAGCCGCTGCGAGATATGCACCAGCCGCTCGGACCGGGAATGATCCCGGGCAACCTCTTCGAGGGCGGCGAAACTGGCGCCGATCACGGCCGGCGGCAGGGCGGTCGAAAACACAAAGGCCCGGCCCCGGCTGGTGATCAGGTCGATGACCTCTCTGGGGCCGGCAATATACCCGCCGTAGGAGCCGAACGCCTTGGAAAACGTGCCCATGTGCAGTACGATTCTCCTGGAAACCCCCTGGGCGAACGCCATGCCCCTGCCTTGTCCGTAAATCCCGGTGGCGTGGGCTTCGTCCACCACGGTAAAGACCTTGTACTGTTCGCAGAGTTCGCACAAGGCCCTCAGATCGGCCGTGTCGCCGTCCATGCTGAAGACCGTGTCCGTGACAAGGATCTTTCTGGGGTGCTCGCGGTGGGTATGCAGAAGCCGCTGGAGATGGTCCAGGTCGTTGTGCCGGTATCGGACATGCCTGGCGCCGGATACCCGTATGCCGTCGATAATGGAGGCGTGGTTGAGCCGGTCGGAAAACACCAGGGTGCTGCGGTCGGCCAGGGCTGAAAAGATGGACAGATTGGCTGCAAAGCCGGAGCCCACTACCAGGGCGGCCTCCTGTTCCTTAAAGGCGGCAAGCGAGGCCTCGAGCTGGTCGTAGAGGGCAAAATTGCCGGTGATCAGGCGCGACGCCCCGCTGGAGGTGCCCCACGCATCCAGCGCTGCGGCGGCACCCTCCCTGAGGGCAGGGGTGCCGGCAAGGCCGAGATAATTATTGGACGCGAGATTGAGAACGGTTCTGCCCTCATGCAGGAGGTACAGGTCTGCTCCCTGATCCACGGGCGGTATCGCTCTGAGCGTGTTTCGGACCCGAAGGGCTTCTCGTTCCGGTCGGACAATGCTGTTCAGGAAATCTGATGCCATGTTCTTGAAAAGCGGGTTGGAGTTTTCTAGGCTACACAGATTCACGCAACCATAACAGGAATCAGCTACAAAGGGCGGCGCATGGAAAGACTGCACACCATCTGGCACCCCTGCACCCAGATGAAGGACCACGAAACCTATCCCCTCATCTCCATCGAGAAGAGTCAAGGCATATACCTCTACGATGCACAGGGCAACTCCTACATGGACGCGATCTCCTCCTGGTGGGTCAACCTGTTCGGCCATGCCAACCCCCGGCTGATCAAGGCCGTGCACGAACAGTTCGAGCGCCTGGAGCAGGTCATTTTCGCCGGGTTCACCCATCAGCCGGCGGTCAGACTGGCTGAAACGCTCCTGGCGGTGACACCGGAGCCGCTCTCCCACGTGTTCTATGCGGACAACGGTTCAGCCGCTGTGGAAGCGGCCATGAAAATGAGTTTTGGATATTTCAAGAATCAGGGCCGGCCGGAAAAAAAACGGTTCGTCTATCTCAAGCACGGGTATCACGGGGAGACCCTCGGTGCGCTCTCGGTATGCGGCGACGACCTCTTCACCAGTCTGTACAACGAGATCATGGTCGAAAACATCCAGGTGCAGGGGCCGGACTGTTACCGCTGCCCCTATGGTCGGACCCGGCAGGCGTGCGATCTCGAGTGTTTCGCCCCCATGGCGCAAACCCTGGAAGAACGCCACGGTGAAATCGCGGCTGTGATTGTCGAGCCCATGGTCCAGTGCGCCGGTGGGTTCAAGATCTACCCGGCAGAGTATCTGCGGCGGCTCAGGCGGGCCACGCAACGCCAGGACGTCCTCCTGATCCTGGACGAGATCGCGGTCGGGTTCGGCCGGACAGGGCCCATGTTTGCGGCCGAGCACGCCGGGATCTGCGGCGACCTGGTCTGCGTCTCCAAAGGGATCACGTCCGGGACGCTGCCGCTGAGCGCGGTTTTGACCACGGACAGTGTGTATGACTGTTTCTACCATGACTTCAGCGCGCGCAAGGCCTTCCTGCACAGCCACAGTTACACGGGCAACGCCCTGGCCTGCGCCGCAGGCGTGGAGACCATGCGCATCTTCAAGGAGGAGGACGTGCTCAGGGCCAATGTGCCGAAGTACGAACTTCTCCAGAAAACCGTCCGGGACAGGTTCCAGGGGGCGCCGCATGTGGGCGAGGTACGGATGCTGGGATGGATCTGCGCGGTGGAACTGGTCAAGGATCCCGTATCCAAGGAGCCTTTGGACTGGACGCAGCGCACCGGGTTTCGGATTTACCAGGAAGCGCTCAAGCGGGGCGCGCTCCTGCGCTGTCTGGGGGACGTCATCTACTTCATGCCGCCGTATGTGATCACAGAGGAAGAGATCGTCCGGCTGGTCGATATCGCCTTTGCTTCCATGCGCGAGGTGCTGCCATGATCAGGCTTTTTATCACTGCCACCGATACCGGCGCCGGCAAAACCGTGTTTGCAGGCCTTTTGTGCCGATACTTTCTCGATTTGGACCAAACTGTCAGGTATATCAAACCGGTGCAGACCGGCCATCCGCCGGATGACGACGCGGCCGAGGTCCGCAAACGCAGCGGTCTGCCTCTGGAGCGGACGCAGACCCTTTTCACCGGAAAAGAGCCTGTTGCCCCGTGTTTTCTCTTTGATCCTTTCCCTTATGATCAGGTGGTGCAGAGGATCAATGCGGTAAGCGACTGCGACGTCCTCGTGGTGGAAGGCGCCGGCGGGCTCCTCGTTCCGCTGGATTCCCGCCGGCAGATGTTCGAATTGATCCGGGACTGCCGGCTTCATCCCTTGGTCGTGGTGCCCAACAGGCTCGGATGCCTGAACCATGCGCAGCTGAACGATCGCTTTCTGAACTCCGAAGGGCTGCCCCTGCACGGGTTTGTCGTGAACAATCATTTTGCCGTGGACAGCCATTTTCAGGAGCAGAATTTCAAGATGCTTCAAAAGCTTCTTCCCGGCAAAATTCACGCTGTGTTCGACAGGGAACTGGAGCTTCTCGGAAACGGGTGGGAATGACATGCCGGACGCCCGGTTCGACGCAGTGGTTCTGGGGGCCGGTGCTTCCGGGTTGATGACGGCGCTCACCGCCGCAGTCCGTGGTCGGAAAGTCGCAGTCCTGGACCATATGGACCGAGTCGGAGCCAAGGTCAAAATTTCCGGAGGCGGCCGGTGCAATGTCACCAACAGCGAGGTGGCCCCGGAGCATTACTCGAGCGCCAACCCACATTTCGTGAAATCCGCCCTGGCCCGGTTCGGCCCGGGCGAGGTCCTGCGTTTTCTGGACGGATTGCAGATCCGCTACCACGAGGAGAACGGGGGCAAGATCTTTCTCCTGCAGGGAGGGCGGAAGCTGGTCTCCATGTTGGAAAGGGAGTGTGCCCGGGCAGGGGTGCGGTTTTTTCTGTCAGGGGAGGTCGGCCGGGTGATGCCGGACAGCGGGAAGTTCCGGATAGATCTATCAGAGGGGACGGTTCACTGCCGGGCGCTGGTTGTGGCCACCGGCGGACTCTCCTGGCCGAGCCTCGGGGCCAGCGACCTCGGGTATCGCCTTGCCGCACAGTTCGGTCATGGGCTGGTTCCGGTCAGGCCCGGGCTTGTCCCCCTGATCGTTGACGACCCCGCGTTTTCGGCCCTCAGCGGGATTTCCCTGCCCGCAACACTTACCTGCTGCGACAAAAGGTTTACCGGTCCCCTGCTGTTCACCCACAAGGGGGTGAGCGGTCCTGTAGTGCTGCAGGCATCCACCTTCTGGACGGAAGGGACCCCAATACAGCTCGATTTCCTTCCCGAGAGGGAGCTGCGGGCATCGCTGACCGGGCTTTCCGGAAAGATTCTGGTGCGCAACGGGATTGCCCGGTGGATGCCGGCGAGGGCGGTGGGTGCGCTCTTTCCTCGATCGCTCCTGGACAAGCAAGTTGCCCAGCTCAGCAGGCAGGAGCTGGAACTCTTGTCAAAACTGGCCCATTGCCGTGAAATCCTGCCGCAAGGAACCGAGGGGTTTGCCAAGGCCGAAGTGACTGCAGGAGGGGTGGACACCCGGGAGGTTTCCTCAAGGACCATGGAATCGGTCCGGGTGAAGGGGCTCTACTTTACAGGAGAACTCCTGGACGTGACCGGAATGCTCGGGGGGTACAACCTCCAGTGGGCCTGGTCATCGGGCAGGGCTGCGGGACTGTCGCTCTGATCGTTATTTGGTCTTTTCCGCGACCGGCGGCGCAGGACATGGGTCTGGTTCTGCCCCGGCGCGGCCGCGGGCAAGATGTATCAGATGGGTGAACAACCGTCGCTGCCGGGAATGCTGGGGAAGAAACTCCGGATGCCACTGCACCCCGATGATGCATCCGCTGTCGGCATGTTCCACTGCCTGCACAACGCCGTTTGGTTCCCGGGCAGCGATACGGATCCCGCTCCCCACCTCCTTGATCGCTTGTCGATGCAGGGCGTTTACCCGGCACGTTCCGGTGCCCAGAATGTCATGCAGCCGGGTCTCCCCGAGAACACGGATGGTTTTTTTGGGAAAAACCGACCTGATCTGCGGCGTTTCAGCGTAGAACCCGGAAAGGTCCTGATACAGGGAGCCCCCGAAGAAGATGTTGATGAGCTGGGCTCCCCGGCAGATGCCAAGGACAGGTATGCCGTGCTCCACAGCCCTGCCCAGAGCGGCAAATTCGAGCTTGTCCCGGTCCTTGTCCATACCGGTCGTCGTCCTTTTGAGACTGAACAGCCAGCGGACGAGGAAGAGAAAGGGGTAGAACAGGAGTTTGGCGAGGTAGAGCCGAAGGGTGGGCTCATTCTGCTTCAGCTCCTGCAAAATATCCTCTCGGGATTCCCCGTATTTCTCAGGGTCCACATCCGCGCCTCCGCCGATGATCAGCCCGTCCAGAACCGCATCTTCGTGGGGATGGGCGGGACGCATCCACAGGGGGCGGCCGCCGGCCCGCTTCACCGCCCATCTGGTGAAGATCCAGGCGGCAAACCCGCCTTTGTCCGGTCCTGTGACCCCTATGAGCGGCTTTTTGCGTGAGGTCACTCCATCCATCGAGAAACCCTGTCCGCCCATTTGTTGGAGAAGGGGTTCAAGGTGTCTTTCAGTTCCCTGAACTCTTCGCCCATGCGCTGCATTTTCTCGCTGTCTTCGGAAAGGTTCTCCACCTCCCACCACAGGTTCCATTCTCGGGCCAGGGTCCAGTCGGGATCGTCGATCAGGCAGTTCGGCAGCCGGTAGTGGAAGGCAGGACGGGGGTTGATGGCGTGCTGCTGCTTTGCTCCGGCCATGACCATGTCTTCATCGATATGGGCAAGAAGGGGGAGCAAGTCCAAAGGCCGGTTCCGGGTGGGGTTGAAGATCAGGTAATCGGTAATGAACCGGTCCATGCCCGGTTCGTAGGCCGGGTCCAGGACAAGGCGGAGGTAGTTGTCCGGAAAGTCGTTGATGAAGGGGGTCAGCCGCCGGGAAAAGTCGATCATGGATTTTTCCCGGATCCATTCCTGGAGCAGGAGGAACGCCCGAAGGTACCCGAGCACGGTATGCACTTCTGTGTCCGGGACTTCGGGGTTGAGATGCAATCCAAACGCATACACCAGTGACTTCCGTGTCCCCCTTGCTTTTTGACGTCGGAGTTCTTCCTTGAGTTCTTCCATGCGGTCCATGCTGTCCAGGGGGATGGGCGGAGAGATCACTTCATGGGGCACTATGGTGGAGGCTGCCTTGAGGAGAAACTCCGCCAGAGACTGGCGCATGTTTTTTTCCTCAAGATCCAGACCCATTCTTTCAAGGTACTCTTCATAGGCCTGGTCCTTGAGAATGGCCGTATCCACTTCGACGTGGAAATCGCCGAAATCCGATTGCTCCACTGCCCAGGAGAAGGGATTTTTTCTCTGGAGGGTTCCGTTGAAAAGCCGCTGGATGATCCGGGCGGCCTGCTCCAGTTCCAGACCTGCGTATTCGATTTCAAATCCGACCCGACGCATGCCTCCGTTCCGGGCATGCATCCGGCCCGGCATTCTGAATTTCATGGAATTTTCCTGTAATTCAACATAGATTGGTGGTAGACTAAACCAAATTTATACTGACGTCACGTTTTCCGCGAACGGATATTTTTCCCATTTTTTGCGGCGGACACTGAACTTCAGATGCTAAAGACGATATTGCCATGAATTTCCTTTCCCGGCTCGCCCGGTCTCTATGGCAGCACTGCTGTACACTGGAGGACCTCAGAATCCAGGATGTCGTCTTCCTTGCCTTTCCCGTCATCATCGGCCTGGTATCGGCAATGGGCGCATTGCTCTTCAGGACCCTTATCGAGCTGTTCCAGACCCTGTTCTGGTCCCCTGGGACATCCTTTCTCGATCAGGTCATGCAGACACCGGCCTGGCTCGTCATCGCCATCCCTGTGGCTGGCGGACTCATTGCCGGTCCCATAATCACCTTTTTCGTGCCCGAGGCAAAGGGGCCGGGAGTGCCGGAGGTGATCCACTCCGTTGCTGCCCGGCACAGTACCATCAGGCACCGGGTGACCGCGCTCAAAGCCCTGGTCACCAGTCTGCTCATCGGTTGCGGCGCTTCCCTCGGGCGTGAAGGCCCGATCATCCAGATCGGTGCCTCTGTGGGTTCTTCCATTGCCCAGTTCTTCAATCTCAATCCCAATCTCAGGCGGGTCTGTCTGGCCTCAGGCGTTGCCGCGGGCATTTCCGCCACGTTCAACGCCCCGATTGCCGGAACATTTTTCGCCATAGAAGTGATTTTGCTGGACATTCAAATATCCTATGTCACCCACATCATCATCGCCTCCATCACGGCATCCCTGTTATCCCGCATCTTCTGGGGGGATTTTCCAACCTTCGAGGTGGGCCAGTTCCAGATGGTCTCCCAGTGGGAGCTGGGTATCTACCTCATTTTAGGGATCATCGCAGGGGCTCTGTCCATCGGGTTCGTGAAATCGATCATCGCTACCGGGGACCTGTTCCAGCGTATCCGGATTCCTGACTGGATCAAACCCGCTCTGGGTGGTTTCGGGCTGGGGATCGTGGGGGTCATGGTCCCCTACGTGCTGGGGGTCGGCTATGAGACCGTCAACCTGACCCTGGCGGACAACATGGGGCTGGTGCTTGCCCTTGTCGTGATCGTGGCCAAGATCGCCGCCACCTCCCTGTGTATCGGTTCCGGCATGAGCGGCGGGATTTTCGCACCCTCTCTGGTCATCGGGGCGGCCCTGGGCACACTCATCGATCTCAGTGCAGCCTTTATGTTGCCCGGCCTTGACGTCCACCCCAGTCATTATGCCCTGGCCGGGATGGGGGCCATGGTGGCCGGTACGACGCTTGCTCCGATCACGGCAGTGATGACCGTGTTTGAACTCACATACAACTACACGATCATTCTGCCCCTGATGGCGTCCTGCATCACCAGCGCCGTCGTGGTCCGGCTTCTTTTCGGGTATTCCATCTACGAGATCCGGCTCCTGCGTGCCGGGGTCGATATCGTGCGTGGACATGACGTGAACATTCTCAGGGATCTTCAGGTCCAAAATATCATGGTGCAGGAGTTTGAAACCATCAGGGAAACGGCTCCTTTCAGCGAAGTGCTCGAACGGGTGATCGATTCTTCCTACCCCCATTTCGTGGTCCTGGATCACAGGGACGAACTGGCCGGCGTGCTCTCCTTAAGGGATCTCAAGCCGTTTCTCGGCGACTTCGAGGAACTCAGGGGAAAGAAAGCTGAAGAGTTCATGACCAGAAAAGTGATCACCATCTCAACTCAGGACACCCTGGAAAAAGCGCTGCATCTTTTTGAAAGAAATCACATCTCCTTTCTGCCGGTGCACCCTCCGGAGCACCCCGGAAAGATTGTGGGCATTCTGCTCAAGGACGATCTCCTGGTGGCGTACGATGAACGAGTCCTCAAAAAACGGATTCTTTCCGTCCCCTGGTCAGCAGGGAAGGCAACCAGCCGGAAATAAGAAGATTGAACCGTAAATGGGGAAACGCATTCCCGGTGACCTCAACTCTTCAGACTTGAAATTTCCCTATTCCTCCTGCATGAATAAAACAATCAGAATCCGGAGAAGCAATGAGTAAAAACGAAAATACATCAGTTCAGAATGCGGACACCGATCTTCAGGAACACGGTGCTGACAGGGAGGGGGCAGACCGGTGGAAGCAGCGTCTGAAGGGCTTTTCCGAGCACCTTCTGAATACGAGCACTGCCTTGGTCGTGGTGCTGGATCCCCAGGGCCGGATCGTCCAGTCGAACCGGGCGTTCGAGCGCATTTCAGGATACTCCGGAAGCGGGATCGTGAACAAAGATTTCATCCAGGTCTGCATTCCTTCCGAAGCAGAAGGAACGGTCAGGCCCCTGTTCCGCCGGATGATGAACGAGGGGGGGAGCTGTGAACACGTCACCCCATTGACGACCCAAAGCGGAGAGCGGCGCCTCATTGCCTGGACGAACACCGTGCTTTCCGGCAGCAGTGGAGAGGTGGAACTCGTCCTGGGAACAGGCGTCGAAATACCGAAAACCAACCCCATGGAAGCGGCCCTTCGAAGCAGCGAGTCCCGATACAGGAGTCTTTTCGAGGATTCGGCCATTGCGTTGTGGGAAGAGGATTTTTCCCTGGTCAAACTGCAGTTGGATCAGCTGCAGCAGCTGGGGGTGACCGATTTTGCGACCTATTTTCAGGAGCACCCCGAGACCGTGGCCTTGTGTGCCGGCCTTATCCGGGTTCTGGACGTGAACCAGGCCGCCCTGGACCTGTTCAACGCGGCAACCAAGCAGGAACTGGTCAATTACTTCGACAGGACCATGACGGACAAGGCCAGGAAGGTGTTTCAGGAGGAGTTGACCATTCTGGCCCAGGGGCGGAGGTTTCTGGAAAGCGAGGTCACAGTCCGCACGCTGGACGGGGAATACCGTTTCGGCCTGCGCAGACTGACGGTTCCATCCGAGCACCGGGACTCCCTGGCCCGGGTGTTCGTCTCCCTGGTGGACATCACCAAGCGCAAGATGCTGGAGGAGAAACTGCGTGAGATGGCCACAACCGATTCTCTCACAGGCATTTTAAACAGGCGCAGCTATATCGAGCATACCGATGCAGAACTGCAGCGGTCCAAACGATATGGTTACCCGCTCTCCATCATCTTTCTGGACGTGGATCGGTTCAAGGAGATCAACGACGCCTACGGGCACCAGACCGGGGACGAGGTGCTCGTGAGCCTGACACGGCAGTGTATTTCCTGCCTGCGGGAAAATGATCTCTTCGGCCGGATCGGCGGGGAAGAGTTCGCCATCACCCTGATCGAGTCCGATCTCAAGCGGGCTGAGACCGTTGCCGAGCGGCTCCGGGATGTGATCAGGGAGACCACGGTCCAGTACGGGCAGGCCGAGGTCCGGTTCACGGTCAGCTTCGGCGTGGCCCAGCTCAAGGATGACGAACAGGACCTGGATTCCCTCATGGCCAGGGCCGACAAGGCCCTGTACAGGGCCAAGAAAGAAGGCCGGGACAGGGTGGAGACGGGGTAGAAGCAAGCAGGAATGAGCAAGCAGCAAGCAGCGAACAGTAAGCAGGCAGAAGGAAAGGCGAAAGGCAGGGAATAGACGGTTTTCCACCCGGCCACCGCCCTCATCTCAGTGTCATTACCCGACCCGTTCGGGTAATCCATCTTCATGCCTTTCGCCATACCTGGGGCATGAAAGAAGAAGTGAAGAGAGAAGATGGATTGCCCGATCAAGTCGGGCAATGACGGGAAAAAAGAAAGGCATCCCTCGGTGCGCATGCCACGGTGTAGCCTTAGCAAAGACGGGTCCGAATAATCCATCTTCATGCCTTTCGGCGCGTGGGCATGAAAAGAAGGGAAGAGCGAAGATGGATGCCCCGGATAAACCACGCGAAACCGCGTGGCAGGCCGTGGCATGACAGGAAGGGGAACACCTCAGTGAGCCGGCATTCCTCCCATCCACCGCCTTACCCCCGCTGTCATTACCCGACTCGCATGCCACGGCGAAGCTTAAGCGGAGACGGGCATGCCACGGCGTAGCCGTAGCGAAGCCGGGTCCGAATAATCCATCTTCATGCCTTTTGGCGCGTGGGCATGAAACGAAGAGAAGAGGAAGATGGATGCCCCTCGGCTTTTTATTTTCTCATTTCACATACCGGGTGGGGTCGGGGACGCCGGCTTCTTCGAATCCCTTGCGGCGTAGAAGGCAGCTGTCGCAGTGGCCGCAGGCGAGTCCCCGGCCGTCAGGGTCGTAGCAGGAGTGGGTCAGGCCCAGGTCCAGCCCCAGGGTGTGCGCGGTGCGAATGATCTCAGCCTTGGTCATGTGCAGGAGCGGTGTATGGATGCGGACCTGCATCCTGCCTTCCACGGCCGCTTTTACCGCCAGATTGGCCATCTTCTCAAAAGCCTGGATGTATTCCGGCCTGCAGTCCGGATAGCCGGAGTAGTCCAGGGCATTCACGCCGATGAAGATGTCCTCGGCACCCAGGACTTCCGCCCAGCCCAGGGCCATGGAGAGAAATATCGTATTCCTCGCAGGCACATACGTCTCCGGGATGCGGTCCATCATGGCTTCCAGGGGGGTGTCCTTGGGGATGTCGATGTCCGCGGTCAGGGCTGAACCGCCGATGCGGTCGAGCGGCAGGTCCAGAACCATGTGGTCGCTGACCCCGAGTTCGTCGGCAACCAGTCCGGCCGAGCGCAGTTCGATTTCATGGCGCTGCCGGTACCGGAAGGTCAGGGCGTAAGGCGCGTAGCCCTGGTCCCTGGCCATGGCCAGACAGGTGCTGGAGTCCAGTCCCCCGGAGAAGAGGATCACCGCTTTTTTGGGTTCGGTCTTGGCAGTCATGTTTCCCTCGCTTCATGTATCCCGTTCAGACGCCCCTGGTTTCAGGGGGCCAGATGTATTTGTGCAATTGCAGATTCAACCGCACGTTCAGCCGGTCCTTCAAAATCCACCCGACCAGAACCGAGGGGTCGAGGACCCCGAAAACCGGGGCAAAGTGTACCACACATTGGAAGGGGCCCGCTTCCCGGATGAGAGCTGCGGCCCACTTGTAATCTTCGAACCCGGCGATCACGAATTTGAGTTCGTCCCCGGGGCGGAGCCGGTTGAAATTGTCCCGGTCCATGGCTCCGGACTCGCCGCTGGAGGGAGGTTTCACGTCCATTATGATCACGGCTCCAGGGGGGACGAGGGAAATATTCTGAGAGCCGTTCGTCTCGATCAGGACAAGGTGTCCTTTGTGGAGCAGTCTGGCGACGAGTTCCGGGGTTTGCTTCTGCAACAGCGGTTCCCCGCCGGTGACCTCCACCCGGGCGCAGCCGAACGCGCGAACGCGCTCCACTGCTTCGGCAACGGACATGATCTTGCCTCCGGCATAGGCATATTGCGTGTCGCACCAGGTGCAGCGCAGATTGCACCCGGCAAGCCGGACAAACACGCAGGGCCAGCCGGAATGGCTCGATTCACCCTGGATGGAATGAAAAATCTCCGCAACGTCCAGGCTCATTCCTCCTCCGAATAGGTGACCCCCATGCCCTTGGTCTCCGTGACCGTAACCCGGGAAACGGAAACTCCGGGCGTGTCGATCCCTTTGGCGACCTGTTGAAAAATATGCCGGGCAAGAACTTCGGCCGTGGGGTTTTCCTCTCGAAAGGGCAGAAGATCGTTGAGGTTCTGGTGGTCGAGTTCTTCGATTACCTGGTCCACCGTTCTTTTGATTTCCATGAAATCCACTCCCATCCCGGTCCGGTCCAACTCCAGACAGCGGACGTATACGGTCACTTCCCAGTTGTGGCCGTGGGTGGCGGAACAGGGACCGTCATATCCGCACAATTTGTGGGCGGCGGCAAAATCAGTGGTCACGAAGATTTCGAACACAGCGGACATGATTCCTCCACAGGATACGGATGCGCAGTCGTCTGCAGGCATTGAACGGAAGGGGAAAAAAACGTACTTCTTCGAGAGCAGCGCAAACCAGAACAATACGAAGCAGAGGATTGCGCTGTCAATTCGCATCAGAAAAAAACGAATGGAGAATACACGATGAGTCTACACAAGGACGACCTCTCCGGGCTGTCCCTGCTCGGCAAGAGCAAAACGGAATACCCGCAGGAAGTGAGCCCGGCGATTCTGGAGACATTTCCGAACAGGTACCCTGAAAGGGAGTATGCGGTCACGTTTTCCTCCAATGAGTTCACGAGCGTATGCCCCATGACGGGGCAGCCGGATTACGGCAGGATCACCATCGACTATGTGCCTGACAAGCGGTGCATCGAATCCAAATCCCTGAAGCTTTACCTGTTCAGCTACCGCAACGAGCCGGGTTTCATGGAGACCATGACCAATCGCATTCTGGACGATCTGGTGGCGGCATGCGAGCCGCGGAGCATGAAGGTGGTGGGAGACTTCAATGCCCGGGGGGGGATTTCGATCCAGGTGGTGGCGGAGTATGTGAAGAAGGGGTGATAGGCGTTGGGGAATTGCATGCAAGAGGTTTGAAAAAGGCGTTGTGGTGGATCTTCAAGGTGTTGATCGCTGCGGGTGAGGGGGAAGAAAGAGGGTGCGCAGTGTCGTGACAGCGAGGGGAGGTGGAGGATGATCACGCTTTTGTATTGTCCGCAGATGGAAGGGCTGGCCCGCCGGATCGCCGAACAACCCGGAGTCCAGCTGGGGGAGATCCGCTGGGGGGTGTTCAAGGACGGGTTTCCGAACATGAAGATCGAGCGGATGGAACGCATCCGCAATTGCGACGTGGCCTTTCTCGCATCCTTTGACACCCCGGGGGATATTTTCAGACAACTGGCGGCGATCTACGAAATTCCCCGTTATGCGGTCAAATCCTTCAAGGTGGTTCTGCCGTATTATCCCACCGGGACCATGGAACGGGTGGAAGAGGCCGGGGAGATCGCCACTGCGGCCACCCTGGCCAGAATGCTTTCCTCCATTCCCCTGACCATCTCGGGCCCGACCCAGATCGTGATCTACGATATTCATGCCCTCCAGGAACTGTTCTATTTTTCCGACCAGGTCCTGCCCCGGCTGGAAACCGCGGTTCCGCTGCTCAAGAACGCGCTCAACTCCATGGACAACATCGGTATCGCCTTCCCGGACGACGGGGCCTGGAAGCGGTTCGGAAAACTGTTCCAGGAATATCCCCAGGTGATCTGCCAGAAGATCAGGCGCGGTGAGCGCCGCACCATTTCCGTCAGGGACGGGGAATCCTTTGGCAAACATGTGGTCATCGTGGACGACCTCGTCATGACCGGGGGGACGCTGCTGGAGACGAGGCAGGCCCTTCTCGAGACAGGAGCGACAAGGGTGAGCTGCTATGCCACCCACGGGGTTTTCCCGGGGCAATCCTGGAAAAAATTTCAAAACAGCGGGTTCGAGCGGTTTTGGGTCACGAACTCCTGCCCTGGAATAGCCGGTCAGATCCAGGGCAAAGAGCCTTTTGAAGTCCTCTCCCTGGAGCAACCCATCGCCCGGATCATCAGGGAACCTTGAGCTGTGATTTTTCCCGGTCCAGATGTTCAGGACACGTGAGAGAAACAATGAAACAGTGGAGCGGATAATGGCCATTCACCCCCTTGCAGGAAAACCTGTTCCTGAAACCATGTATGAAAACATACCCAGGCTCGTCACCGCCTATTTTGCCGTCCATCCGGATCCATCAGATCCGGAGCAGCAGGTTTCCTTCGGCACCTCCGGCCACAGGGGGTCGTCATTGCACGGAGCGTTCAACGAGGATCATATCCTGGCCGTGAGCCAGGCCATCTGCGAGTACCGGAAGCGCGAGAAGATCATGGGCCCCCTGTTTCTGGGCATGGACACCCATGCCCTCTCAGAGCCCGCCTTCATCACCGCCCTCGAGGTCTTTG
Organism: Desulfovibrionales bacterium; assembly: GCA_046542715.1. Classification (GTDB taxonomy): domain Bacteria; phylum Desulfobacterota; class Desulfovibrionia; order Desulfovibrionales; family JBKHAV01; genus JBKHAV01. The sequence continues at coordinate 60,268 of JBKHAV010000003.1, forward strand.
CGGCCCACGAGGTGGAGGTGCGCATTCAATCCGGACGCGGGTACACCCCGACACCGGTGATCTCCCACGCCATTCTCGCTCACAACCGGACCGGGAAAGGGGAGACCGCGGACGGCGTGGTCATCACCCCTTCCCACAACCCACCTGAAGATGGAGGGTTCAAGTACAACCCCCCCGAGGGCGGACCGGCGGGAAAGCGGATCACCACACGCATTCAGGACCGGGCCAACGCCATAATCGCCAATGGACTGAAGGAGGTCCGCCGCATACCCTTTTCCAGGGCGATGCAAAGTGCGACGACCCGGGAGATGGACTTTGTCATGCCGTATGTCCGGGATCTGGGAAGCATCCTCGACATGGAAGCCATCGCCCGGGCAGGGCTGTCCATCGGTGTGGACCCCCTGGGGGGGGCCGGGGTCGGGTACTGGGATCCGATTGCCGCAACGTGGGGGCTGAACATCGAGGTGGTCAACCGGAGCATTGATCCCACATTTTCGTTCATGAGGGTGGACCGGGACGGCAAGATCCGCATGGACTGCTCCTCGAAATACGCCATGGCCAATCTGATCGGCATGAAGGATCGTTTCGACATCGCGTTTGGAAACGATCCGGACAACGACCGCCACGGCATTGTCACCAGGTCTGCCGGCCTGATCAACCCCAATCACTATCTTTCCGTTGCGGTGTGGTACCTGTTCCAGAACCGCCCTGGTTGGGATCCGGGGGCATCAGTGGCAAAGACCCTGGTTTCCAGTTCCATGATCGACCGGGTGGCCGCTTCCCTGGGGAGAAAGCTCTGCGAGGTGCCGGTGGGGTTCAAGTGGTTCGTGGACGGGTTGCTGGACGGATCCTTTGGGTTCGGAGGGGAGGAGAGTGCTGGGGCTTCCTTTCTCAGAAAGGACGGCACGGTCTGGACCACGGACAAGGACGGCATCATCATGAATCTACTGGCCGCGGAAATGACGGCAAAAACAGGCAGGGACCCGGCAGAGCTTTACAGTGATCTGGAGGGACGGTTCGGCTCGCCGGTGTATGAGCGTATCCAGGCTCCGGCGACATCGGATCAAAAAGCCGTCCTCAAAGGGCTTTCCCCGGAGATGGTGGAGACCGACATGCTTGCGGGCGAGCCCATAGTGGCCATCTTGACCCGGGCTCCTGGAAATGATCAGCCCATCGGCGGGCTCAAGGTGGTTACGGAAAACGGCTGGTTCGCGGCTCGACCTTCAGGAACCGAGGACCTCTACAAGATCTATGCGGAAAGCTTTCACGGCCGGGAGCACCTCGACCGGATTCTGGAGGAAGCCGGGGCAATCGTGGATACTGTCCTGGAGCGTTCCGGCAC
>JBKHAV010000160.1:0-3969 GCA_046542715.1 Desulfovibrionales bacterium
GATTCCATGGTCGATTCCCCGCAGGCTTCACAGGCCAGACTTTCCAGAATGCGTGCTGGACGGGGGCCCGGGTGTTTCTCAGGGGTCACAGTGAATAATCGTTCGAGTTCAGACTCCATGAACCGTTCCTGAAGCTCCAAGCGCAGCGCATTGGCCTGTTGCCTGTCGTCCTCGGTTGCCGTGCCCTGTGATATCCTCTTCATAAGGGGGGCAAGCTTCCCATCCATATCCGCGCGTACAGCAGGGTTCAGCAGAGCCCGAAACCCCGTGCCCGTGCTTCTGCTGTAAAACGAGAAGGCCATTTTGCCGACGTCCCGATGAATCAGGTTCCCTTTGCCAAACGTGCACCCGGTAAGGACCTGAATGGCGTCCACGCCGCACATGTCTGTCTCCACCACCGCCACGAGACCTGTTTCCTCGTTGTGGCCGAACTCCTTGAGGGCCAGTTCCGCAGCCCGGATGCCTATGGCCAGCCCCGGGCAGTTGTGGCCATGAAAGGCGATCACCCGCTCTATTGCGTCCTGTGGGATGGCGCAGTCCATTTCTCCTCCTTGGTCTGGTGGTCATGGGAATCCAGCGGAACAACCACTGGAGTGCCGTTGCAGTGGTGTATCTCCACGGGCACGTCGTATACCTGTTCGACCATGTCTGCGGTCACGTCGGCGGTCTTGCCGTGGGCGAATATCCTGCCGTCCTTGAGGAAAAGGCAGGCATCCGCGTAACGCAAGGCCGTGTTCAGGTCGTGCATGGTCATCACCGCTGCAATGCGGTGTTCGTCCACAACCCTTCGGATCATCCTGAGAATGGCGACCTGGTTTTTCAGGTCCAGGGAACTGGTGGGTTCGTCCAGCAGGAGGAGCCCTGGTTCCTGCACCAGGGCCCTGGCCACGGAAACTTTCTGCAGTTCCCCCCCGGAGAGCTGATCGATATGGCGCAGGGCCAGCCGCTTCAGGTCGAGCCGGCCCAGGGCGGCGTCCACGATTTTCAGATCTTCTTCGCTCACCCGCCACCGAATATGCGGCTTGCGGCCCATGAGCACCGCATCGTACACGGTAAGCCGAGCCGGTTCCGAACGCTGGGCAACGTACCCCACCTCCCTGGCGATCGCACCGGGGTGCATCGTGAGAATCTCGCGCCCCCTGATCAGGATCGAACCTCTATCCGGTCGGTGAATCGCATTGATGCACCTGAGCAGGGTCGTCTTGCCCACGCCGTTAGGGCCGAGAATGGCCAGAAGTTCGCCCGCCCCAACCGTGAACCGGATGTTTTCGAGCACCGGATGGCTGCTGTAGGTGAAGCTGACGCCGTCAATCTCGAGAATCACGGCCGCCGCCCCCTGATGATGAGATAGATGAAGACCGGTGCCCCCATGAAGGCGGTGAGCACGGAGACCGGGAGCAGATGGGGCGCCAGGATCATCCTGGCCGCCGTGTCCGAAACCAGCAGGAGCAGAGCGCCGCCCAGCACGGTGGCGGGAAGGAGAAAGCGGTGGTCCGAGCCGATGAGGCGGCGGACCATGTGCGGCACGACCAAGCCGACAAACCCGATGATCCCCAAAAAGGCGATGATCACCGCGGTCAAAAGAGAGGCTAGAAGCATGCCCACAATCCTGATCCGCTCGACCCGCACTCCCAGCCCCTTGGCGGTTTCATCCCCTGCGTCGATGGCATTGAAGTTCCAGCAATTGGCCATAAAATATGCGCTGCAGCAAAGAACCACCACGCTCAAAATGGCAAGCTCATTCCAGGACGCTCTGGCAGTGTCCCCAAACGTCCAGAAGACCATGGCCGCCAACTGCACGTCATCGGCGAAAAACTGCAAAAACATGGTCCCGGCCGTAAACAGGGCCCCCAGGGCCACCCCGGTCAGGACCATGACCTCAGGAGTGGCCCCCCTGACTCTGGAGACACCGATGATGACCACGGCCGCAAGAAGACTGCAGGCAAAAGCGCTGCCCGTGGTCACATAAGGACTCGTGATGGTCACGGCGTTCACGCTGGTGGAGGTCATCGTCCCCCCGCCCAGGACCATTACGGAAAGAGCCGCACCGAATGCCGCGGCGTGGGATATCCCCAGGGTGAAGGGGGAGCCCAGGGGGTTTCGCAGGATGGACTGCATGGCTGCGCCTGCAACGGCCAATCCCGCCCCGGCAACCATGGCCGACAAGGCCTGCGGCAGGCGGATGTTCCAAATGATGATGTCGAACCGCGTGGACTCTGAAAACCCGGCAAGGCTCCGGACCACGTCGGCAAGGGGGATCTGGGCCGCGCCAAGGGAGATGGAGATCAGCAGCGCCGCGGCAAGCAGCCCCCCTGTCGACAAGACGAGCACCCGCTTGTACCCCAGGTACCGGCGGTACTCCTCTGGTACCTGTCCGTCAGCAAAATGCATGCTACTGCACCGGGATTTTGGTATAGGCAAAATTGCCGAACGCCGAATTCATCATGTCGAAGACCGGCTTGCCCACCAGAAATGTGTAGATCTCGTCCGCTTTGGCCACTGGGTCCACATCCCTGAAACGGTCCGGGTAGAGCAGCTTGCCCACATAGTAGGCGTTTGCCAGAATGGAACCGTAATTTTTCGTGTACCAGTTGTAGGGGAGCAGGCCGTAGACCCTGCCCTTCTGAACCGCGGTCAGGCTTTGGTACGCCGGGTCCTGGCGAAGTTCCTTCAGCCCGCCCATGTTCTCGCCGAGCTGCAGGGTGGAAAGGTCGAGAAAGAGGTATTCGGGATCCCACTTGACGATCTGCTCCTTGGCAATGTCGCTGTGGCGAAGTTCCCGCAGTGAAGACGATTCGTCGTACGCCAGGTTTCGGGTGTTCACGAATTGAAAGGGAGGGTACACCGGCTCGGTGGACTGGAACCCGTGCGGCCCTTTGAAAGCCACACCACCCAGGAAAACCGAGGGCCGTTCCGATTCCGGGATGTCGGCGGTGCGTGCTTCAAGGTCTGCAATCGTGTTTTCAAAATAGGCGATCACCGCCTCGGCCCGGTCTGTTTTGCCCACGATGCGCCCTATGGTCCGCAGGGTCTCGTAGAGCTCCGGCCGCATTCGCCCCAGGTCACCATAGTTCAGGGCCACCACGGGAATGCCGGTTTTGTCCTGCAGTTTGGCCGGATCATGCCCCATACTGGAGGAATAGGTTTTCAAGATGACCTGCGGCTGCGGCTCCAGCGTGAGAATCAGCTCCGGGTTGTCCTGCCCCCGGAACTCGCCGAAAACCGGCATGGTCTTGAACCAAGGGTTGGCCAGGGCATAGGGCCTGGAATCGAAGCGGGAGCGGCGGGTCTCCATATCGTCAACAGCCACGATCATATCCTGGGCCTGGAGATAGGTCAGCAGCCGCAGGCATCCTGACCCGGAGCAGATGACATCCTCGACTTTTGCAGGAACACTCACCGAGCGCCCCAGCGCATCGGTTATGACCTTCTCCGCCCGGGGCGCATCCACGAAAGTGAAAAGAAAAGACACTGCCAGCCCGATCAAAGTGAAAAAGCGCACGACTCGCCCCCTTTGTATACGTATTTAATTTTTGTGTTACTAAATACAATCGATTTCCATGTCAACGCATACACATACAGGGAGAGCGATTACTTTGGATGAAACTGTCGAGAATGCCGCAGGCCGTCATCTCCAGCAGCCGTTGGGTTGTAAAGCCCGCGATCAGCTCACCTTGATTCCGGTTCACGGGGCTTGCCCCGGCTCACGATTTCAAGGGCGGTGTCTGCGGGCAGGGGCGGGGCGTAGCGGCCGTTGAGGCCGGTCATGCCCGGCGAGCAGAACATGGCGTTGAGCACGGCCTCTTCCGTGGCCTCGATCACGGCCTCGTACAGGGGGTTGATGTGCTCGTCCGTGACAAAGGACAGGTTCAGGATGCGGGCCTCGCCCTTGGCCTGGCGCGAGGTTCTGTTGCCGGTGGAAAAGGCGAACACGAACTCGCCGCTGGTTGCAGCGGCATGGGAGCCCAC
>JBKHAV010000039.1:0-20707 GCA_046542715.1 Desulfovibrionales bacterium
TGGACATCGTTCACGGAACCCAGTCCATTCACCTGAGCCCGGAAAGTCCACGCTTTGATCTTCCCTATCCGGATGCGTAATTGACGAGGTGGAGCTTTGGAAATCTTTCGAATCCGCCGCGTTCGGGTCCTGGCCTTTCAGGTTGGACCAGGTCCAGGGCTTTTCACGCCGCATGCATGCAATTCCTGCCATTAGTCACACCGCATCCATACACATGTAACATTCGCGTGTAATACTCCTTGAATCTTTCTCCTAGAGGAGATTTCAGGAAAACCCAAAACGGGCAACCTGCATTCCCGCTCCATGATCGTTATTCTCCATTTCCATAATTGTGGCTGAAATCCTTGTGGTGCTGGTTTTCTGAATACAAGGGGGGCTTTTGTGACGGTCGACTGGTGCAATCCTTACCAAAATCGCAATGGGAGGTGGCTGCGCGGCAATCTCCATGCCCATGCCTCGCCCTTCAGTCCCTGCGCCTCTGTTGCCGTGCCCGACCTGTGCGCAGCCTATCTCCGGTGCGCACAGGATTTCCTCTCCATCTCCGAGCACATGAAGGTAACCGCGCCCCACTGGGAGGGTCTGACCCTGATTCCTGGTGTGGAATGGAACTCCCGCAGCCCCTACATGGCCAACCGGTCTCTGGCCTATCAGCATCACATCGGGGTCTACGCCCTGGAAACAGCGGTCCTTGACACAGCCGTGGCTTGCAGCACCCCTGAGCAGATGTGCGCGGCCACAACCGGGGCCGACTCCCTGCTGATTGCCAATCACCCCAACTGGCTCATTCCGGAGCATTACGACCAGTACACTCTGCACCGGTTGTCCCGTGATCTCGACGGGTTGGAGATCTACAATGCTCTTTTGGAATGGGATGAAGGCGAGGCCGACGCCACGAACCGCTGGGACCGGTTGCTGACCCTGGGAGCGCTCTTGCTCGGTTTTGCCGGCGATGACTCCCACACGGCCGGGGAGGCCGGCCGAGCCTGGATTTCCGCCCGGGTCGACGGTCAGACCCCCGGGGCCGTGTTCCAATCTTTGAAGAGGGGCAATTTTTACTGCTCCACAGGCGTAGAACTGGACGATATCGGCAGAAAGGGGGATGGCATTTTTGTCTCCCTGAACTGCGAGGCTCGTATCCGGGTCATCGGCAGCGGCGGAAAGCTGTTGGCCGAGCATGTCGGGAACGGGTTCAGCTTCAGCTTCAATGGAAGCAACACCGACTACGCCCGTTTCCACATCACAGACAGGAACTGGGCCCAAGCCTGGAGCCAGCCCTTTTTTCAGTATACTCCGCAGGGCCGACCCTGAACCTCAGGCCGGGGGGGGCGGCTGTGCAAGGGCTGAACACTTTCCCCGGCCGGATTCCTTCCACAGTGCCGCACAGATGAGGTGAGAGGGGAAAGGTGTCCTGCCTGCGTTCTTGTCAGCTCTGCCTTGAATCCGGTACCTGATACCTGTCGTTCTCTTCACTGGCCTGTCCAGGGCCCCTTTATCCCATCCATGCATGGAGTTCGCACTCAACGCAGATAGCCCTTTTGGACCGGGCTCTTGATGATGCGCATCCGGATTTCCCTGGACAGGGTATCAATCAGAAAAACCGTGATCAGGATGAGGAGGATGATGAAGGAGGCCTCGTCCCAGTTGTTGACCCGGATGCGGTCCGAGAGGTGGAGGCCGATGCCGCCGGCTCCCACGATGCCCAAAATGGTCGCCGAACGGGTGTTGGACTCGAAATAGTACAAGGAGTTGCTGATGAAGACCGGCAGGACCTGGGGCAGAATGCCCAGCCGCATGACTGCCAGGGGACCTGCCCCGGCCGCCTTGACCCCGTCGATCTGCTTGGCATCGGCGTTTTCCACGGCCTCGGAAAAGAGCTTTGCCAGGCTTCCGCTGTCGTTGACAGCGATGGCCAGAATGCCGGCAAAAGGTCCCAGCCCGACCACATTGATGAAGATAAGTGCCCAGATCAAGGCATCGATGCCCCGGATAACGTCGAAGACCCTGCGCAGCCAGAAGTGGACGAACCTGTTGGGGACCACGTTGGCAGCGCCCAGAAAACCAAGGGGCACGGCTGCCAGAGAGGCCGCGAGTGTGCCGAGAAAGGCCATCGCCAGTGTCTCAAGAATGGCGTAGAGGAACACCCCCAGCCAGCCATTGTGGGCTGGAGGGATCATAAAGGAAACCACGCTGCCCAGCTTGCTCAGGCCGTGCATTATGGCGGTCAGATTGAAAAAGCCAAGATGGTAGAGGCAAAACAGTGTCAATCCCACAAACAGCGCCCACACCCCCGCCGTTATGCACTTTTCCCTGAAGGTCGTGGTGAAAACCCCGGGATACCTGGCTTCCAGGTCATGTATCTCATGCCTTTCCAGGGACAGTTCCCCCGTGCTCACAGCAGTCCCTCCCTTCCGATAAGTTTGTGCCTGGCCTGCTCACAAAGAATGTCGATGGCCGAAACCGTAAAGATGATCAGGAGGACAATGGCGCTTATATCCGTGTAGATGAACTCGCGGATGACGAACATCAGTTCCTGGCCGATGCCCCCGGCACCCACGAACCCGATGACAGAGGCTGCACGGACGTTTATCTCGAACCGGAGTAGCGTATAGCTCAAAAAATTGGGCAGGACCTGGGGGATGACCGCCAGCCTGAGTATCTGGAACCAGTTGCCACCAGCCGCCCTGACACCTTCCAGAGGCCTGGGATCGAGGTTCTCGTTGACCTCGGAGAAAAGTTTGCCCAATGCCCCGGTGGAATGGAGCGCAATGGCCAGCACCCCGGGAAAAGGACCGATGCCGAAGGAAAAGACAAAGATCAGGGCAAAAACCAGCTCCGGAACGGCCCTGCAAAATTCCATCAGCCTGCGGCAGACAAAATAGATGGTGGTATTGCGCATCAGGTTACGCGATGCCGGGAAGCAGAAGACAAAGGCCCCAATCGTGCCCAGAAGCGTCCCCAGGTAAGCGATCAGGATGGTGTCCACCAGAAGCTTGAGCCATGTACCAAGCCCCCAGTACCACTCCCGGACATCGGACACGATGGAGTCGGCTCGGATTTGTGGCGTGATGTCGCTGAAATAGTTTAGAAAACTTGGAATACCCTCCACGAAGTTGCCCAGTCTGACCTCGCCGATGACAACGGATGCGGTCAGTGCTCCCAGGAAAAGAATCAGAAAGATCGTGTTCTGGAGTTTCCGGCTTTTTTTCAGCTCGGCCCGGGCACGCTCATAGGCACGGACAGGGTCATGGTGTGGGTGAATTTCTCTTTTGTGCATGAACACTTCTATCCGGCCGCTGCCTCTGTTTCGAGGCAGCGGCCCGGAGGTCTTCGGAGTTAGCCGTCACGGCGTTCCTTGAGGTTGGTCTTGATCATGCGCACGATAGGTTCGTAGTCCTTGTGAGTCACTTTCTGGAACCCGGACAACTTCTCCCCGGAACTCCAGCCTTCCCAGGCTTCAGGGCCGTCCGTGGGCATGTTCAGCAGAACTTCCTGAAAATCCCTGCGCATCTGCTCGGGCAGGTCAGTAGGCATGGCCCAAGGGCTGGAAGGCAATCTCGGGGATTTCCAGATGACTCTCCAGGAACCGTCTTTGATCATGCCTTTCTTGGCCATGCGCTTGGGATTATTGTTCAAATCGGACCGCCACCAGGTGGCAGCTGCATCAAAGGTGCCGTTCAGAAGGCCCATGACGCTGTTCTCGTGGCTTCCGGAAAAGGTGGTGCTGTCGAAGAAGTCATTGGCGTCGATGCCCTCTTCACGCATGAAGTATCGCGGGGCCTGGTGACCTGAGGTGGAATTGGGATCGGCAAAGGCAAACTTTTTGCCCTTGAGATCCTGCAGGGTCTGATAGGGGCTGTCGGTTTTGACCACGACCACGGCGTGATATCCCAGGTTGCCATTGGGATCCAGAACGCCGACCAGGGGTTCGACTCTGCCGCTGGTGACGATATAACACTTGGCGTAGGAGGCCGGCCCGAAATAGGCCAGCTGAATTTTCCCTGCTTTGACCCCTTCGATGATTCCGGCGTAATCCGTGGCCGTCCTCCACTTGATCTTGACCCCAAGCTTGTTCTCGAAATATTCGCGAACAGGTTTGTAGCGGATGATCCGGTCGGCCTCGTTCTCACTGGTGATGACCCCGAGGGTGATCTCGGGATACTGCTTTTTCCAGTCCTCGGCCCGGGCAACGGAACCGGCAAAGGACATGGCAGTCAGACCGAACATGAACAAGACAAGCTTGCAGATAAACGGTTTCATACTTTTCCTCCTTGCATGGATGTTACGTGAGATTCGTCCTGACGCCGTTTCTTTGTGTTTACGGGCCAAACAGGATGTAGAGCGGATAAGACGTTCAGACTGCAGCGAATTTTCGCTCACCCGCTTCCGCCGGCCCGGCCTGAAGGGCCTGACACAGTTCCTCGGAATCGGCGGCCGTAGCGTATATCTGGCGCGCCGTCTCCTCGGTAAGAGCTTCCGGGGCTCCGTCAAAGACAATTTTCCCCTGGGACATGCCGATGATCCGATCGCAAAAGCTGCAGGCCGTGTTGACCTGGTGCAGGTTACAGATGACAGTGATTTTATCCTTCAGGTTTATGTCCCGCAGTGCTTCCATGACCTTTGCGGCATTGTGAGGATCGAGGGAGGCGATGGGTTCGTCGGCCAGAACCAGCCTCGGGTTCTGGACCAGGGCCCGGGCAATGGCTACCCGCTGCTGCTGACCGCCGGAAAGGGTGTCCGCACGCTGCAGGGCCAAAGCGTGAATGTCCAGCCGCTCCAGGGCCTTGACCGCCAGCGCCCGCTCCGTCCTGCTGAAATGTTTGATCAGGGTCGGGATGGTGCCTCTGTAGCCCACAAGGCCGATGAGAACGTTGGTGATCACGTCCAGCCGCTCCACCAGGTTGAACTGCTGAAAGATCATGGCGCAGTGGGCCCGCCATCTTCTGAGTTCTTTTCCCTTGAGTGAGCCGATGTCCATTCCGTCAAAAAAGAGCGATCCCTCGGTGGGATCGATGAGACGGTTGATGAGCCGCAAAAATGTGGACTTACCGGCTCCGGAGGAACCGATGACGCCCACCATCTGCCCCTGGGGAATGGCGAGATTGATGTTGTTTACAGCGCGGGTTGATCCGAAGTCCTTTGTCAGTCTCTTGGCTGCAAGCATATGCTGTCCCTTTATGATGTGTTGTGCTCTTGCCAGCCTGGTACTTACAAACGGAGGGTGACGGCTGGATGACCCGCAGTCGTCCTTTTGGCGAAAAACGTGTTACAATCGGACAGCAAGTTCGTTCACATACCCGAACCCGCGATCCGGTGATTTCAACACTCTGGGGGCCTGGGCGAGCAGGCAGTTGAAAACCCCTCGATCACAAGATGGCGCATTGCCTGAAATTGAAAACGAGACGAATCGGTGCTGCAGGCTCTGAAACGCCCCTTCATACTTCCCTTGTCAGGCTTTAACGCGGTCAGCTCCATGTTCGTAGGTTGGAAAAAGGACGAATCGCCAGACTGCACATCGGAAGCAAAGCAGAAAAGACGAACAGAAATTCCCAACAGTCAAAACGAGATTTGACCCCTTCTCGGTGCTAGGTCCGACCCCAATCAGCACTGGGGGGATGTTCATGCAGACCAGATGGGTCTAGAGCCAGACTTGCATGATTTTCATGCGGGTGTAATTTGTATATACAAACTATGCGAGGAGGAACCTCATGGAGAAACAAATGGTCATTCGTATCAATCCGGAACTTAAAGATAAAGTAGCGAACCTGGCCAAATCCGAAGCGAAGTCTTCCAGCCAGCTCATCAGAGAACTTTTGGAGGAGTATGTACGGAAGCGGGACATGGGCGGGTATGTTGATTCTTTGTGGAGTCGGATCGGAGAGCGGCTTGGGGAATCAGGAGCAGGTCCGCAGGATATTGAGGATGCCGTCAAGAAGGTGCGGGAGAGTCGATGACCAGGGTGGTTGTGGACACCAACGTCTTTGTCTCCTCGTTTTTCGGAGGAAATCCCCGGGAGGTTATCGATCTCTGGAAAACAGGCAGGGTGACGCTCTGCCTTTCTGCGCCGATTGTGGAGGAGTACTTGGCTGTACTCAAAAAGGCTCGGGCTGACGGACGCACGGGAACTCGCCGAATTGCTCCGGCTTTTCCGAAGGGGATTTCACAGCCTGTTCACCGCGGAAACGCCCGGCCTTCGAATCGTCCGTTCCGACCCTGATGACGACAAGTTCATCGAATGCGCCGTCGCCCTCGATGCCGCGTGCATTGTCAGCGGAGACAAGCATTTTCTGACGATTGGCGCTTATCTGGGCATCCCCATCCTCACGCCAAGGGATTTCCTGGAATCCTGGTTTTTGGAAAATCACCACCAGCTACCGTGACACGCAAGGTTTGAAACGCAGACTGTGTCGAGTTGCAGACGCTCGGGCAAAGGCAGTAGAACGTCCCAAAAAAGAAGCAAAAAAGGGCCGGCCCAGCCGCTTGCTGTTAGCCGAATTATTCATTTTCATCTTTCTCTTCATCGCCCCTCGCCCCTAGCCACTAGCCGCTAGCCGCTAACCAATTCTTCTCTTGCTTTCAGCTTTGAGCTTCTTCCCCCTAGCCGCTTGCCTCTAGCCGCTAGCCGATCTCTTGCTTTGAGCTTTGAGCTTCCAGCTTCTTCCACTTGCCGCTCGCCGCTTGCCGGCCCCAGAAAATCTGGGAAATCCCAACCTTCTGGGGCTCATTTTTCAGCAAATCTGGGGCGTGACTGAGGGTCATTTTTGGTCTAAGCAGAAAGCGCGTTGCAATCTTTCAAATTTCCGGATTCCACATCTTTTCAGTTCAACTGCAGAAAGCGCATGGAAACAGAATTTTCGGTTTTCCAAAGATCAAGGCTCCTTTCTGATTACAACAGATTCTATTGTGCTCATGAGGCACACTGGGAAGCTGCCTCGTGAACATTTCCGGGTACATGCAGCAGGGGGTTGCCCTTGATCTTGAGATTCATCCTCACGACAACAAGCTCTTAAAGATCGGCGCCGTCCATCTCGGTCGGCGGTCCGGTAAGCTGTATCAGAACAACTTCAGCCCCAAAGATGCTTTTCAAGAGCTTGAGAGTTTTTTCAAAAACGCGTCTTTTATCCTTGGACACAATATCATCGGCCATGATCTTCAATGGATAAGAGAACACTTTCCACATACCAGTCTTCTCCGGCTTCCCGCGCTGGATACATTGCATCTCTCCCCCCTGGCGTTCCCAAAGAATCCGTATCACCACCTGGTCAAAGACTATAAGCTGATCCGCGTTGCCGTGAACGATCCGGTCAAGGACTGTATGCAGGCGGTCAAAGTGTTCACGGATGAGGTCAAAGCGTTCCAAAGCCTGCCGGTTGAGCAGGTTCAGTTCTACGGCACGGTGCTCGCCAGATCCTATCCGGACAGCGGCTTTGGGGAATTTTTCTCTGTTCTCAGCCGAGGTCCACTGCCAGAACGGGAAACGGCCGAAGCGTATTGGAATTCCCGAATCCCGGAGTTTGCGTGTGTTCCTGCCGGGCAATCCGTGTTTGACGATCTTTGGGAGAATCCAAAGGAGAGCTGCTGCCTGGGTTTCATCCTGGCATGGCTCGAAGTGGCCGGCGGCAATTCGGTCCTTCCGGCCTGGGTTTGGAAGCGGCACAATTCCATTCCAGCCAAGCTTCGGTCCCTGCGGGAAGCACCGTGCACCGATCCTGAATGCGAGTACTGCCGCACGGCCTTTGATTCCAGGACGCAGCTGCAGCGGTACTTCGGCTATGACGACTACCTGCCGGTCAAGGAAGAGAATCCGCCGCTGCAAAAGCTGGTGGTGGAGACGCTCATCCGCGGGCTTGACTGTCTGGCCATTTTGCCCACGGGCGCGGGCAAGTCGCTGTGCTATCAACTTCCGGCCCTGATGAAGGCCGAGCAGAGAAAAACGCTTACGATCATCATCTCCCCGCTGCAATCCCTGATGAAGGACCAGGTGGACGGGCTGGTGCGCAAAGGGATCCTGCAGGGATGCACCATCAACTCCTCCCTGACTTTGCTTGAGCGGGCCAAGACCATGGACGCCATCCGCATGGGAGACCGAGATATTGTCCTGCTCTCCCCGGAACAGCTTCGCAATGCGAGCGTGAAGGAAACGCTTCGCTCCAGGGAAATCGGGATGATCGTCATGGACGAGGCGCACTGCTTTTCAAAATGGGGCCACGATTTCAGGCCCGACTATCTGGCCCTGGCCTCCTTTCTCAAAGAAATCTGTCCCGAGCCGCCGTATCCCGAGCCCCAGGTGGCCTGCTTCACGGCCACGGCCAAGCAGGACGTGCGCGACGAAATCCTGGAGTATTTCCAAACCGAACTCGGCAGGGAACTGGTCCTGTTCGAGGGCGGGCACGAGCGCTCCAACCTGCGCTTCGACGTCATTCCCTGCCTGGAATCGGAAAAGATCGACCGTATGGACGCCATCCTGAAGGATGTCCTCGCCCACGAGGAGCAGGGCGGGGGCATTGTGTTCGCGTCCACCAGGAAGAAGACGGAAGAGTATGCTGAAGCGCTTCTGGACCGGGGATGGAGAGTGGATTTCTATCATGCGGGCAGAACTCCGGAGGAGAAGGGCTCGGTTCAGGAGCGTTTTCTGGCCGGGGAGCTGCGGGTGATCGTGGCCACGAACGCCTTTGGCATGGGCGTGGACAAGCCGGACGTGCGCGTGGTCATCCATGCCTCCACTCCGGGGTCGCTGGAGAACTACCTTCAGGAGGCGGGAAGGGCGGGCCGGGACCGTCAACCCGCCATGTGCTGTCTCCTCTACGATCCCGACGACCTGAACACCCAGTTCGAACTCTGCTGCGCCTCTGAAATATCAAGAAAAGATTTCATCTCCATGTATGGCGGGCTGAAGAAGCTTGCCGCCTCCAGGCAGGATCCCACCCTGATCATGACCGCAGGGGAGCTGTTGGTCTCAGAGGAGTTTGCCGAGTACAAATTCGACAGTCTGGACGGGAACCAGTCCATGCTGGACACCAAGGTACGCACAGCCCTTTCCTGGCTCGAGCGGACCGGCAAGGTGCACCGCGGGGACAACAAGACCCAGGTCATCGAGGGCAAGCTGCTCACCAAGACCCGGGACGAGGCCGTCTCCATCATGGCCCCGCTCAATCTTTCGCAGTCCGAGCGAAAACTCTGGCTGGGGCTGCTCGATATTCTCATGCAGGCCGATCCCAAGGAGCTTTTGAACACGGACGCGCTCTCCGCCCGCCTCGGCGAGGACCCGGAGCGGATACTCCGCGCGCTCGGCGCCATGCGCGAGGTCCGCATCCTGAACCACGACATGAACATGACCGCATTTCTGCGCAAGGGCATTGCGGACGACTCGGACGTCCGGTTCAAAACCCACGTGGATCTGGAGGAGCAGCTCTTCAAGCTCATGGAAGAGGACGAGCCGGACGCCCGCGCAGGCGGGAGCTACACCCTGCCTCTGCGGCACGTCTGTCAGCGGCTCAAGGACAGTGGACTCAAGGACGTCTCCCCGGCCAGGGTCATCCGCCTGCTCGAGCTGCTCATGGACGAGCGGCTTCTGAGAATCCATCAGCTCTCGCTTTCCACGTACCGGGTGACCTTGCGCCGGGAATGGCTGGAGATCAGGGACACCGTTTCCAAGCGAAACCAGGTAGCCAGGGTGCTTTTGAAGTTTCTCCTGGACAGGATCCCTCCAGGGGTAAAGGGCAAGGATCTTCTGGTTTCGTTCCGCACGGGAGAGATGGAGATCGCCTTGAAATCCGACGTGGTCACCCGGACCATGAAGGATCATCTGGAGCGGTGCAAAGACGGGCTGTATGCCCTGCACCACTCCCGCGCCATCTGCCTGCAAAACGGGCTCTCCGTCATCAGGCCGGCCATGACGATTACGGTTAAGGACACCAAGGGCAAGTTCACGGCCTCGGAGTACCTCACGCTTTCCCTGTTTTACAAACAGAAGATCGCCCAGGTGCACATCATGGGGCGGTTCGCCGAACTCGGTGCCGTGTTCGACGGCATCGGCGAGGCCCTTCGTTTTGTGCGCGACTATTTTCAAAATTCACGGGACGCCTTTGCCGCTGCCCATCTCAAGGACAGGAAGAGAATACTGGACCTTCCGGTCACCAAGGAGCAGCACACCGCCATTCTCAAGACCTTGAACCCGGTGCAGCGAAAAATCGTCGAGGCGCCGGCAGACAGAAACATGCTCGTGGTTGCCGGCCCGGGTTCGGGCAAGACCCGGATCATCGTTCACCGGATCGCTTATCTCCTGAAGGTCCTCCGGGTCCGCCCCGGCAAGATCCTGGCGGTGGCGTTCAACCGCAACGCGGTGGTGGAGCTTCGCCGGCGACTTCGGGACCTGCTCGGCAGAAGCGCGGCAAGCATCAGGGTCCACACCTATCACAGCCTGGCCATGGCCATCACCGGACGCTCCCTTGTGGGCAGCCGGGGCGAGGAGTCAGTGTTTCGGGACATCCTGCAGGAGGCGGTGGACTATCTGGCCAAGAACCGGGACATGGACAACGAGTCCGCTCTGGACTGGCGGGAACGGATCATCGGGCTGGAGCACATCCTGGTGGACGAGTACCAGGACATCAATGAGCTGGAGTACGAATTCCTCTCGCTTCTGGCCGGGCGAAGCGAAGCAGAGCAGACCAAGCGGCCGTCGCTTCTGGCGGTAGGCGACGCAGACCAGAACATCTACGCCTTCCAGGGTTCAAACGTCCGGTTCATCCACCGCTTCGCCGAGGAGTACGAGGCTGATCCCATCTACATGGTCCGGAACTACCGGTCCCGGGCACCGATCATCGCCGCGGCCAACGCCCTGATCCGAAACAGCAGGGACCGCATGGACACCCCGGCCGTGGAGCCGGTCCGAACGGAGAAGGGCGCCCCGGTCAGGGTCATCAAAGCGCCCTCCAGACCGGCCATGCTCAAGGCTGCCCTGGAGCAGGCCGACCGTCTGGTCACCACCGACGGCATCCCCCCAAACGAGGTCTGCATCCTGTGTCGGACCAACCAGGAAGTGTTTGCCATCACCCGTCTGGCCCGTCGCGCCGGGATCCAGGTCTTCCCCGTCAAAAACCGCAGAATCCCGTTTCCCAACATCCGGGAGATCCGCGAGATCCTGGACCTTCTGAACCGGTGCGGAAAATCCCTGTGCACTGGCCGGGAGGTAAACGACCTGGTCCACGATCTCATTGCCGACACCCAGGTCCGAAACCCCCTCTGGCTGGAGCACTTGTCGGTGATGGCCCGGGACTACCAGGAAGAGTGCGGATCCATACGCCGGCCCATGCGGGAATTTTCCGAGTACGTTTGGGACGTATCCCGGGACCTGGGCCGGTTCGAACGGGCCAATGCCCAAGGGCTCGGCATCGCCACCATGCACGGCGCCAAGGGGCTTGAGTTTTCCGCCGTCCTGCTGGTGGGCCACCCCCACCCGAAATCCGATCCAGAAGAAGAACGCCGCCTCTATTACGTGGGCATGACCCGCGCCAAGGACAGGCTGCATCTGTGCTGCAACGGCGACCACCCCTGTGTTCGCGAAGCGCAAACCGCCGGCAAGGAGATCATCGCTTCTCAGAAGTACGATGCGTCCCTTTTGCCGGATGAAGAGCGCGAAACCAGGGCCAAACTCTGGGAAATGCAACCCGACGACGTGGTCCTCTCCTTCCCGGCCTCCAAAACCGGCCACCCAAAGACCCCGGCCATGATCGACACCCTGGAAACAGACGCCCATGGATTCGAGTTCCAGCCCAGGGGCGACCGCCACGTGATCACGGCCGACCAGGTTCCAGTCTGCATGCTTTCAGCCAAAGGAAACGGAAAATACCAGGAATTTCTCGACCAGGGCCTGAAAGTGGAGCGGATCCTCCACCTGGCCTCCCTTTATCGAACCCCTTCCGAGCAGGACCTCACAGGAGACTGGATCGATCCGGAGAAATTTCCGTCCTGGCATGTGCCGCTGTTTCAGGTGGTGTGGGAAGCGGATCAGGTAGAGAGTTGACGAGAACCCAGCTGGGCCGGGTACCCGGCCCAGCTGGTTCTCTTTTTACGCCATTCCCCGCAGGCGGGCGATGCGCTTTTCCATCGGGGGGTGGGTGCTGAACAGGGACGCCACGCTGGATCCGCTGAAGGGATTGACGATGAACATGTGGGCTGTGGCCTGATTGCCCCCCCGCATGGGGATGCGGCCCGACCATGCGCCGAGCTTTTCCAGAGCCCCGGCCAGGGAGCCGGGGTCGCCGGCCAGGGCGGCCCCGGTGTCGTCGGCCAGGTACTCCCGGGAGCGGGAGATGGCCATCTGGATGAGCATGGCCGCGATGGGCGCGAGGATGGCCATGAGCAGGGCACCGACAATGCCGCCGCCACCCTCGTCGTCGCTGCTGCCCATGCCGAAGATGGCCCCCCACTGGAGCATGTTGGCCACCGCCACGATGGCCCCGCCAAGGACCCCCGCCACGCTCTGGACCAGGATATCCCGGTTCTTGATGTGGCCGATCTCATGGGCGATGACCCCGCGCAGTTCTTCGGGAGAGAGCAGCCGCATGATCCCCTCGGTCACGGCCACCACCCCGTGCTCCGGGTTGCGGCCGGTGGCAAAGGCATTGGGGGTCTCCTGGGGGATGACAAAGACCCTGGGCTTGGGAATCCCGGCCCGGGCCGACAGCTCGTCCACCATCCTGTGCAGCCCCGGGGCGTCGCCCGGCGCGACTTCACGCGCACGGTACATGGACAGGACGATCCTGTCCGAGAACCAATAGCTGCCGACGTTCATGGCAATGGCGAGGGCGAGGGCGATCAGAAGGCCCAGCCGGCCGCCAAGGAGACTGCCCATGAGGAGCATGAGCCCGGTGAGCAGGCCGAGCAAAAGGACTGTTTTGATCTGACTTGTCATTGTTTCATTCCTCCTGCGTTGCAAGGTAGCCGACGGCCGCTGGAACAGGCGGCCGGCCGGCGATCAGACTTCCAACTGCTGAATGCCTTCCAGGATCCACTCAGGTTTGGTGGCGGATTCGTCCCGGCGGAGATGCCAGACTTCCCGCACCTGGTCGGGATGAGAAGCGGCCTGGTCTTCCCGCAGCAGGGCGTCGTAAAGCACGGAGACCACGGTCTCCCGGCCATGTATCTGCACTTCCAGCACCCGGGCGTCGACCATGAGCACGTCTGTCCTGCCGGGTGTCGGGTCCTTCGCGGCCTCACGTTCGAGTTGGCTCATGACCTCGGCACTGGCGAACTTGCGAATGTCGTCCAGGTCGCGCCGGTCCCAGGAGTCCTGCAGGCGGGCAAACAGGGCCTTGGCGCCGGACAGGAACTCGGCCTCGTCGAAGTCGGCGGGAAGAGTCGGTGCGGCTGCCTGGGCGGGCTGTTCCTTGCGTGCCGGGGCGGAACGCAAGGAGGCCCAGCCGTCATGGGTGCCGGCTGGAGCAGATTCGGCCGCCCCGGTCCCGGCATAAGCGTACGTGTGGCCTCCGGCCGGTGCCCCTGCAGCGGCTGTCCTGCGGGAGCGGATGAACCGGAAGAGCATGAAGCCGGCAAAGCCGAGCAGGAGCAGCTCGAGCAGGCCGACCCCGCCTCCGAAGCCGCCGCCGAACAGGAGGGATCCGATGAGGCCGCCCATGAGCAGACCGCCGAGCATGCCCCCGAAACCGCCGGTTCTGGAAAGGGAGGCGTTTTTGGTTGCGGCGGCCTGCTGCCCGGCAGCGGTGGACTGCTCCTTGCCGGCAGCCTCTTTCGCCGGGGCGGGTTTGTTGTAAGAAGGCTTGCTTCCGAAGGACTTCCCGCCTCCCATGCGCCGGGCTTCGGCAGAATCCACGGCCATGGCGAAAACGGCGAGGGCGAGAAGTGGCGCAAGGAGCCAGCGCATTATGTGCGTTGCACCAGGGTGTGCTGCGGCAGCTTCGCACGTGCGCGCGGCTGTGATGGATTTTTCCTTGGAATGGAGAGAAAAGCTCTCGAACATGGGACCTCCAGGTCGGGGTTGGGCTGGAGGCCTCGGATAAAAAAACGAGACGTCCAGCACGATTTCTCATGCCGAAGGTCTCGCTCATCGGTGGGATCCGACGGCAAGGCCACGTGCTTCCTGGGAAGCCTCGGGATTGTTGACCTTGCCTAGGGAGCTACTCCCCTTCAGGTTGTTCGGAAATATAGTCTCGGATCAAGGGATGTCAATACTTTTTCGTGGGATTCAAAAACCAATTTTTCACCCTCCCTGGAGGATGGCCGTGCCCGTGAAGTAGGCGGTGTAGATAAAAATATGGAGCATGGGGTCAATCTCGAGCATGGGGTCAAATCTCGTTTTGACGGTTACCACTGTCTCGAGCATGGGGTCAAATCTCGTTTTGACGGTTACCACTGAATGGGAGAGGTGTCGGCGACGAGCGGGTGGAGAGAAATGTATGGAATTCCCAATAGATTCATTTCGGTGGGCCACTTTCATTATGATGACAAGGACTGTTTGGTCCTCGACGGCGTAGAGGATGCGGCAGACGTCTTGTCATGAAGGTTCAAGTGGCTGGGGTATTTTGGTTGGATACTTTCACCGTTAATGTTCCCAAATGCCACTGAACAACAGGGCAACATGGACAAAAAAGAGAATGCCTGAAAGCAAAGAGGCAGGAGTGAAAAAAGGATCAACCATGAGGCGAAATTGGGGGAGTATATTGTATCTTATTGGTTTTTTTCACCACGCTGATATATCACAACACCGATACGCTCGATATGCTCGCGGAACGGGTCATGGGTAATCTCATGAAGCACTGTGACATCCAAAACATAGGGCAGGTCGAGGTCATCCAGTTCCAGTGAAATCCGATCCCGCTCCGTTGCTGTAATGGCCTTGCCCTGAAGATTCAGGTCGATATCCGAGCCGGGCTTGTGACAGCCTTTTGCGCGGGAGCCATAGAGCACAGCCCTTTCAACGGAGGGGTGGTCGGCCAAAACCCCCTGAATTTTTTTCATGACCTCCCTGCTCAGTCCGAAAGGCATCATTCATCTCCAGATTCTGCAAGGATTGCCTTGAACCGGTGGGCCATCTTTTGAAATTCGGAGAAATAGTCGTTAAGAATTCGCTCTGCTATCTCTTTGGCAACTGCCTGGTTGTAGGTGTGGGTGGAACGGTTTCGGTCCGAAATCATGGTCATCCAGATCTCTCCGTTTTCGATCAGGCCGTTTTTAAAGGCCTGACGGACCGCTCCCTTGGAGCCGATGATATCGCCAACCCCCTGGTACTCCAGAAAATCCTTCAATACATTCCAGGCCAGTTCGTGGGTGAACTCGAAACCCTGGATGAGCCCCTGTTCCTCCAGGTCGGAAAGCTTCCGTTCGTGGGACAGCTCCACTGCTTCCTCGAGTCGCCCAAGCGCCCGCTGATAATTGTCGAAACGTTGTTTCCAGCGGATGTCTTCAGGCATGGGGCACTCTCCTTGGTCACGTTCGGGCACTATCTTGTGGGCCAGGTCTTTTTTTGAGAATCATTGTTCCCCGGATTTGTACTTCAAAGCCGCCTGGCACAGTAAACTCGGCTTCTCACCGTTGTCCAGACGGATTTGTTGAGCGTGGACTCCGAAGCAGCTCATCGCTCATTTACCGTATCGGTCAGATGCAGGGGCAACTCTCGTTTTGTCTGAGAGAAGTTGCACCATTGGCTGGGGTACTTCTTCCGGGTGAATCTTTGGGGATGAAATGTTTGCCGTCCTCGATGCGATTCAGAAGGGCTTTCATTTGGTTGGGGTTCGGAGTGGGAAGCGGCATTGCGATCGGTGTCATGGCCGGACTGTTGGGGATCAAAGGCGGGGTAGCACCTTCGAAAGCCTGGGTCACCGTCACGAAAATTTGATCCGCCCGTCACACGACCGCAACCCCTCGGACCTAGCGTGCACCTGCCTTCACGGAGGCCGGGCACAGAACTGCCCCGGCCATCACTCCTCCCCAGCTCCGCCGAGGAACGCCGATGACAGAACACGTGCTTCGCGCCGACATTCATGTTCACTCCAGGCATTCGTCCCGCCCCTCCCAGTGGGTGCTCCAGAAAATCGGCTGCCCCGAGAGCTTCACCGAACCCAGGGAAATCTATCGACTGGCCAGACTCCGCGGGATGGATCTGGTGACCGTCACCGACCACAACTCCCTGGCCGGAAGCCTGGAGATCGCAGAGCTGGAGGCCACCTTCCTCAGCGAGGAGATCACGACCTATTTCCCTGAGGACGGCTGCAAGATGCACGTCCTGGCCCTGGGGATCAGCGAGGCCCATCACGAGGAGATCTCCAGACTGCGGGAGAACGTCTACGATCTCGCCGCCTACCTGCACGCGCAGTCCATCGTCTGCGTAGCGGCCCATCCTCTCTACTCCGTGAACGGCAAGCTGACCCTGGAGCACTTCGAGCGTATGCTCCTTCTGTTTCGGAATTTCGAGCTGAACGGCGCCCGGGACGACGTGCTCAATGCCCTCCTGACGCGGATCATGGCGGGGCTGACCAGGGGGGATCTCGAGTTCCTGGCCGATAAACACCGCAGGGAGCCTTTTGGGGAGCGACCCTGGAGAAAGAATCTCACAGGCGGGTCAGACGACCATTCCTCATTGAATATCGCCAGGGCCTACACCGAGGTCCAGGGAGCCGGCAGCGTCCTTGAGTTTTTGCAGGGCATCGAGGAGGGCAAGGGGTCGGCCCGGGTCCGGCCCTCGACCCCTAAGACCATGGCGCACAATCTCTATGCCATCGCCTACCAGTTCTACAGGCACAAGTTCTCTCTGGAGCGTTTCGTCCGCAAGGACCAGCTCCTTCGCTTCATCGACACCATTCTGACGGCGCCGCCGGAGCAAGCCGTGCGGGACGGTGTCCTGGTCAGGCTGCAGGGGTTTCTCTCCTCGAAACGGATCTTTTCCGGTCCGGCCCGGAACACAAGCGTGGAAAACCTCCTCCTGAAAGAGGGCAGAAACATTCTGTCCAACGACCCGAGCTTCAGGAAAGTCGTCGAGGGACGGGCCCACGGGAGCGTGTCCGAGGAGGCCTGGTCGTCTTTGATCGCTCAGGTGACCGACCGCGTCCTGAGCCACTGCGTGGGCGCCGTGCTGAATGACCTGAACCGGGCCAGCCTCTTCGGCATATTTCACACCCTCGGGGCGACCGGGTCATTGTACACGCTGCTGGCCCCGTACTTCGTGGCTTTCTCCGAATTCACCGCCGACCGGCAGTTCGGAAGGAACTGTCTGGCGCATTTCAGGAAGGGCAAAGGTTCCCTGCCTACGCGGCTCAAGGTGGCACACTTCACGGACACCTTTGACGAGGTCAACGGCGTGGCCAGGGACCTGCGCATGGAGGTACGGATCGCCGCGGAGATGGGCAAGCAGCTGACGGTGCTGAGCTGCTGCAAGGGTGAGGATTCGGAGCAGCTCAAGCATTTCGAGGCTATAGGAACGTTCAGCCTGCCCGAGTACCCCGGTTTGACCCTGTCCTATCCCCCATTTCTGCGCATTCTCGAGTACTGTTTCGCCCGGGAGTTCACCACCATCCATGTGGCCACTCCAGGTCCCATGGGTCTGTGCGGGCTGGCGGTCGCGCGCATCCTCAATCTCCCGGTCCACGGTACCTACCATACTGCCTTTCCCGAATACGTGGGAGAACTGACGGGTGACGGGACCATGCAGGAGATCATGCGCCGCTACATGGTCTGGTTCTACAACATGATGGACGCTGTCTACGCACCTTCGCGATCGACCAAAGAGGACCTCGTGACCATGGGCGTGGACAGCGGAAGGATCAGGATCTATCCCCGCGGCATCGATGTCGAGCGGTTCAATCCCGCCAAGCGCAACGGTTTCTTTGCCGGACGCTTCGGGTTGAAAGAGCCCGGTCTGAAGCTGCTTTACGTCGGGAGGATCTCCCGGGAGAAGGGTCTCGAGGTCCTGCTGGAGGCAATGGAGCGGCTTGTGCACATGTCCAAAAATGTACATCTGATCATGGTCGGAGACGGTCCCGCTCTCCTTGAGTTGAAGGCCCAAAGCGCGGGTCTCCCTGTCACGTTCACCGGCTTTTTGGACGGCGAGGACCTGGCGCAAGCCTATGCATCGAGCGATGTCTTTGTCTTCCCCTCCACGACCGACCACTTTGGAAACGTTGTTCTCGAGGCACAGGCTTCGGGGCTTCCGGTCGTCGTCACAGGCACGGGAGGGCCACCGGAAAACCTTCTCCCCGAGGAATCAGGGTTTGTCGTCGATGGGGGCACGGCAGAAGGATTCGCCACCTGCGTGGCCCGCCTGGCCGACGATCCCGAACTGCTGGCAAGGATGGGAGAAAACGCAAGGAACTACATGCTGGGCCGCAGCTTCGAGGCCACCTTCCGGGAAACCTGGGAACTCTTCAGGCGGGACTCGGAACCGAAACAGTGCTCCCCCACTGTCAGATCCTGATTTCGTCCCGAACAAGCCTCTCCAGCTCCACCTGCCTGCTGAAATCCCACGAATTTCAAGCATTGCACCGTACAGACGCCACGTTCCACCGGAGATCAGCTATGGACGCACGAGAATACCGCATTGAGGATCGACCGCTGAGAATTCCTCTCCCAGAGAGCAAAATGAAGAAGCTGCTGTGGACCATGGCCCTGCCGCCAATGCAGGCTATTGTCCGCCTGAAGACCCTGAACGGAATGTATGCCAGGGTGCGCATGGAGACGGCCGGAAGGGGAGAGCAGGATACCAGGGGTTTTCTTCGAGCGGTGCTGGAGGAGCTCGAGTGCGGATGGGCGCTGGGCCAAGGAGATCTCGAAAAGATCCCGGAAAGCGGGTCGCTGCTGGTGGTGGCCAACCATCCCTTCGGCGCGATCGAAGGGCTTTGTTTGGCCGCCCTCCTGCTGGAACGCCGGCCAGACGTCAAGATCATGGCCAACGGGCTGCTCGCGCATATAGAGGAGCTGAGCGATCTCTTTGTCCTTGTGAACCCGTTCAAGACGAAAGGCTCGCATCGGGACAGCCTCTCGGGGCTGCGCCAAACCATGTGCTGGCTCAAGAAGGGGGGAGTGCTCGGGATGTTCCCCGCCGGAGAAGTCTCCAGCCTCGATGTCCGATCCAGGCGGGTCGCGGACAGCTGCTGGTCGGACCAGGTCGCCCGGATTGTCCGTAAGACCGGGGCGGACGTTCTGCCCGTCTACTTCGGGGGGAGGAACGGTCCGCTTTTCCATCTCGCGGGAATGGTGCACCCGGGACTGCGAACCCTCCTGCTCCCCTCGGAGATGCTCAGGATGCGCAGGAGCAGAATCGAGGTGCGCATCGGCTCGCCGGTCCCGCATCGCAGGCTGTGCTCCTTTGAGACCGACAGGCAGATGGTCTCCTACCTGAGGGCACGGACATACAACCTCGGATGCCGCAAGAAGGAGCCGAAAGTATGGTCGAGCGCAGGAACCGCCATTGGGGTTCTGCAGAAAAACGTTCTGGAGATGGCCAGACAGGAGGCTGAGGCCGTTGACTCGGAAAACGTGCTGACCGAGACCGAGGAGTTCAGGGTGTTCATCGACCGGGCAGCGAGAATTCCCTCGCTCCTGCAGGAGATCGGCCGCTGTCGCGAAACAGCATTCAGGCAGGTGGGTGAAGGCACGGGCAAGGCGACCGACCTGGACATCTACGACAGCACCTATCTCCATCTCGTGCTCTGGGACAAGGTCAGGCAGACAGTGGCCGGGGCCTACAGGATCGGGGAGTCGGACAAGCTGCTCCAGCGGTTCGGAACGAAGGGACTCTATGCCTGCTCCCTGTTTTCCATTAAGCCGAGGTTCTTTTCGCGTATCGGTCCGGCCCTGGAGCTCGGCCGTTCGTTCATCATGCCCGAGTACCAGCGGATGTATGCCCCACTGCTGCTGCTGTGGAAAGGGATCGGTGTCTTTGTGGCCAAAAATCCCCACTACAGAACCCTTTACGGTCCGGTGAGCATCAGCGACAGCTATCAGACCATTTCCAAGCGCTACATGCTCGAGTTTCTCCGGAGGTTCCACAACGGGGGGGAGCTCGAACGCCTGGTTCGTCCCCACCATCCACCGCGCTTTGCAAAGGACGGCTGGCCGGACATCAAGAGCTGCTTCGGGGAGGGAGTCCGTTCGATGGAGGATCTCTCGGACCTGGTCAGGGATGTTGAGCCGGGCCTCCGGGACGTTCCCGTCCTTCTCAGACAGTACCTCCGACTGGGCGGTTCCGTGATTGGTTTCAACACCGACAAGACCTTTGGCAACGCCCTGGACGGATTGATCGTTGTCGACCTGACCCGTGTCGAGCCCGGACTCTTGAAGCGGTTCATGGGCAGGGCCGATGCAAAGCGTTACCTTTCCGAACGGTTCACGGCCTGAGGCCGTCTTTCGTTGCCATACCCCTCCATCCGTTTCCTGCGAAACAGAAGTACCTCTTCGGATTGGTCCGCTTCATTGGACCATTTTGTGGGGAGGATCGAGCTGATCCAACTGTTCTTTTGCAGGGAGCCCATGCCGAACCTCAAAATCAGCGTATACAAGGCCTGGTAGGCAGTTCCTTTTCACTACCAGGAGAAGGAACTCTGCTGGATCGGATCCATGAGACGCCGCTGGTTCACGAAAGCATGGAGCCCTTGCGGAAGAGGTTATCATTTGGCAATGATGGGGAGCCTGCACAGCGGAAACGAAGCGGAAAGTACGAACAGACATTACCAACAGTCAAAACGAGATTTGACCCCTTCGA
>JBKHAV010000161.1:0-3892 GCA_046542715.1 Desulfovibrionales bacterium
TTTACAGCCTTTGACTGGCTTCATGGATATATCTATGCCCGCTGGCCCTATTTCTATATCGGGGTGGCCCTTGGGCACCATCCCTTGAGCCGTGCTATTGGACCATTTGTCCGGTGGTTCACCCGAAACCACCCGCCCTCTTCTGCAGCGGCCACCCCGGCAAAAATATCCTTTGCCGACACCTATCACGGCAAGGTCGTCTCAACAGAGGCCGCGGCCCGGCTCATTTCCGTCAACCAGAGGATCGCCCTTCCCAATTTGGAGCCGGTCATCCCGTACGCCAAAGCCAGGGATCTGATCCTGGAAAATCCAGAGCACATCGCCGTTCTGGACTGCCCCTGCCGCGCTTCCAGAGACAATCCTTGCCTGCCCCTGGATGTCTGCCTCATCATCGGGGATCCGTTTGCCGGCTTCATCCTCGAACATCACCCCACCCGCTCCCGGGCCGTGAGCGCACAGGAAGCGGTCTCCATACTCAAGGCCGAACACGAGCGGGGCCACGTCCATCATGCTTTTTTCAAGGACGCCATGCTCGGGCGGTTTTACGCCATCTGCAATTGCTGCTCATGCTGCTGCGGGGCCATGCAGGCCATGCGAAACGGCGTACCCATGCTCTGTTCCTCAGGATACACGGCCCGGGTTGACCCCGACCACTGCCGGGCCTGCGGCATCTGCGCCGACGTTTGCCCCTTCCAGGCGATTCATTGGAGTGAGGAATCGACTCGTGTTGACCAGGATGCATGCATGGGCTGTGGAATCTGTGCAGACCGGTGTCCACACGAGGCCGTCGCCCTTTTACGGGATGCAGACAAACCCGCCCCGCTGGACCTGGCCAGGCTTCTGCCGGATATCCTCCCGCCTGCCTGAACCGTTGTCACCCAGAACCCAGGAGAGTTGTGATGCAAGAGACTGCCATCCAGGACCTCTACGCTGATGAACTTGCCGTATGCTACGGCTGCGGACGGCTCAACGAACACGGCCTGAAGATCAAAAGTGTCTGGGAGGGTGAAGAGTGCGTGGCCCGCTTCCAGCCGGAGAAATATCACACCGGAATAGCGGGATTTGTGTACGGAGGGCTGATCGCGTCACTTCTGGACTGTCACGGCATCGGCACTGCAGCGGCTGCGGCATGCCGGGCTCGCAACCTGGACCCGGCTGAGACTTCCATTCCCAGGTATGTCACCGCAGCCCTGCATGTGGATTTCCTCCGCCCCACTCCCATCGACGGGGTGCTGGAGATCCGGGGCCGGGCAGTGGAAATCAAGGACCGCAAAGTCGTGGTGGAGCTTATGCTCCTCGCCCACGGAAAGGAATGCGCCCGGGGCAGCGTGGTAGCCGTGCGCATGCCTGAACGGATGAATCCGCTCCAAAGTACCGGGGCTGAAAAATAAAAACCCGCACAGCATGCGGGCTTTCTCCATTCACCAGCCAGTATCTCGTCAACGGCATTTGAACGCTACGTCGTTACTCGAAGAGCTTCGCGTACTTGCCGTACCCTTCCCCTTCCAGGTCTTCCCTGGGGATGAATCTGAGTGCAGCCGAGTTTATGCAGTAGCGAAGTCCGGTGGGCTCAGGGCCGTCTTCAAAGACATGGCCGAGATGGGAATCCGCCTCACGGCTGCGCACCTCGGTCCGGACCATGAAGAACTTCCGGTCGCTTCGCTCTACGATGTTGTCCGGTTCCAACGGCCTGGTGAAACTCGGCCACCCGGTACCTGACTCAAACTTGTCCTTTGAACTGAAGAGCGGTTCACCGGAAACAATGTCAACGTAAATACCTTCGCGATGGTTGTCCCAGTACTCATTGTGAAAGGCCGGCTCGGTCCCGTCCTCCTGCGTCACTTTGTACTGCATCGGTGACAGCCGCTTTTTGAGTTCGGCATCATCGGGCTTCACTGCAGCGCTTTCCTGATGTTCTCCCGTCATGTGCTCCCCCTTATGATTCCCTCCTGAGCAGGACGCCGTTCCAAGCGCCAGTACGAATGTCAGGAGGAAAAGCATTCTGGTCGTTGCTTTCTGCATTTGGCCTCCGGAAAAAAGTCCTTGAGGCCAAGAGTATAATCAGTGTTTGCTTTCCGGCAAGCTGAACGGTCCCAGCGCAGCAGCCTGGGACTGAGGAGTTCTCTTTTGGATTACTGTGTAACGGATTTTTCCAGGTCCAGAAGAAGCTGGATCCGTTCGTCCATCCCTGGATGGGTCGAGAGTATGGACACAGAAGCCTCTCGGCCTTTCCGGCCGCCAAGCCGTTTGAGGATATCCCTGAATGGTTTCGTCCCCAATCCCTGTTCTATCATTAGAAAGCCGGCCGTCTGGTCCGCCTCCCGCTCAAAGGATCTGGAATACCCCAGCTCCACGAGAAGCGTGGGAATGGCTGCAGCGTGTGACAAGATGCTGATAAATCACGCGGGCGTGGGGATTTTTCAACGAGCTGCTATCGATCCCAGGTTCTCCGGTCTACCAGGGGTGGTGCCCCCGGAGGAAGTTCCTCTTCTGCATCGAGCACTTCCACCCTGGGGCGCAGCTTGAGCACGCTTTGGAACAGGGCCACAAGATTTCCGTGGTCGATCGAGGCATCAGTTCTGATGCGCAGGGTGAGATCATCTCGCCCGGTGGAGTTGGACACGATCACCTGCCAGGCCGCAATGTGGGGAAATGCGGCCATGACTTCACTGATCTGGTGAGGGTACAGAAACTGGCCCTTGACCTTCACGGTCATGTCCGTCCTGCCGAGAATCCCGGCAAGCCTGCCAGCGGTCCGCCCGCATGGACACGGGTCCTCGACCATCCGGGACAGGTCTCCGGTGGCAAGGCGGATCAGGGGATAGGTGGTGTTCAGCGGGGTGACCACCACTTCTCCGATCTCCCCTGAGGAAACCGGTCGGCCTGTGCCGGGTTCGCATATCTCCACCAGACACCGGGAGGAGCAATGCATGCCGCTGATTTCCCGGCATTCGTAGGCAATGGCGCCGACATCAGCTGTGCCGTATCCCTGCCGCACGGTCATGTCAAAACGGGTTTCGAGTTCAGATCGCAGGGTTTCGGGAAGACGCTCCGCAGCAACAAAACCGCTCTTCAGTGAGAAATCCCGCTTCAGATCCATGCCTCTGGCTTCAGCTTTGTCGGCAATGATCTTGAGGAAGCTGGCCATGCCCACAAACCCGGTCACAGGCAGACGGGTCATGAGCTGAATTTGGGTATCCGTGTTGCCCGGTCCGGCAGGAATGACTGCACAGCCAAGATTGCGCAGGGGTTCCTCCAGCATGAGCCCGGCCGGGGTGAGATGATAACTGAAGGTCATCTGGACCAGATCGCCATTGCGAAATCCTGCCGCGAAAAAGGCCTCGTCCCATCCCCAGTAATTCGCATCCCTGCCCTCCGGGTCGAAAAGGGGTCCCGGCGACATGTAGATGCGCGACAACGCCCCTTCCGGGCAGGTAAGGAGGGATCCAAGGCCCTGCTCCTGGAGTCCGATCAATTCCTTTTTCGACAACGGGGGTATTTTGGTGAAGTCGGCATAGGAACGAATGTCCTCGACAGAGAGCCCTGCCCCTTTCAGGCGCGCGTCAACCTCTTTGCCGGATTCGACCGCACTCTTCAGAATGTCCAGCGCAGCCGCGAACTGACGATCCTGCCGCTCGGCTGGGGATGCTGTTTCCAGACTTTGAAAGACTTCGGACAAGCGTTCATTACGATCCATGGGCACCAGCCTTGTTGGATATGCTCAAGCAATAGAAAACCACAAAAACTCTTCCCCCCTGTTGAGGCGAGGATTTTTCGCGTCCGGCAAGGAAGGCAAGGGGGCGCAAAGGAGTGGAGTCCTTCTCCGCAGGTCAGCGCCCCCGCAGCCTGACGCGGCCAGACGGAAAATCTTCCCCATGTTGAGGCGAGGATT
>JBKHAV010000040.1:0-20505 GCA_046542715.1 Desulfovibrionales bacterium
GGTTCACGCCGGGCAGGAATCTCCCGGACCCTGGCCGGAAGGCAGGGATGCGGTTATTCTCCATTCCGCAGCCCAGCACCTCACCCAGTTCGACGGCGTGGGGGGCTCTCCTGGAACTCCCGGGGATTTTGAAGAGGGAACCTTTGACGACGAATGGGACGACGAATGGGACGAAGAGGAATTCCAGCCCGGGCCGACGATAGCCGACCCCATCGAGCCTTTCAACCGAGTCATGTTCACCTTCAACGACCGGCTGTACTTTTGGGTACTCAAACCGGTGGCCAGGGGCTACGAATTCGTCGTTCCGGCCAAGCTCCGCAGGGGGGTGAGCAATTTTTTCAATAACATTCAGTACCCCATCCGGTTCGTGAACAACGTTTTCCAGGGCAAGTTCATGAATGCCGTGCTCGAATCCGAACGATTCTTCATCAATACCGCCTTCGGCGGACTGGGGCTTGCCGACCTTTCCGACCGGCACCCGGAGTTGAAAATCCCTGAGGAAGACACCGGACAGACCCTTGGGGTGTACGGATTGGGCAATGGGTTCTATATCGTCTGGCCTGTACTGGGTCCGAGCACACTGCGCGATTCCTTTGGGAAGGTGGGGGATTATTTTCTCTATCCTCTTACCTATGTGGAACCCTGGGAAGTGACGACTGCTGCAGGAGTTGGGGAAAGGGTCAACGAGGTTTCCTTCCGCATCGGCGATTACGAGTCCATCAAGGAAGCTTCCCTTGATCCATACGAGGCCGTGAAGGACGGATATATCCAGTTTCGCACCAATCAGGTCGAGAAGTAACGTCGCACTGAACGGGGTATGCGCGGTGCACCCCGGTCCACAAAAGTTCCGAAGAGTTTTCTTTTACAAAGGGCGGATCCAAACTCCGCCCTTTTTCTATTTTCTCCGTCTGGTGCAGATGCCGCTTCGGGCCATGCTGTGCCGAGTCATGGAATACTCTTTGCTCAAAGAGGACAGACCGGTTCTACCCGGCAAAAACGACCGCCCAGGAGCGAGTTATCCATGCAGAGTTTTTACTGGAGAAAGAGAGACATTGGGATGCGGGGAACCATACCGGAAAGGTTGATCACTGCCCAGGGAGAAGGCCGTAACCGGACAGAATGGTCGGTGCCATGGTCCGACCTGATGATGGTCATGTTCATCCTCTTTCTGGTCCTGTTCGTGTATTCTACGAAGCTCAAGGTAATCCCGCAGTTTTCCGGGGGGAACACCCCGCATTCGGCCCAGATCGAAGAAGATGGACGAATCAGGTATATCGGTGCCTCGCCGGAGATGCAGAAGAACCTGGAGGGAATTTTCCATCGACTTCAGGATGAACTCCAAAACCACGCCGCAATGACACGGCTCAGCTACTCCGAGGACAAGGGTATAGTGATTTCCCTGCATGGGGAAACCATCTTCACACCAGGCGGGCCGAATCTGAGCAGCGACGCCCGTCCGGTCCTGGAAAAAATTGCCGAGGTCCTTTTTCTTGTCCGCAGCACGGTCCTGGTCGCTGGTTTTTCCGATCGATTTGCTGAAATCCAGGGGTCCGAACGCAAAGACCTCGAGCTTTCAGCACTCCGGGCCGTGCAGGTGACCTGCTTCTTCACCGAGGAAAACGGGCTTGAACCTGAAATGTTCGTAGTTCAGGGGTACGGTGCGGCAAAGCCCCTTTATCCGGGGAACATACCGGAAAACGTGTCCAGAAATCAGCGGGTGGAAATCACCATTACCGGGAACCCGGTTTGATCCCGCAATCTATGGAGAAATGCTCGTGAATACAAAGACAGTGATAGGGACGGCAGTGTGCGTGAGCGTATTTCTGCTGAGTTTTCTGGTTTCAGGGGAAGCGGCGGTCTACTTCAATTTGACCGCCCTGATGGTGGTGGTTTCAGGCACGGTAGGGGCTTCCCTGCTCAGCAACGGGTATGCGAGGGTGGCAGAAGCGGTCCACCGGGCAAAGAGCGCCTATGGTCCGGCGCCGATTCAGGAAAGAGTGCTCATTGCCCAGTTTCTCAGGCTTTCCCTCAACCTTAAAAAACAAGGTTTTTTGAAGGATGAAGATCGAAAGGAATTCCCGTACAAACCGCTCATGAGCGGACTGGAACTGCTGGAAGACAATTATGAGCAGGAGGAAATCAGGGAGATCCTGGACAATGAGATGCACTTCTTTGCGCTGCGCAGGGAAGGATTGATGAGAATTTTCAGAAATATGGCTGGATTTGCGCCTTCCTTTGGAGTTGCTGGCAGTGTGATCGGGCTTATCGGGTTGCTCGTTGGACTGGGGGAGACCGAGCTGATTCTGAAGAACATTCCGATCGCCCTGATCTCCACGCTTTACGGCGTCGTTCTTGCCAATTTCTTTCTCACCCCACTGGCCGAAAAGATTCAGGAGCGGACCCAGGCTGAAATCATGCTCATGCAGATCGTCCAGGAAGGCGTGCTGGCCCTGAGCCGGAAAGACGAGTTCTATAAGGTCCAGCGCAGGCTGAACATGCTCGTGGCGCCACAGGAGAGAATTGAGGACAGCCGCGTGGTCCGAAAGATCAAGAAATCGGTCTTCAAAACCCTTGCACCCACCGCATCCGCTGCGCAGTGAAAGAGGCCGGCAGCATACCGCCTCCTTCTGTTATGCCCCGATTAATTCGGGGCATTCAACTTTGGAAAGCGGATTGGGTCACCAACCGCGCTGGAAATTGCCGGAAGGGCTACGGGAAATCGCCGCCTTTTCCTATCATGGCACGATTCATTCGGGACATCAATTTTCAAAAAGGATATAAATCACCCGCCCCTACGGCGGGATACCGCTGCATAACGAATCCCCGAATTTCCAAATCCTCGAATCAACAAAATCCCCGACTCAGCAAACACCGAAGTTGCCTTTTTTGGCATTATCGATAAGTTCCGCAAAACACGGTTGGGATTTGTCGATTGAAACCAAAGGATTTCTGCATGTTCGATCCGGTGTTGACCAGCGATTACACCTCCCCCGAACGGAAGCTTCCCTGGTTCGCCAGGAGGTTCCCCAATGCCGTTTTCTATCCGAAAATGATTCAAACGGTTTTCCAGGCAGCGGCCAAGGCCAGGAAGGGACGGTACGACGGCGATGCATGGATTCGAAGCAGCCGCGGCATTATTGATGCTCTGGAACGTTCCGGGGTCCGCCTGATCATCGAAAGCAGGTCTGTCCTGGCGAAGCTCGATTCTCCATGCGTTTTTGTGGGCAACCACATGAGCACCCTGGAAACCTTTGTCCTGCCTTCGATCATCCAACCCCACCGTCCGGTCACCTTTGTGGTCAAGCGCAGTCTGGTTGACTATCCTGTTTTCAAGCATGTCATGATTTCCCGGGACCCGGTGGTTGTGGAGCGCCAAAACCCGAGAGATGATTTCAAGACGGTTATGGAGGAGGGCAGCAGACGGTTGGAAGGTGGTGTTTCCATAATCGTCTTTCCCCAGTCCACCCGGGAACCGGAATTCGACCCCCGGAAATTCAATTCCATGGGGGTGAAGCTCGCAAAGCGCGCTGGAGTCCCTGTAGTTCCCTTTGCCCTGAAGACCGACGCATGGGGCAATGGGAAACTCCTCAAGGATTTCGGAAAGATCAAGCCTGAAAAAGAGGTCCACTTCTGCTTTGGCGAACCCATGACAGTCACCGGAGGCGGAAAAGAGGAACACGCTGCAATTGTTGCATTTATTCAGGAAAAGATGGATCTCTGGAACCGCCGGGGAGCATGAGCATGGCCGGGGAAAACGGGTACTTCTGGCTGGTCCTTTCGCTGCTCTTCTGGGTAGGGTATTGCGTTTCGCTGTACTGGATGGCCTACCAGGTGGCCAGGCACACCCAAAAGATCTCCTTTCCGTTTTTTTCCTTTTTCAAGACACCGGAAATTCTTGAGTCCTATAAGAAATGGTCGGAGGAGTCCGGCAGGACTGCACTGGCCTATTATTGTTTCTATGCCTCTGCCGTCATGCTTATCGCAGCCGCAGTCATGGGGCTGATTTCGTTGAGTTCTTAGTTTGCTGAATCGATTCTCTGCTGAAGTTCCTGCTGGTTTTTCAGTTCCCGCATTTTGTTTGCGAGATATTCCTGCC
Source organism: Desulfovibrionales bacterium (assembly GCA_046542715.1). GTDB lineage: Bacteria > Desulfobacterota > Desulfovibrionia > Desulfovibrionales > JBKHAV01 > JBKHAV01. Next base: position 4,097 of record JBKHAV010000040.1, read on the forward strand.
GCTTGAGTTCGTCCAGTTGTGAATGCCGGCTGGTCAGCTCGAACCATCGCTCCAGTCTCTTCTGTGTCCTGGCTTCGTCGATATCCAACGTGTCGAGATAGGCCTCTATGGCATAGTAGTATCGGACCGCATTGCGCTCCACTATGCCCCTGAATCCTTGGACGTACTGGGACTCTCCATTCTCGCGGACGAGCGTAAACCCCTCCTTGTTCCGGCCCAGCGTGGACAGATATGCGTTTACGGCCATTTTGGCCCTGAGACCGAAACGGTACGAATAACTGAAGGCCAGGAACGTCTGTTCCGGACTCAAGGGAACAGCCTCGAGCAGGATTCGATAATCCCCGGTTCCAAGTGGGCCTTCCGGTGCAGTCAGTTCGACTTTCAAATGATCGTCGGACGCGTTTTTGACCTTGAATGCATAGTTCAATGTCTGTGTCTTTTCGGGAGACTGGTAAAATTTGCGCCCACTATAGAGGGTGATGATCTCAGTATCATCTGTCTTTTCGTGAACACAGGCTTTCACGTTCAAGTGCAAAAAGGCCGTGTCGCACCAGACTTGGGGGTCGGTAAACAGCGCGAACGTGGAAAAAGGATGGTCGAGTTCACCGTAGGCAGTTCCCTGGGCAAAACCCTCATCTCTGACAGACTCAATCACCAGGGGAATCCCAAAGGGAGTATTCCGGAGGGCGTCTTTCATTTGCCGGCGCACGGCATGGAGGTCGGACTGCGCTGCGGCCGAGCCAGCCAGAACGGTCAGGGCAATATACAATGCCGCAACTGATTTCATCCATAAGGATGAGCTCGTCACTTTCACCTTTCCCCATCCAGGCAGGGACGTCGAGCCCATGAATTGGCTGAGGCCCTGTTATTTCCTTTTGGATCGTTTCGGGTGCGGAAAAGCATGGCCATTGGCTCAGCCTTCTGCAGGTTGCTCCAGTTTTTTTCGAAGCAAATCCAAGAGGTATTCAGGATCATTTTTATTCAAAATCCCATTGAACTGGCTGCGATAGTTTTGGACCATGCTGACGCCTTCGATCCGGGCATCATAGATCTGCCATTGTCCATTTTTTTGGATCAGGGAGTAATTCACCGGGATTTCCTTGTCCGCAGTCACGATCATTGTTTTCACCCGGGCTCTGGAATCAGCGAGATCTTCTGCCAGGTAGAGGACTTCCTCGTTTTCGTATTCAAAGTCCTGAAGTTTTCCAAAATAATTCTGTTTTAAAAATTCGGTAAAAAGATCAATAAATTCCTCGCGCTGCTCCTCGGAAAACCGTTTCCAGTGCACGGCCAGGGTGCGCTTGGCAATCTCTTCCTTATTGAAAAAGTCCTCTGAGACAGCAAGCAGCATGTCCATTCGCTGCTCTGCGGAAGCCTGCTCGTATTTTTCACTCTTCAAAACAGCGAGCACGGAGTCGGCCTGCGCCTTGAGGGCTTCGGTCGGGGACTCGGCGCCAAAAACAGGAGGACAGTTCATTGACGTCACAAGGAAAAGAGCAAGAACGACACTTGTGACAAACGGTATTCGCCTTTTCACGGATAAGGCTCCTTGAGTTGAATGTTTTATTGAAGGATACGGTATCGGAAAGAAAAAATGAAGCCATGTCGGGCGTGAAAAACAAGCCTCAGGGGTCGTTTGAAGTTACCCCCGCGATAGTGCGGTGCCACCATCCAGGATCTCTTCCCTCAAGTACGATGCCGACCGGAAATGGTAAGCCGTTCCCTTTGAAAAAAACAGAGAGCCGGAACTGCAAATCCGACTCCCTGTTCCGATCAGATAAAGGTTTCGGTGAGCGCGGTCTTGTGCACGTCCACCTTCTGTCCTTTTATCTCCTTGCCGTTCAGGTCTTCAATGGCGTCGAAGCCCTGCCTGTCCAGAGGCATGTCCACTTCTCCGCGTCGGGTCTGGCCGATTTCAGCGATCATGGCGTGGGAAACCTGACCATATTTTTCGAAAATTTCACGAAGTTCCTGCTCGGTGACCTCGGAAGAGAGATTGTCTACATGAATTCTCATCGTTTCCTCCTTTGTGTCGGAATGGGCTAAACGGTTTCATCCGACTCTAGCATAAATTTCGTTTCATTTCATGGGGAGGGCACAAGCGATCTGGACGCCCCTGGGAGATTTCCCGGGGAGAGCTTCCCTTCGACATTGAACGGGACCTTGTCCGGCCTGCCAACCCCCCCCAGATGCAGGTTGCCCTTGAGTTCGTAAGCTACCGTGTCCCGCATCTGTCCCGGGGTGTCGCCTTCCATCATATCCAAGAGGGCAGAGACCATGTTCATGGCCGAAGAGTACACGTCCAGGGTGACGAGCTCGGTGCCGTAAGCAGGAATTGTTACGTTCGTCCTGTTCACTCCCCGGGCAAAGGTCCGGTCGTTGATCACGAGTTCGGTATCCAGTCCGTTGATGTTCAAGGCGCCTTCCCCGGTATTGAAAACCCTCAGCTCCATCTGGAAAACCGTTTCCAGAAGTTTGACCTCCTGGACCCGGATGTTGGCCAGGGAGACCCGGGGGGGTTCGACTTTCTTGCCGAGGCCTGCGCAACCAGACAGGAAGAAGGTGGCTGTGAGCAGAAATGTGCACGCGGCAGCGAGGGATTTGCAATTTTTCATGAGTACCCCTGAGGTTCTGATTGATTTGCTGAATTCTTCAGGACGTGAGCTGGTCCATTCGTACTTCCCGGATGATGCGGATCATTTGAAAATAAAACGTACACCGGTCCATCACTTCAAGGTACATGGCGTCACCGGGAACCGGGAAGCTCTTGCAGATGGAAGGGTAGTCCGGACCACTCCACCTGCTGCAGCTTAGATCCCGTTCCAGATATTTGCACGGGTTCGCAATGAGCGGGCTGTGCTTGCCCTTGACGGCAAACCCCTCCAGATACGCGTTCCACTTGCACTTCAGGCACAGCATCTGACAACAGGCAGCTTCGCACCGGAGGAAATCACAAAACCCCTTGCGCTGCACCAAATATCGTGTCTCGTGATGTTCTATCACGTATTCGTCCACCTGGATCGTTTCCTCGAGGGTGCGTACCTCACTGAGAAACTCCCTGCTCAGTTGCTCCCCGGCCCGGATCAGCGCCATGTCTTCACTCCACCCCACATGTTCACAAAAATTCAGTTTTTCACTATGCACGACATGATTTTCCGAGGCAAGAGAGGCTGGTGGAATAAAAACGGCGAGCGGCGAGGGGATGGGGGATGGGGAAGGGAAGAGGTCGGCGAGTGGATGGTGGGGAGAGATAGATCGGCGAGTGGCGAGTGGGAGGAATTAAGAGTTCTTTGTTTTTTCCGTCATCCCGGACTTGATCCGGGATCCAGAAAGGCTTCCGCTGTTCCATGTACATTGGGCAATGGCATGGAGGGGGACCTTCCTCCTTCCATTTTCCCGGGATCGTCAGGATAGAGATTCAGCGGGGAAGTTCATCAGTCCGCGACGAAAGAGAACCGGTTTCCCGGAGATTGGACAGACAAACTCCATCCGAACGGCCCGAAGCTGCAGGCCGTCCTCGTTCTTATTGCCCTGCCCGTATCGGGGGTCGCCTATCACCGGATGGCCGATGGAATCGAAGTGACGCCGGATCTGATGCTTGCGCCCGGTATGCAGCACGACCCGCACCCGTGAGGTATTGGTCTGCTGGTCAAAGGATTCCACGGTGAACTCGGTCAGTGCGGGTTTGCCGTCCACAGGTGCGTCGATCATCTCGGCTCCGTGCACATGGGAAAGATCCCCCAGCACCTCGGCCCGGTACACCTTGGTGATTCCCTCCCCCCGGAAGAGGACGGAGAGCATTCCAGCGGCCTGGGAATCATGCGCCAGAAGCACCAGCCCGGACGCCTCCCGGTCCAGCCGGTGCACCGGAAAGATCTGCCGCTTACCCATAAAGAAAAGCTCCGCCTGCCGCACCAGCGAACAATGATCCCCAAATCGCGATCCCTGGGTGAGCAACCCGGCCGGCTTGTCCCACACACTGTACCGCCCCTGATCGTGCACAAGCACAGGATCGGGCGGCACCAGAGCCAGGATGTCGGCATCGTAATACAACGCGATCTCGTCTCCACCACCAAGCGAAGCAGTCGCCCGCCGCAGCCGCATCTCCTTCTTCCCCACCCTTTTCACCCACACCGCCCCCTTATTCATGGCGTCTTTCACCCGCCCTTTGGAAAGGCCGGACTCCCGCGCCAGAAAATCACTGGCGGAGTGTTCCGGAGATTGGAGGATCTTTTTCAGAACAAAGGAACTGCTGCTTTGCATCTCGATTCCATATCGTGCGGTGTAAATGAAGATGCACTCTATCCGGAGAGGGTTGGAGGTCAAGAGAAGAAACGGATAAGGGGTCAAATCTCGTTTTGACTGTTGTAAGACCCGCAGGCTCAGGGGAGATACGCTTGAACAGATCGCGCAAAGCCTTGCGATGCGCACCTATAGCGCGGTCAGCTCCGTTGTCGTGAAGATGGAGAAGAGGAAGAACAGCGAGCCTGCTATTCGGAAAAAAATGCAGAAAATCAGAAATACAATTCTCAACAGTCAAAATGAGATTTGACCCCTTCGGGCACAAGTTACGGTGTATCAGTCTTCCAGCTTCTGCCTTTCTTTCATTCTTTCCCCTCAAAAATTCGGCGGATAGTTTCGGCATCGCTCTCGCTCAAGCCCCTGTTTCGATCGACACGGACATTCGCCAGCCCAAGTCTTTTCGCATGCCTTTCAAATTCCGAGTCATCCACAATGATCCCATGCACCGGGGGATGAGCCTTTATCCAGAGCGTAATTCCCAGAGATTTCAAAACTCCCCTCAGGTTGATATGCCAGTCTTTGTGCAGAAGCTCGGTATCCAGACCGGCATGTTTTAGCCGCCCAAACGTCCGGCGCCGTCCCATGGTCAAAGGCCAGTTGGAATTGATGACGATGCGGGCACCGCATGTCTTCGTCACTTGATTGATCAAGGTGACCGACTGCTCTTTGAATTGGACCTCCTGAGCAATCACATCCCGCAGATGCGTCATTATGCGGCGGAAAAAAAGTACGATCAGCCGAGGAAAAGGCTTTTTGGTTTTATGCGCCCAAACAGACGAAGGGATGAGAACCCCGTCGATATCAAGGAAAATTATTCGCTGCGGCACTGGAAACTCCTCGCGGAAATAGTAGTGCAGGATACCTGAATTTCCCTGGTATTCTCCTGTCGTTTTTCATAGTTCTTCATTCTACTAAGACTTTCTGAGTTGATAAATCATGGGACAAAGGAGACTCAGATTACAAATCAATGCGGAAATGAAGTCGGGTCTGCTCTTGACTCATCCTCTGGAGAAATGGGGTCATTATTATGGCACCTGTCAAGTGAGAAAGACGTTTCCTGATCAAGGGAGAAGGCGACCTCCTTCTTTTGTTATTTCGCTGGATTCTGTGTTATGCATTACAGGAAGGAGGAAGGATATGGCGAACATCAACGCACGATTCATCCAGGCAGGCAAATGTCGGATTCACTGTCTGCAGACCGGGGCGACAGGCAGGGACGTATTGCTTCTGCACGGAGCAAGCTTCCAGGCGGAAACCTGGAGGGAGCTGGGGACACTGGAAACACTCGATCAGGCAGGATACAGGGCTACGGCCATTGACATGCCAGGGTTCGGAAAGTCAGAACAATGCGGTGTTTCAGCGGATGAGGTCCTTGTGGAGTGTATCGGTCAGGAGCGGCTGAACCGGCCGATACTTGTTGGACCTTCCATGGGGGGGAGGCCGGCGGTCGAGATCGCCCTTGCCAATATCGAGCTGGTCGGCGGCCTGGTTCTGATAGGAACGGGCAAGCTCGATATTTCGAGGCTGCATGAACTCGGAGAGATGCCCGTACTCATCCTCTGGGGCAGCAGGGACAATGTCGCCAATGTGGAGACAGGCGGTCAAATCCACGACCACTTGAGCAACTCCAGATTCGTGATCTTCGAGGATGCCGGGCATGCCTGCTACCTCGACCAGCCGGATCGCTGGCACAACGAGCTTCTGTCCTTTCTGCGCGAGATCGCAGAACAGCCGGCCCGCGCCTGACGGTCTTGCTTGCGTTGATGTCAGGCGTTACAGGAGAGAGCAAAGCTTTTGGGGATTATACTTAAAGCGCTGGTGATATGGACCGGCATTCTGGTCTTGGCCGTACTCAACGGAGCCCTGCGGGATGCTGTCCTCATTCCGAAGATTGGAACGACAGCCGGCCTTGTATTGAGCGGTCTCCTCCTGTCGGCACTCATCTTCGTTGTTACCTACGTATCCTTGCCCTGGTTCGGTGTCCGCCGTCCCGCTGAGCTTATGGGAATCGGCCTGGGCTGGTTCACTCTTACCATTGTCTTTGAGTTCTCGTTCGGGCTGTGGCAGGGCAAGTCCTGGCAGGTCATGCTCGAGGCTTACATGTTCAAAGGCGGCAATATCTGGCCGGCCGTTCTTCTGGTTACCGCTCTAGCGCCATACCTTGCCGCCAGGCTCAGGGGGTGGGTGTAGCATTGGTAGAGCGCCCAACCAGGCGCCGGGCGAACTGCCCAAGAGTTTCAATCAAAGCTAATGGCGAAGGGGAGCCCTTCTTATGAATCCAAACCCCTAGCCAGGTCGGACCCGGAAGGAACGAGAAGGAACGGAAGGATTAATGGAACAGTTTTACGATATGGCACTCAAGTTATTCGTGGGTCTGGCTATCGGGATTTTGATCGGCACCGAACGTGGCTGGAGCGACAGGGAGGCAAGCGAAGGCTCCCGTATTGCCGGTATCCGCACGTTCAGCCTTATCGGGCTGCTGGGAAGTGTCCTGGCCCTGCTTTCCCAGGCAACGAGCGCCTGGTTGTTTGTTGCCGGTTTTGCAGCTGTTTCCGCTTTGATCGTTGCGGCGCACATCGTGGATGTTCATGAGAGCAAGGACGTGGGAACCACAACGGCCTTTGCCATGATGCTGACGTTCGCCCTTGCAGCCTGGGCCACTTACGGCAGTCCCATCCCGGCGGTGGCTGTCACGGTCATCGCGATGTCGCTTTTGGGGTATAAGCCGGTTCTGCATAAATGGCTCACAAAGATACAACCTCGGGATTTCTATTCCGGGGTCCAGCTGTTAGTCATTTCACTGGTTCTCCTCCCCCTGCTGCCGAACAGAGGGTATGGACCATGGGACGCTTTAAATCCGTACTGGATCTGGTGGATGGTGGTTTTGATCTCCGGTCTTTCCTTTCTAGGGTATGTGGCTATCCAACTGACAGGGCAGAGAACCGGAACACTGCTGACAGCCGTTTCAGGTGGACTGGTATCTTCCACCGCGGTTACGTTCAGCCTGGCGCGGCTTGCGAAGAAACAAACGAGCCGGGCCATTTTTTCCCAAGCGGTTCTGCTTGCCTCCTCCATCATGTTCATCCGCGTTCTCATCGAAGTCTTTGTCGTGAATCCGAATCTTCTCTCCCGTGTCTGGATCCCCCTGACCGTTATGTTCGCCGGGTTGGTCTGCTTGTTTTTCTGGTTGTGGTATAGACAAGACAGCAGGGAAAATCATGATTCGAGCCGGCAAATCGAAGTGAAAAACCCGTTGCAGCTCGGTATGGCCCTGCAGTTCAGCGCACTTCTTGCCGTTATCCTGCTCCTGTCCGAGGCTATGAAGGAGTGGTTCGGAAACCAGGGGGTGTACGTCCTTTCCGTAATTTCCGGGCTCATGGATGTTGACGCCATCACCCTTTCCCTCTCCAGATCGGCAGACAAGGATCTGGCCGCCGAAGTCGCGACCGTGGGCATCGTCCTGGCCTCTGCGACCAATACGATCGTGAAAGGAGTGATCTTTGCAGGTATTGTCGGAATCAAGAACAACATCCGTCTTCCATTGTACATGCTCGTTGCCATGTTGCCGGGTTTGTTCATTGCCATTTTTACGGGGTAGCGGGTACAGCAAAATCCCTTTCAGGCATCGTAAACATGCGTCACGAGACTCCTCAGATGAATGCTCCTCAATAACCATTGAGATACAGGCCCACGGAGTTTTCATCGCACTCTGATCTTTTTTCTGTCAGGAAGACGAAACAGCAGGACAGATGCTCTTCATTTCGTTTTGTGGGGATGCCGGGCAGCCTGTTCGATTCCCCGGTGTTCAGCTCTCAATACCCTGTTCAGGACATGACTGCCCTTTTTGACGTTTCCCAAAAGCTCTACGTATAGTATGAAACGAAAAAACTGAAAAAATCGATGCAGATAAAAATATCGAGTGCAATGATCAATATTCACAGCATCAGAGCCTGGCTGGCAAACAGAGAGAACTGGAAGACCGTTCTGCTCCCGCTCGTGGTGATTTTCGGTCTGTTCGTGGCCGGCAGGATGATTGATATCCATACGTATCTGCAATCGATACAAAACTGGATATGGAGCCTCGGGTTCTGGGGGCCGGTGGTGTACGGGGCCATCTATGTGGCTGCCATGCTCCTTTTGCTTCCAGGCACGCCATTTACCATTGTTGCGGCCCTGTTTTTCGGCGTCAAATGGGGATTCGTGACCATGGTCGGGGCAACCACGGTCGCAGCCATAGCCGGCTTTCTGATTGCACGGTACGGGGCCAGGGAACGCGTTGAAAAGCGGTTCCGCAACCAGAAAACCTTTCATAAGCTGACCCAGTGGGTGGAGGAAAATCACTGGCTGGCCATACCGTTCATCCGCATCATGCCGTTTTTTCCCTTTGCCATGAACAACTACGCCCTCGGCCTGACCAGAATCAGCTTCTGGACCTTTGTGATCACCTCGGAGGTCGTGTTCATCCCGATGAACGCGGTCCTGGTTCTGGGGGCAAGCGCCATCTATTCGGCTATGGTGCAGGGGGAAGTCTCCTGGTGGCTGATCCTGGGATCGATCGGCACCGGAATGATCGTTCTGATCCTGGGCCTGCTTGGGAAGAAAAGGTTTTCCAATCACGGGCAGGCGGAGCATCCCTGAGGTGGAGAGGAGATTTCCTGCATCCCTGAGCCGCCGACGGCAGGTATTTGAGACGCATTGGTTTGCGGAATGGAGACCGTGAAGGAACAGCACGTTGTTACTTCTGCTGCTGATTATTCAACGGCCTGCTAGAAGATCACCGAATCGACGCCACAGAAAGCTTCCTGATAGTACTCCTCCAGTTCGCGGGCTCGCTGGATCGAGGTATGGCTCGCCAGGATCTTGTCCCTGGCGGCTTCACCGATGCGGTTGCGCTCGAAATCAGTGGTGTGAACCAGAATGTCCAGGACATTTTCCGGGGAGCGGCACACCAGGATCTCCTTTCCGGGGTGGAAGAGTTCGTCCAGTCCTTCCCACCAGTCGGAAATCACGGGAGTTGCACAGGCTGCGGCCTCAAAAAGCCGGACGCTCGGGGACCATCCTGCCCGGACCATGTCGGAGCGGGTGAGATTCAAGGTGAACCGCTGGCTGTTGTAGAAGCGGCAGTGATCGGACGGAGGGAGGTGTTCGATCCGGTGTACGTTCCCTGGCCAGGCGATTTCTTCCGGATACTTGGGGCCGGCCACCACGAACCGTCCTTGTGACCATTGCAGAGCCGGATCCATGAGCAGGGAGGAAAGCCCCGGCTGACGATCGGGGCTGTATGTGCCCATGTACCCGAGATCCCATGCATCGGCGGTGCCTCCAGGAAAGTATGTGTCGCTGTCCACCGAGCAGTACAGGGGCCTGGCCATGGGTGAGCTGTAGACGTTTTCCAGGAGGCGCAGCGTCGGCCCCCCGGTGAAGGTGAAGTAGATCCCGAACCCGGAAACGAGTTCCGGGGTGAGATATTCGCAGCGGTTCGCCTTCAGTCGCGCAAGGGTCACCGGGGTGTCGATGTCGTAAAAGGAGGTCACCCCCCGGGCAGTGTCCAGGACCCAAGTGCCCACGGCAATGCCCTGGGGGACATAGGACCCCACCATGACCAGATCTGCATCCCTGACCGTTTCGGTATGAGTCTCGATGAGTTCCTCAAGGGAATCGTAGAGCACTGTTCGGCAGGATGGTGGATCGGGCAGATCCCTGTTTTGCGCGTACCAGGGAACGTCGCGTTCCAGAAAGGTGACCCGGTGTCCGAGGCTGTCGAGTCCTTTGACCAGACTCCTGAAGGTGGTGGCGTGTCCGTTCCCCCACGAAGAGGTGATGGTCAGGCCCAAAATGGTGATGGAGAGCCCTTGTGCTCGCGTGCCCATGAAAAACTCCTTTAGCGTAGCAGATTGGCCAGCAGTTCGGCCCGGTGTGCGTAGGTGTGCTCGGATAAGACCCGTTTCAAGGCCTGGTTTCCGATTTTTTTTGACTCTTCCGGGGTGAGCCGTTCCAGGTGCTCGGCCACTTCTCCCCCGTCCCTGGCGAGCAGAATTTCATTGCCGGGTTCAAGGAACTGCTCCGCGCCGACAAAATCGTCGCTGATGATACAGGCCCCGGCTCCGGCCGCCTCAAATACCCGGGTGGCGGGGGAGTATCCATACCTTGCCATGCTCTCACGGTGGATGTTCAGGACGGCGAGCCCTGAACAGTTGAAAACATTGTGGTCGCGGGTGTAGACGTGCCCGAGACGGGCGACGTTCGCAGGCACGGGCTTGTCGTCCCATCCGTTACCGCCCAGGAGGAATTGCTTCGCCGGGAGCAGGGCGGCCGGGTGCAGAAAAAATTCCTCCACCCGTTGCTCCCTGTCCGGCAACCGGTTGCCCAGAAACGAGCAGTCGCCTGCAAAACGTTCGCTTGGCGGACAGGGGTGGTGGGTTTGGGGGTCCAGCGCATTATAGATCGGAACGCATTGCCTGGCCCCAAGCTCCATGAATCCCTGAACCACGGGGGGCCCTCCTCCGTAGGTGAGGACGAGATCGTAGGATGGGATGTTTGTGCGCATGGGGTCGGAGGGGTCGGCCTCGATCCTCTCCAGGGTGGCCGGGGCGTCCACATCCCAGTAGATGACCTTAGTCCGATCCGATTTCAGGCGCAGGACCTCGCGTTCGAGAAATTCATCAAAAACGCCCACCCCGCTGGCCTTGATGACAACGTCGGAGGCCGCGGCTGTTTCAAGAGCCCTGGAGACGTGCGGTTCCTCTGCAGGGTACACGACCACCTCGGCCCAGTCAGGGTCTTCCATGTCCCGGTGCTGCTGTCGCTCATAGGCGTCCGGCTCGTAGAAGGTCACGTCGTGCCCCCTGCGGGCCAGCCCCTTGACGATGCCGCGATAGTAGGTTGCCGCACCATTCCAGTACGCGGAAACAAGACTCGATCCGAAAAAGCTGATGTGCATCAATTGGTCTCCAGAACTGCTGGTTGAGGGGTGGGTGAAGAAACGCTGTTCAGTTCCGTGCAGATGTCGAGAAGTTCCAGGGCGCGATGCCGACAGGTGTGGCGGTTTCGCACGGTCCGAAGCCCCTGTTCCGCCAACGATTCGGCCAGTGCCCTGTCGTTGAGCACGTCTCTGATCAGACGGGTCATGATGGTGCCGTCCCGGGCCAGAAGGTAGTCCCTGCCGGGAGTGAAGAGCCCTTCGGCATCTTCCCATGGGGCACATACCAGCGGTATGCCGCAGGCCAGGGCCTCGAAAACCCTGATGGTGGGGATTCCTGGGAGAGCTGCGGCGTAAGGTCGTCTCGGCACATGGACCGTGACCCTGTGCTGTGCAAACCGTTCCGGAACCTGGTGATTGGCAATCCAGCCGCAATATCGTGCGCCCATGGTCCTGATCCAGCCGAGCCCGGTCTCGGGATATCTGACACCATGGATGTTTGCCCGGAGAGCCAGCGACCGGACCGGTTCCAGCACAAATTCCCGAAGTTCCTCGCTTCGTTCGTCATCCCCCCAGTTGCCGATCCAGACCAGATCCCCGGCACTGGAGCGCTTCATGGGGTAAAAGGTGTCTACGTCCGCGGCCTCGTGCCAGACCCAGGCTTCCCTGGCCCACCCCTTTTGCAGGTACAGGTCTTTTACGATGCGGCCAAAGGCGAGCACGCCGTCATAGGCGGAGATGTCGTACCTGGAAGCTTCCAAGGGGTTGAGAACCATGCGGTGGTGGGTATCGTGAAACAGAAGTCGAAAATTGCGGCAGGTGTTCCGGAGGGTTCCCAGCGCGTTGACCAGTTCCGGGTCGTTCCATTCATGGACGATGACAATGTCTGCCCTGTCCACAGCGCGCTCCAGGTCGATTTCGGAAGGGCGATACGGCTCGATGCATGGCAGGATGTCAAGGAAACATCGCTGAAAACTGTTCACTGCTTTCGGGCCGATGTCCTGGAGCAAATTCGTTCTGCTCCAGCCGTCGATCGGTTCATGAACAGTCACCTCGTGACCGAGCTTGAGGAGTTCGCGAGTGACGCCGCGAAGAAAATGGGCATTCCCGTTGTTCCAGTCCGAAGTCAGGGAATGGACGAAGAAAACAAGGCGCATGAACGTACCTTTTCGTATCTGGTTCCCTTAAGCGAGGGCATGCGGAAGGTGTGCTCCGGCGTCCCCTGAAGAAGTTCGGAATAGGTCTTGAGATAATGTGCCGTCATTCGGGTTTCATTCAGCCGAAGGGCACGGGTTCTGGCCTTTTGGGCGAGTCGGGACCGTGTTTCAGGCTCACGGATGAGTCGCTCGAGAGCCTTTTGGAGTCCCTTTGTATCTTCAGGGTCAACGAACAGCGCCGCACCGCTCCAGTTTTCCCGCAAAAAAGGGATATTCCCCAGGACCATGGCGCAGCCGCACAGGGCTGCTTCGAGAACGGAGAGCCCGAACGGTTCGTATCGGGCGGGCAATGTGTAGATGGATGCCCGGCTGAGATGTGCTGCAACGGCTTCGGGTGCGAGGCTGCCGAGATAGGTCAGGTTTCCGATGAGATGTGTATCGGCTAAGGGGTTGCAGCACTCGCCTGCAGCGATCACAGGCCAGGGAAGGGAGGCCCCGGCCTTTTCCACGGCGGAGATGTTTTTGGCCTCGTCCCAGAATCTTCCTGCGGTAAAGATGAAAGGCTCCTTGGGTCCGGGCTTGAATCTCGAGGGCGCTCTGCCGTTGGGAATCTTTCGGGCGTGGGGAAGATGTCCGTAGATTTGTTCGAATACGCTGAGCAGGGAGGTGGTGGGAAAGATGACCATGTCGGCCGCCTGCAGCCCTTTTCGCACCATCACGGCGTAGTCGGACCACTCTGTGGGAGCATGGGAACGCTTGACGTACCAGAACCAGGACAGAACGCAGGAGTGCGCGACAACCAGGCAGGGGACCTTCCAGGGAAGGGACGCGTGTGCATAGCCGTTGATATGAACAAGGTCCGGGCGATGCTTTCGGGCCAGGGACAGAAGCCATCGGCCGGCGGCAGAGACATCATCTGCTGAACCGGGCATCCATTCCAGCCGGCAGGGTCTGCTTTCAAGCTTCAGCCTTGGGATCTTTTCGGCACAACGCTGTTGATCCGCATCGACCGGATCGCCCATGGCCGCAAGGACAACGGCAACGCCGTTTTGGGCAAGCCCGCGGGCAAGCTCCAGGGAGTAGTGCCAGACACCACCGACAGTGTCTGTGGTCATCAGGACCGTACCTGGTCTGGGAAGACGCTCAGGCATAAGCGTACTCCTGTTCCAGGGCTTCAATGGGCAGGGGGACCTCCTCCTGCAGATCACAGAATGTTTCCCATCGGTCGAGGTAGTCTGCATGAGCCCTCTCCCATGCCTGGTCATCCGGCTCACCCCAGCGCTGCCTGTATTCCGGCGAACCGGGAAAGGGAAACAGGGGAACAGGATCATTGGCCCACACCCCTTTTTCCCTGAGCAGGTCCCGCCAGCGTTGTATTGCCTCATTGTCGTCGGTTTCGACCTTGAGCAGGTTGGCCTGGACAAAGGGGATGAATCGACTGGCATGGATGAGGCGCTCGACGAGTTCGGCGGTGGAGAGTTTCGAACGCTTGTCAAAGCGCATCCTGCCTCCCTCGGTGATGCTCTCAATCCCTGATTCGATGGACACGCACCCGGCCGTTCCCGCCATTTCCAGCAGTTCAGGCTCCCATAGGTCGATCCTGGTCTGGATGCCGAAAGATACCGGCCTTATACTGAGTTCGTTCAAGAGATCCGCATCAGGAAGAAAGATTTCGTCGATGAAGTAGAGGTACTGCACACCCTGGGCGATGAGACCGTCTATTTCCGTCAAAACAGCGGCCATGGGTCTTTTCCGGTATTTCCCCCTGAAAAAATCTTTTGCACAGAAGGAGCACTGGTACGGGCACCCCCTGGAAGCCTCGATCTCGGCGCCCGGACCTTGTGGTGGACGATCGAAGCGGTGATGGTGGTGGGAATGGCGATCGACCCAAGCTTTCGGCCAGGACAATGGGAGAAGAGCATCAGGCAGGGTATACCCGCACCGGGGCGCTTGCGGATGCCCGGGAGTAAAAACCTGGTCCAGCCGCTCCCAGCCTTCCTGCGCAAGCAGGGGCAGGATCTGCTCGCATTCCCCCCTGATGACCCCGTCCACTCCCAGCTTTCGCAGCACCGCCCCGGGAGATGCCGAACCGTGCGGCCCCACGGCCACGATTTTAGCGCTGCACCCCCTCAATGCCTGTGCCAGCCGCATGGGGACGGTCAGCTCCGGCTGAGGGCAGCGCCAGAACAGGGATGTAGGGGCCGTCTGGATAACGGTTATGTCCGGATTGAACGCCTGAACCCGCGTTCTGATGTCGCCCGGGGAAAAGTCGAAGAGATGGCCGTCCAGAAGGCACGCCTCATGGCCTGCCTCCTCCAGAAGGGCCTGTCCGTAGGCAAGCTCCAGAGGAAAGTGAGGCTCCCGGCAGCCGAAATAGACGCTGCCGTTGAAGGTCCAGTTCGGGTTGACCAGGGCAAACCTCATAGTGCCGCCTCGAGCCGGGGTCCGGGTTCGAGGATACGGTGTTCTCGAAGCCAGGCAGCAAGAATCGGAACCCCCTGGTGATGGCTGACCCGGGGTGTCCATCCGGTGGCCCGGCGAAACGAGGAGGTGTCGGCCACGAAGTACGCCTGATCGCCGGGACGGAAATTCCTGTCAAACCGAACTTCTGCAGGATCGAGTCCCATCTGCTCCATGGTGTCGAGAAGCTCAAGCAAGCTCACCGAGTTGGCAGGGCCGCCCCCGATGTTAAAGGCCTGACCCTTGATGCTGCCTATCCGTTTCCTGGCCTGGAGCAGGGCGTCGACAAGATCCTCCACGTAAAGAATGTCCCGGACCTGCTTGCCGTTCCCGTAGATAGTCAGCGGCTCACGCTGTATCGCCCGAATCAGAAAATGGGCCACCCAGCCCTGATCTTCGGTCCCGAACTGGTGCGGTCCGTAAATGCAGCTCATGCGAAGCACGATTGTCGGCAGACCGTAAATACGGGAATAATCAAGAACGTACTGATCCGCAGCGCCTTTGGAGCAGCCGTACGGGCTGTAAAAGTCCAGCGGCTGGTGCTCACTGATCCCGGAGAGCCGGAGGGCCGGGTCAACAGGCACATACCGCGTGTCCTTCTCCTCCAGCACGATATGCTCCAGCCTGCCGTAGACCTTGTTGGTGGAGGTATAGATCATCGGGGGCGGGTTCTTGAGTGCTCGCAACTCCTCGAGAAGGTTCAACGTTCCCCGCGTATTGACTTCGAAATCAACGTCAGGCTCGGCCACACTGGTCGTCACCGCGACCTGTGCGGCGAAATGGTACACTTCATCGACCAGCCGGATCACACGGCCGAGGGCCCGGCGGTTGCGGATATCCCCGATCACCGGGGTGATCAGGCTCCCGTGCTTTCTCTTGAGCCAGCGCAGGTTTTCCTCGACACCCGGGCGGTTCAGGCTGTCAAAGACGATGACGTTCTTTCCCTCGCCGGCCAGCCTGTCCGAAAGATTCGTTCCAATGAATCCAGCCCCTCCGGTCACCAGAGCCGTCATTCCCGCTCGTGCGGGAATCTTCCCATTGGCGGAAATGGACCTGATTTCCTTCAGGCCGGTGACCCCCTCTTTTTGCAGGAGCCGCATGAGCAGTTTGGGTGAGCCGTCCCGGTTCAGGAATCCGGTCTTTGCCAGTATTCCGTTCTTGAAACTGCCTGAGTCATCGTCCCTGAAAGAAGACCAGTAGACCCGTTCCAGGGGGGAATCGAGAAGACTGAGCAGGGCGTGTATCTGATTGAAAGCGTCATGATCGATTGTGGGATAGCCGGTTTCCGTTACCCAGAGCGCCTGAGTGGAGCCGTTTTTCTCCAGATGGGGGCGAAGGGTTTCAACGGTTCTGCCCCAGTTGTTCCAGGAAAACCCGGCAATCGGAGGGAATGCCCGGATGCCGATGCCGTTGAAATGGGGAAAAAGCTCTTTCATGCGGTCAAGCACCGCCCAGTCGTCCACGGGGACCGATCCGAGAACAACCTGTTTGTCCTGTTTTTGGAGCCGTTTCACGCCACGACACAGCACGTTTTCCATCTCTTCAGCATTCTTTCCATCTCCCGTGATGAA
>JBKHAV010000162.1:0-3850 GCA_046542715.1 Desulfovibrionales bacterium
TTCTGATCGTCATCCCGGGCCTGACCCGGGATCCAGGCGCAATTGCGCAAAATCATGGAGTTTCCGGGTTCGAACTATCTGTTCGTGAACACGAAGGTCGTGTTGTTGAACACGATGATGCGGTCTTCGAGGTGGTACTTGACGGCCCGGGCCAGGACCTGGCGTTCGAGATCCCGGCCTGCGTCCTTGAGATCCTCGATGGAGAAACGATGACTGACCCTGGCCACGTCCTGTTCGATGATGGGCCCTTCATCCAGATCGGCGGTGACATAGTGGGCGGTGGCCCCGATGATCTTCACCCCGCGCTCATAGGCCTGGCGGTAGGGGTCCGCGCCGATGAACGCCGGAAGAAAGGAATGATGGATGTTGATGATCCGGTTGGGATAGAGGTTCACGAAATCCAGAGAGAGGATCTGCATGTACCGGGCGAGCACCACCAGGTCGGCTCGGCCATCAAGAAGCGAAATCATCTCCTGCTCGGCCTGCTGTTTGGTCTCTTTACTGACAGGAATATGGGTGAACGGAATGCCAAAGGATTCCACCGCATTTTTCAGATCCGG
The DNA here is from genome assembly GCA_046542715.1 of Desulfovibrionales bacterium. GTDB lineage: Bacteria > Desulfobacterota > Desulfovibrionia > Desulfovibrionales > JBKHAV01 > JBKHAV01. Next base: position 561 of record JBKHAV010000162.1, read on the forward strand.
ATGGTTGCTGATCACGGTGGTGACATCACAGTCCAGTTCACCCCGGCTCCAGCGCCACAGAAGTTCAAACACGGCATGGTCGTATTTGGAGACCAGGATCGCCATTTTTTTCTTTTCCGCCGCATAGGTGATCTGCCAGTCCATGGCGAACCGGGCAGCCAGGACTTCCTCAAAGGCGTTTTCCAGCGCATGCCGTGAAATATCCATATGCGGTGTCTGAAATTCGAGCCGCATGAAGAACGTGCCCCCCTCCGGATCGGTGGAGTGCTGGTCCAGGGTCGTGATGTTTACCCCGTGGGAGTAGAGGAAGTTGGTCACTGCAGCCACAATGCCCGGGCGGTCGGGACAGGTGATCAGAATTCGTGCGACAGACATGCGAAACGCTCCTTCAGGGGATTTGATGGTGTGCCTGTACCCGAAGAGAGATGAAATGGCCAGAGCCTAGTGCCTCCTGCCGTCCATAGGGGAGGAATACTGTCTGAGGCCCCCCAAAAAAAAAGGGACTCGGGGCCCCTTTTCCGCTGGTTTATGCAACGTCGTTGTGAGAGTGCCGGTTGCTCTGATCAGCCTTGGTGCTCTTCGTCCTGTTCCTTGCCCAAAAACTCGTGTTCATGATCTTCATGACTGTGCTGGTGCTGATGCAGTTCGTGGTTTTCGTCATCTTCATGGGCATGGGGGTGGGAGTGGACGATGTTGCCGTGGCGGTGCTCATGTTCGTGAATGACATCGTGATCGTGATCGTGGGGCACGTCAACACCCTGGTTCGGATCATGGATGTCTTTCCCGGCGTGCTCATGGGGATGCGAATGGATGACATCCCCGTGGCGGTGTGAATGCATGTGATCCACCGCCTCCCCGGTCCCGTTGCATTTTTCGCATTCAGACCCGCCGACTTTACCGGACCCGAGACAGCCTGGGCATTTGTGTTCTTCAGCCATTGATTCCTCCTTGTGAGAGCGATTGCTGCAGGAAAAAAACTGTCGATATTGCCTGGCAATATACCAGCTCCGGGGAAAAAAACAAATGGGAGGGGGAAGATTTCAGCAAGCAGCACGCAGGAAGAAGGTATTCACCACAGAGGCACGAAGGACACAGAGGGAAGAGAAAGGCAAAGTGGGGAGTTTCTTTTCAGGAGGGGAGCCTGAAAAGAAACATGCTCCTCCGCTTCGCGGAAGTTTGGACTGTTTAAGCTGGTCGGCCATTACAATTGTTATTGGTTAATGGTGAATCGTTAATCGGGAAAGCAGATAGAATTCAGCGGGGGCGTCCTCTTCCGCTGTCATCACCCGACTTGTTCGGGTGATCCATCTTAATGCCTTTCTGCGCGGTGGGGCATGAAGCTAAAGAATAAGAGAAGAAGGAAGATGGATGCCCCGGATAAACCACGCGAAACGCGTGGCAGGCCGTGGCATGACAAGTAGGGATTCGGTCACCTGCAGAATTATCCAAAAAAAAAGGCAGAGAGGCCGGGGTTTGCCTCTCTGCCTGCTCGAGGGGTGGAGAAGGAGGGTCTCCGGGCTAAGTCTGTTCTTTTGTGACAGTGACAAAGTGTTCCTGCAGGGCGAGAGCTCCGCCGGCACGGTCCCATTTTTCCAGGCCGCCGGGCATGAGTTCGTGGTCGGCGACGCCCCGGCCGTGGGCTCTGGTCTCCACAGGCAGACGATGGCCGAAGCCGTGGACCATGAACACGGCATCAGGGTGGATGTGATCGGTGACAAAGGCCTTGATCCTTCCCTTGTAGCCGTTGGAGGAGATCTCCACGTATTCGCCGTCAGAAATATTCAGGTCCGCAGCCTTGGCCGTGTTGATCCAGAGCACGTTTTCCGGCATCTGCTCGGCCAGCAGAGGGTTGTTCACGGTGTGTCCCTGGGTGTGGACGCCGCATCTTCCAAAGGTAACCCTGAACTGGCCTTCGGGCGGAAATTCCGGGGATTCATAGGGCTTGAGCGACGGTATCCCCTGGGATTCGAGCTTTTCATCGATGATCTGGATCTTGGCCGAGGGGGTGGCGAAGCTCTTGTCGTCCAAAGGGCGGTACAGCGGCTTGGACGCCAGGGGCACCATGCCCGTAGATTCGAAATCGGCAAGCTCCACGCCGGTATCCTTGAGCTGGAAGTTCCAGATGTCCTCAACGCTTTCATAGGAGAGTTCATCGATGCCCATCTTTTTGGCCAGGCCGCAGACGATCTCCCAATCCGATCGGGTGTCGAATCGGGGCTCGACAATCCGGTCACGCTTGAAAAAGAAGGGCTTGAGTCCGTTCTTGCAGGCGATGATGCTTTCCCGTTCCAGATACGGGGAGAGCGGCAGGACAACATCCGAATACCATGCCGTGTCGGACCAGCTGAAGGTGATGGAGACCATCAGGTCGAGGTTGTCCATCATTTTGCGCTGGGCATCGGGGTCAGGCAGGGCCATGAGCGGGTCGTGGCGATAGGCGATATACGCCTTGACCGGATAGGGTTCACCGGTCTGAATGGCCTTCAGGGCCAGGTGAATGAGTCCGGGGCCGGATTCGATGTGGGGCAGTACAGTGCCCACGCCGTCCACACGTTTCTCCTTGGGCTTGGGAAAGAGTTCCATAAAGGAGTTGAGCCCCTTCCGACCCACGTGCTTGGGCTTGTTGGCCAGGGGAAGGCCGCCCTTGGCGCCGATGGCGCCGAGAAGTGAGTTGATGATGTACGCGGTTCGAGACATGTAAAAGGAATCACTGTAGCGGGCGTTCATCCACCCAGGATGCCAGATGACTGATGGCGCGGCTTCGGCCAGTTCCTGAGCGAAGTTGACGATCCGGTCTGCCGGAACGCCGGTCTCCTGCGCGGCCCACTGGGGCGTGTACGGAGAAATGAAGCCGATCAGCTCCTTCATGTCGGAAATCCACTGTTTTGCGAAATTTCGGTCGTAGAGGTTTTCCTTTAACAACACATTGATGACGGCCAGGTTGAAGGCATAGTCCGTACCGGGCCGGACCTGGAAGAAGTTGTGGGCCTTTGCGGCGCTGACAGTGGATCGAATGTCGATGACGGAAAGACGGCACCCCTGCTGCATGGCATCGAGGAGGTCGTTGACCTCCTTGACGTTGATGGCCTCGAAGATGTTGCGCGTCTGCAGGACCACGTGTTTGGCGTTTTTCAGGTCGTACCCGACACCCTTGCGACCGAAGCCGAACATGGACAGGGCAGCGTGCTGGACGTTTCGGGCGCAGGAGGCGTCATGGTTGCAGTAGTTTGGGGTTCCAATGGCCCGGAGAAAGGCCCGGTGCAGGTCTCGGAACGGCCCGCCGCGGTCGG
>JBKHAV010000163.1:0-3837 GCA_046542715.1 Desulfovibrionales bacterium
GAAGAAGTGAGGCGGAAGTTCTTTTCCCTTCTTGTCATCCTCCGGCCTGACCGGGAGGGCCAGATTCGCAGAGCATAAATTCCCGATCGAGGCTGGACAAACGTCGATTCAGAATCTCTGAATGTGAATGATTCATTTCTGCCTGCTTGCTGTTTGCTTAGCGCTTCTGCCTGCTTCTACATTTTCACTGGAAACAAAAGGTTTTGGCGGGCAAAGAAGAGCAGGGCCGGGGTGAGGAGTTCAGGGAATTCGCGGATCATGTAGTCCAGTTCTCCGGGCTCGACAAAATAGCCGTCTTCCACCTCTTTTTCATTCGGGAAAATCTCAGCGGTTACGGATCCGGCAGAGAAGAGGGAGACGAACTCGTATGCCGTTTCCGGGGCAGCAGGAATCTCCTGGCGCAGAACCAGCCGTTCCGGGGTGACGCCCAGTTCTTCCTGCACCTCCCGAAGCGCTGCATCCAGACATGATTCCCCTGCGAGCACGTGGCCACCGGCTGAAACGTCCCACCGGCCGGGATAGAGGGTTTTCATGAGTCCGCGTTTCTGGATATAGAGGCGGTTGTGACGGTCAAAGACCAGAATCAGGACGGAGCGATGCAAGAGGCGTTGCCGATGCACGTCCTCTCGGGGAAGAGCCATAAGGGGCCTGTTGCGTCGGTCAACCACCTCGATGAGTTCCAAATCAAGGGGAGTTGAACGGGAATGAAGAGCGTTATCGTTCATTACGAGCTGTCATTGAGGTCTTGATGAAAGAGGTGTTCGTCCGGCTCGGCGTCGAGGATCTGACGGCTCTGCTGGAGCTGGAAATCCAGTGTTTCACCTGCCCCTGGACCAGAGAGCAGTTTCTGCTTGGGCTCCAGCAAAAGGCATTCCACCTCTTCGGCCTGAAAAAGGACGGCGTTTTGGTTGCGTACATTTCCTTCTATACCGTTGAAGAAGATATGGAAATATTGAATATCGGTGTTCACCCGCGGTGGAGGAGAAGAGGGTTTGCCGACCGTCTCCTCAAGCTCGTATTGCAAATCTGCGCCGGAATGGGCATAAAACAGTCATTCCTTGAGGTCCGTGAAAGCAATGCAGCAGCTCAGAAATTATACCGGAACCATGGGTATACCCCCTGCGGCAGGCGGCGCGGATATTACCCGGACAATGGGGAAGACGCCATAGTGATGCAAAAGGACATTCATACGGAACCGACCAATTAGGAGTTGCTCATGCGCTACATCGACCAGATGGACATCACGGGGAAAAAACTGCTTGTTCGCGTGGATTACAATGTGCCGATGAAGGATGGAAGCATTACCGACGACAGTCGCATCCAGGCGAGCCTGGATACCCTGCTGTATTGTCTGAATCAGGGAGCCGCTGTGATTTTGTGTTCCCACATGGGCAAGCCCAAGGGCAAAGTCGTGTCGGAACTTTCCATGGCACCGGTAGCCAAACGGCTGGAGGAACTCCTCGAAAAAGTGGTGACCACCGCCTCGGACATCGTGGGCGAGGATGCCACGGCAAAAGCGGCGGATCTGGCCCCAGGCGAGGTCCTGCTCCTGGAAAATCTTCGCTTCGACCCGGGGGAGCAGAAAAATGACCCGGAGTTCAGCCGAAAGCTGGCAGGACTGGCCGACATCTATGTGGACGATGCCTTTGGAGTGGCCCACCGGGCCCATGCCTCTGTGGTCGGCGTGACCGAGCATGCCCCTGCATGCTGCGCAGGGCTCTTGCTCAAACGGGAAATGGACTACCTGAACATGGTCGTGGAGGGCCCGGAGCGGCCGTATGTGGCCATTTCCGGCGGGGCCAAGGTCTCCACCAAACTCGGGGTTTTGTACGCTCTGCTCGAAAAAGTGGACCGGATCATCATCGGCGGAGCCATGGCCAACACCTTTCTCAAAGCTCAGGGCTACTCCGTGGGCGCCTCCCTGGTGGAAGAGGATCTTCTGGACGATGCCCGAATGATCATGAAAAGGGCCATGGACAAAGGGGTGGGCTTTTATCTGCCAGTTGACTTCATCATGGGGACCGACCCCAAGGGGGGAATCGCATCCGGCGTAAAACCCTTCCAGGACATCCCTGACGGGGAGATGACCCTGGACACCGGTCCGGCCAGCCACGCCCTGTTTGCCGAAGTGCTCAAGGACGCCAAAACCATAATCTGGAACGGTCCCCTGGGCGTTTTTGAAAATCCCGCGTTTTCCCAGGGGTCCGTCGGCATGGCCCATCTGGTCGCAGGGCTCGATGCCACGACCATTGTGGGCGGCGGGGACACCGACGCCCTGATCCATCTTTGCAAAATTGAGGACAAATTCAGCTTTATATCCACTGGTGGCGGCTCCTTCCTGGAGTATCTCCAAGGCAGGGAACTGCCCGCCATCAAAGCCTTGAAGGAGTGTGCCAGGTGAAAAAACTCATGGCTGCCAACTGGAAGATGCATATGACCCGGGCCGAAGCGTCCCAGACCGTCAAGGAGCTGGTCAAGCAGGTGGGGGAGCTGCCGGATGACCGGGAAGTGCTCATCTGCCCTCCATTTACGTCCCTGGCCAGCGTGGCATCCGCACTGGAAGGCAAGCGTGGCTACTCGCTCGGAGGCCAGAACTTCTATCCGGAAGAGAAAGGGGCGTTTACCGGGGAGATCGCTCCGGAAATGCTCAAGGAGACCGGGTGCACCTTTGCCCTGGCCGGGCATTCGGAACGCCGCCATGTCATGGGTGAGGAAGACGAGTTCGTGTCCCGAAAGGTCAGTTTCGGTCTGGATCACGGACTCGGGATTATCCTGTGCATCGGCGAAACCCTTGATGAGCGCAAGAGAGACCAGGTCGAGGACGTTCTCTCCCGGCAGCTCGAGATCGGGCTCAAGGATGTGTCCCGTCAAATCGACACGGACAGCCTGGCCGTGGCGTATGAACCGGTCTGGGCAATCGGCACCGGCGAAGTTGCCGGTGAAAACGAGATCGCCGATGCCCACGCCTTTATCCGGGACCAACTGGCCTCGTTGTTCCCGGACCGGGCCAATGCCATTCGAATCTTGTACGGGGGCAGCGTGAAGCCCGGCAACTGCGCGTCAATCATCGGTCTTGACAATGTCGACGGGGTGCTGGTAGGTGGCGCAAGTTTGAAGGCCGAGAGTTTCAGCAAGATCATTCTTGCCGGGGTTTGATACCGACAAGACTTAAATCCTAGAGGACGAATTTTTGAACGCCTTAATCATTACAATTCATGTTTTGGCCTGCATCACCCTGGTGGTGCTTGTTTTGCTCCAGTCTGGCAAGGAAGGCATGGGAGTCATCTTCGGGGGTTCCAGCGGTTCGCTTTTCGGGAGCACAGGGGCCGGAGGCCTGCTTTCCAAGCTGACCATCGGCACGGCAGCCGTGTTCTTCGTCACCTCCCTGACCCTTACCTACCTGAGCAGCCCGACCGGCGAAGCGCCCAGAGCCACCTCCATCATCCTTGATCAGATGGATGAGGGCGTGCAGAATCCCGCGCTCCCCATCACGCCCGGACCGGATCCTGAGAGTGAAGAAAAGGCTGGACAAACTCAGGAGGAGCCGGTAGAAGCTCCGTCTCCCGGATCGAACGCCGCAGAGCCCGACGCTCCGCAGAACTGATCCGGACCGCTCTTTTACAAGCCGAAGTGGTGGAACTGGTAGACACGCTATCTTGAGGGGGTAGTGGGCTAACGCTCGTGGGAGTTCGAGTCTCCCCTTCGGCACCAAATTTACGAAGGGATTACAGTAAACACCTGTAATCCCTTCTTTTTTTGGCCATTCCGGCACTTGGTGAGGCGTTTCGCAACCACTGGGCGTCGGGTGGTACAACAGGTGGTACAAAACCACCCCTC
>JBKHAV010000164.1:0-3820 GCA_046542715.1 Desulfovibrionales bacterium
AAAAGATCAATCTGCGCATGATCGTCCTGCGGGATCTTTCAGGCAATGTGCATTACATCCGCAACGGAAAGATCGACATCGTCACGAACATGACCAAGGATTATTCCCGGTATGTGTTCGATATCGGGGTGGCCTACCGGGAGGACGTGGACCACGTCATCGAGGTGGTCAAGGCCATTGACGAGGAGATGCGAAGTGACGAGGTTTACGGACAGGACATCCTGGAACCCATCGAGATCCTGGGCCTGGACAAGTTCGCGGACTCGGCCGTGGTCATCAGGGCCCGGACCAAGACCAAGCCCGTCCGCCAGTGGGCCGTAGGCCGGGAGTTCAACCGCCGCATCAAGAAACGGTTCGACGAACTCGATATTGAAATCCCCTTCCCCCACACGACCCTGTACATGGGTCAGGACAAGGAAGGCCAGGCTCCGGCCATGAATGTGAAGGTGAAGAAGGAGGAAGACGGGGCAATGGGCAATGGGCAATAGGCGATAGGAAAGGGCGATGGGCGATGGGCTATGGGCTATGGAAAGCAAGCATGAAGAGCGGGAGAAGAAGCTCAAAGCTGCGGCCCTTTGGTCCCTGAGGTCCCTTCCGTCCCTTCAGTGTTCCTGCCTTTCCCTTAACCTTGAACTTTAAACCTTGAATCTGAAAACACCCCGGAGAGGGCGGGCCCTTTCCGGGGTGTTTTTGTTTTACATCGACCTGGCCACCAGCTTCACGACGCGCAGGAGCTGATGGGTAAAGCCGGCCTCGTTGTCGTACCAGATCAGGGTTTTGATCAGGTGGTCGTCAATGACCATGGTGGAGAGGGCATCAAAGACCCCGCCGTGGGAATCGCCGATGTAGTCCACCGAGACCAGTGGCTCGTCGGAATAGCCCATGGTTTCGTTGGCCGCTTTTTTGAACACGTCGTTCACGGCCTCGACCGTGGTGGCCTTTTCCACCACGCAGACCAGGTCTATCAGTGAGCCGTCCGGGGTGGGGACCCGCACGGCCATGCCGTCGAACTTGCCCTTGAGGTCTGGAATGACTTTGGTCACGGCTTTTGCCGCCCCGGTGGTGGTGGGGATCTGGGACATGGCTGCGGCCCGGCCGCGCCGCAGGTCCTTGTGGGATCCGTCCAGGATGCGCTGGGTCATGGTATAGGAGTGGATGGTGGTCATGAGCCCGTGCCTGATGGTGAAATTGTCGTGCAGGATCTTGGCTGCCGGAGCCAGGGCATTGGTGGTGCAGGAGGCCACAGAGATGAAGTCGTGTTCCGCAGGCTTGTACCAGTCGGTGTTGACATTGTAGACGATCTCCACATCCGTGTCCTTGCCCGTGGTGGACAGGATCACCTTTTTGGCTCCACCTGCCATGTGCTGCTCCGCAGCCTTGCGATCCTTGAACTTGCCCGTGGCCTCGATGACGATATCGCAGCCAAGGTCGCCCCATCGGGTCTCCTCCGGTTTGGACCATCTGGTCACTTTGACCTGCTTCCCATTGATGACCATGCCCTCGTCGTTGTGCGACACCTCTCCTTGGTACGTCCCGAACACGGAATCGTACTTGAACATATGGGCGTAGGTGTGGTTGTCCGCCCGGGCGTTGACCACGGCCAGCTGCAGATCGCCTTCCTCGTCCATGAGCAGTCGGGTAAGATACCTGCCGATGCGGCCGAAACCGTTCATGCCGATTCGTATTGCCATTTCGTTCTCCTGGAAGCTGTTGAAGTTGTTCGATTCAGTTCGGGTGCATGTCAGAACCAAAGGGCATCGGCTTACTCCACCTGTTCGCCCACCTTGCGCTCAACCTGGGGGGTCATGGTCTCGAAGCGATCCACGATGGTGCCGTACTTCTCATGGATGAGATTTTTGTCGAACTCCCAGTATTCATCCAGCATGGCTTTCTGTTCCTCTTTGGTGAAATACTCCATACAGGGATGAAAGAAATGGTTGTCCTCCATCTTGATATGGTGAGGGTAAAAGGCCACCAGTCGAGCAAGCAGCGTCCTGATCTGCTCCCGGGCGTCATCGTTGCCTTGTGAAAAACTTGTGGTCGCTTCTTCAAGGCTTGAGACCATCTGGCGGGCGTCTTTGTGGTCCTGAATGAGTTCATCCATTCTGGCACGAAGTTCAGGGGAGAGATCTTTTTTTTTGAGTTCCCTGAAGAGAATGTCCTCTTCCTTGCCGTGATGGCAGCGGTCTGCATACATTCTGAAAAAATCAACGGTCCTTCGCAGCAGGTCGATATCTGGCCCCTGCCCCAGTTTGATCAGGTCGATCTCCGCCTTGAGAACGTCGACCATACGTTCGATCAGTCGGTGTTCGTGCATCAGTGGTCCTATGGGTTGCATGGCCAATACCTCCTTGGATTTGTTCTCTGAGATGGGTTTCAGAGCAGATGTCCACTGTGCTGTCTATCATGGTTTCAGCGCGGGATGCAAACCGGATGAAAATGAAGCGGCCTGTCTGCAGTTCTTGACGTTTGGGTCAGGAACGGAAACGGCTTCTGCGCTTTGGGGTTCATTTACCACGGTCGTTAAGTCGGGTATGAGTTGAGAAATCAACACGCACCCGAGTTTTCAGGAGAGGTTACATGTCCGATCTCGATGAGAAACACGAAATTATCCGCCGGAGGGATGAGCTGTTTGCCTTTGACCTGGCCAAACGGATCATGGAAAAACCCAAGGCCTCGATCTGGATTATCTTTATGCCCGTGTTCTTCGTGTTTTACGCGCAGCGGCTTCAGAAATACAAAGGGAGCGTCCATGGGTTCGTGAAGCATTATCTACACACCAAAACCCTTGCCCTGGACGCGGCCCTTGAGGAGAGTAAAGGCCATAAGCCCCTGGACGAGCGGTCTGCACAGGATCTGCCGTCAGAGGACCAGGCCTGGAAGATCCGGGAGCAGCAGCACCAGGAACTCGATCTGCTCAGAGAACACTATCTCTTGTTGCTGAGGAGTTCCGGAAAGAGCTATCCCGAGCTTGTCCGCAGCGGATATTCGACAAGCGGAGCATACCGCAGCTTTTTGAACCGGTTGATCAAAGCGGAAGGGGCGGTGAACAGGGCGGTGCTGGACGTTCACCATCCAGGCGAGGAAGCCCAGGATGTGGTCCATCGCATGGAGCAAAACGCCGAGGACCTGAGGGAAAAGGAAATCCAAGAAATTTTCAGCAGCAAGTCTAGCAATGACAAGAAGAAAAAACCCTGACTTCTGATTCGCCAATTCGCCAATTCCCTAATTCCAATCCAAAATCAAGATGGATTGCCCGATCAAGTCGGGCAATGACGGAAATAGAGACGTCATCACACGGCTTGCATGCCACGGGTAGCTTCAGCGGAGACGGGACTGGTGATCCAGGTTTTGCGACAGTCTGTCCGAACCTGGATGCCCCGATCAAGTCGGGGCATGACAAGAATTCCCCCTCTGTCATCACACGGCTTGACCGGGTGATCCATGCCTTATCCGGTGAGGCGTCGAAGATGGATTGCCCGAATAAATCGGGCAATGACGGAAATGGAGACGTCATCACACGGCTTGCATGCCACGGCGAAGCTTCAGCGGAGACGGGACTGGTGATCCAGGTTTTGCGACAGTCTGTCCGAACCTGGATGCCCCGATCAAGTCGGGGCATGACAAGAATTCCCCCTCTGTCATCACACGGCTTGACCGGGTGATCCATGCCTTATCCGGTGAGGCGTCGAAGATGGATTGCCCGAATAAATCGGGCAATGACGGAAATGGAGACGTCATCACACGGCTTGCATGCCACGGCGAAGCTTCAGCGGAGACGGGACTGGTGATCCAGGTTTTGCGACAGTCTGTCCGAACC
>JBKHAV010000165.1:0-3819 GCA_046542715.1 Desulfovibrionales bacterium
TGAATCTGTCGACATACAGTTCGCAAAACCGCACGGTAAGATCATAAACGAGCTGCGCGAGCTGAAACGACTTCAGCTTCCGGTACCCGCCATGCTTCGGCAGCAGCGATTCGTTGGTCATGTCATCGTCCGTGTTTTATCTTGCGGGTCCGTGTCAGTCCGTGCTCGTCCGTGCTCGTCCGTGCTCGTCCAAATCGTGAATCGCCTTGGTTTCCATAGATAGCCCTTCTTAGGAGTAAATGTTTGTGATGTTCCGCAACTCGGGATAATGTTCTGCACTTCATGCAGGCCTTGGGAAAATTACCGTTTAAAATCGCTCTGTGTGCTCTTTCCCGCATTGCATTGACGACCTGAGTTTGAATTCTGTTGATGTTGCCGAGGGAGAACTTCTCCTGATTTTTCAGAAAGCAACAGGGCAGGAAGTTTCCTTTCACGTCCAGGTAAATACCTCTGGTAAGCCAGGGACAACCATTGTTTCGCCGACCGGCCGCATACAGGTCCCTGAAGAACGCAGGCGGAACGTGCGAGAGCGCCTGCTGCACCGAGTGGTGTGTCCGCACGATAGAACCAAGCAATCTGCACATTTCCGCTGAGAGAAGCTGGTTTCTCGTTTCCCATGAGTAATGCTGGGCATACCCATCCATCGTCTGAAGTGGCTGTATCATCAAGCCCCCGTCCATCTGCAACTGGTGATACGCGGATGCTATACCTGGAAGATCAAGGACGGTGCTTTTGAGAACGGTCACGGCGAAGCCGATCTTTGGGAATTCACGATGTCTGTTCTTTTTCGCGTGAATGAGCTTTTTTACTCCTTCGAGCACCGGATGAATGCTGTTTTTTCGAATCCATCGATATTTCTCGTCCTCGGTGGTCTCCAGAGAAATGAAGATCGAGTCGAATCTGCCGCGAAGAATGCCTTCAATAGCGGTGCCGGAGAAACGGGTCCCGTTGGTTATGAACGACAGCCTGCATTTCGGAAAACGTTCCCGGATTATTCGGGCCATTGTAAAGAATTGCGGATGAAGCAGTGGTTCCCCTTCTCCTTGAAGCTCCACATGGCTGAGATGGTCAAAAAGGGAGATCGCTCTTGCGAACGTGTCCATTGAAAGGTCCAATTCGTCCATGTGCCTGCCAACACAAAATATACATCGCAAGTTACATCTGGTTGTGACCTCGACCTGGAGATGATCGGCATGGATACCGGTATCTGCGGAGGCTAATCTTCTCGTGCCGTAGGATAATCCCATCATTTCACACTGATCCCCTCATCCAAATACTTGATCAGAGGATAAAGGAAAAACTCGATGATCCTGCGTTTGCCCACGTTGATCTCCGCGACAACGGACATGCCCGTGGTGACCGGCGTCTCCCGTCCCTCTACCAGAAGGGAGGTCTGTTCGGGCTGGATGAAGGTTTCGTAGACAAACCCAAGCTGCTTGTCCTCGAAGCTGTCCTGAGAAATCTGCAGGAGGGTCCCGTCAAGGGTGCCGTATCGCTGGAAGCTGTAAGCATCCACCTTGATCGTGGCGTTCATCCCCTTGGCGATGAAGCCCACATCCTTGTTCAGGACCAGCACCTTGGCCCGCAGTGGAGAATCCGTGGGCACGATATGGGCCAGCTTTTCCGCCGGTGTGACCACACCGCCCACGGTATGAAAGAGGAGCTGCGCCACGTACCCGTCCACAGGGGAGGAGATCTGCTGGCGGGAGCTCAGGAAAAGGGACTTTTCGATCCTGGCCGTGAGATAGAGCAGGCGTTGCTTTTTTTCGGAAAGCTCGGTCAAAAGGCGGTTTCGATCGTCCTCCCTGATCAGGTCGATCTCCTTTTGGATGCGCTTCATGCCTGACTTGAGCTCTTCCACTCTGTGAGCCGAAGCCGTGGCTCGGGCTTCGGTGGTTTTGAGTTCCTGCACATTTTTTTCAAAATCATCGCGGCTGATGATGTCGCGCACCTCTTCCCAGCGACGGACCCGGTCCTCGAGGGTGTGCTGCTCAAAGGTAAGTGTCTGAAGATTTTTCTCCTCTGCCGCGAGCTGCTCCCTTATTTGGGAGAGCTCCTGGCGCTTGACGCGGATCTGCTCCTGCAAACGTTGTTTTGTGGAAGCATAGATATATCGCTGAATGGTGATCAGTTCGAGGGCGTAGGTATCGTCCGGATCAAATGGAGCATTGTTTAGCAGGGCCTCCAGCCGAAGAATCTCCAACTCCACCAGGCGCAAATCCTCCTGCATGGATTGGAGTTCCGGCTGGATGTCGGAAGGGTCGATCTCCATCAGAACCTGACCTTTGCGCACGTAGTCTCCGGGACTGATGAGGATGGAGCGGACCACCCCGGTCGTCAGGGGCTGCACGGTCTTGGTCTCTCCGGCTGGAATGAACTTTCCTCTGGCCGTGACCACCACGTCCACCTTGCCCAGGATGGCCCAAAGGAGAAAGAACACAAACGAGGCCATGATGATCCAGAAGACGACCCGGCCAATTGGATTCATGGGTTCGTCCTCGATTTCCACAAGCAAGGGCTTGAACTCGTGGACGTCGATGTTCTTCTTGCCGAACATCTCAGTTGGCCTGCTGACCATGGAGGTGGTGATAGGAGCCGCGGCGTTCAATAAGCTCCTCATGGGAGCCCGACTCGATGATCCGCCCCTCGTCCATGACCAGAATGCTGTCGCATCCCATGATGGTGGACAGCCGGTGGGCGATGATGATCGTGGTCCTGCCGCGTTTGATGTTTTTCATGTTGCTGCGGATGATCCGCTCCGATTCATAGTCCAGGGCCGAGGTGGCCTCGTCGAAGATCAGGATTTTGGGATTGGTGATCAGGGCCCGGGCAATGGCGATGCGCTGCCGCTGGCCCCCGGAAAGGGATTCCCCCCGTTCGCTCACTTCGGTGTCGTAGCCTTCCGGAAGCCTGGCGATGAAATCGTGCGCCCCGGCCAGTCTGGACGCCTGCAGGATGACCTCCATGGGCGCGTCCGGCCGGGGCAGGGCGATGTTGTCCCGGATCGTGCCGCTGAACAGATAGTTCTCCTGGAGCACCACCCCGATCTGATAACGCAGCCAGTAGGGATTGAGATGCCGGATATCGATGTCGTCCACGAAAATGGCCCCCTCAATGGGCAGGTAGAGCCGCTGCAGGAGCTTGGCCAACGTGCTTTTTCCGCTTCCGCTGCGGCCCACGATGCCGATGCTTGTTCCGGGGCTCAATGTGAAGGAAACCGAATCAATAACCTTGGGCCCGCCCGGTCTGTACTGAAATGAAACGTTCTCCAGGCGGATCTCCCCCTTGAGGCCCGGCAAGGTAATGGCCTTTTCCGAGGTCAGTTCCTGCGGGTGGTTGAGAATGTCACCCAAACGGTCCACCGACAGCAACGCCTGTTGAAATTCGTTCCACAGGTTCACCAGCCGTAAAATCGGTCCCGAGAACTGGTTGGCGAACATCTGAAAGGCGATGAGCTGCCCGATGGTCAACTCCCCGGTCAGTACGGAACGCACGCCGAGATAGAGGATGCAGATGGTCATGAGCCTTCTCACCGTCCCGGATATCGCGCCGGAGACATTGGACATGTTGGCCAGGCGGAAGCTGGAGCGCACGTACCGGCCCAGGTGGTCCTCCCACCGTTTCTGCATGGTCCCTTCCACGGCCAGGGACTTGACCGTCTGCACGCCTGTTACGGACTCCACCAGGTAGGAGTTGGAGGTGGCTCCCATCTGGAACTTTTGCTCCAGTCTGCGGCGAAGCTCCGGTGTGATGGTCAGGTAGATGACGGCGATGACAGTGACGAATCCCAGCACCACCAGCGTCAGCTTCACGCTGTAC
>JBKHAV010000004.1:0-60074 GCA_046542715.1 Desulfovibrionales bacterium
GAAGCCATTTGGGTCGATGCAGGAGTCTGTTGAGCAGGGGAATGGCCTGATAATTGGTCAGAAAGAGCCCGGTAAACACGAGCAGGCCTCCCAGGATCAGTGCGGGAGTGAGGGTTTCACCCAGGATCAATCCGCCCAGAACGACCCCGACGAGGGGCACCAGGTTGATGAATACCCCGGCCCGGGTGGGGCCGATGGCTTTGATTCCCTGATAGTACCAGCAAAAACCCAGCCCTGTGCCGAAAATCCCCAGATACGAGATGGTAACCCACCCCTGAAGGGATATGCCTGCAAGATCGGAAACGAGTCCCTGAGTGAGCGCAGGGATCAGAAGGGCGGCAGTGCCCACGATGCAGGAACCGGTCACGGCTGTAAGCGGTGTCAGCGAAGCCATGACCCGCTTGCCGATCAGGGAGTAAGCGGTCCAGCTGATCACGCAACCCAGAAGAGCCAGTTCCCCCTGGCCGATTTCCCCGTGAAGCAGGTTCAGGGGGTTTCCCCGGGCAATGACCACGCCTGCCCCTGTCAGGCAGAAAAGGATGCCTATTCCTTTGAGCGCTGTCAGTCGTTCACGGAAGAACAGGCTGGAAAAAAGGGCGATGGAGATGGGGTTGAGGGCGATGATCAGGGCGGCCCGTCCGGCCTGAATCGACTGCAGTCCAAGGAAGAAGAACACATTATAGGCGAAAACGCCGGTCATCCCCAGGAGAAAAATCCAAAACCACTGCTCTTTTGGGATACAGGGGATCCGGCGCTCGATTCGCAACGTCACCATGGAAAGGACGAGGGAAGCCAGTAGAAAACGGAGAAACGCTGCGGAAAAAGGGTCCAGCTCCATGGACAGGAGCCGTCCGGCCACGAACGTTCCACCCCAGAAAACAGTGGCAAGTGTCAATTGCAGGTAAATACGCATATGATATCCTGTAGCCTTGTCAGGGGGCGTGGAACGGGAGGAGTGATTACGGCATTTCAATGGGCGCGTCCAGAGTGAAATCCCGAAGCAGTGTCATAATCGGAGGTCATATGACGGAACGAGGAGCAGTGGAATCGACAAAGCTGTGTATCGTGTGGAGCACGGCGGATCGGGAAGTCGCCTTGAACATGATCTTCATGTTCGCTGAAAACAGCAGAAAACACGAGTGGTGGGAACGCGTCAGAATCGTTGTCTGGGGCCCTTCAGCCAGAACGATCGTCTATGATGGAGAGTTGCAGGTCGAACTGGGCAGACTCTCTGAAATGGGAGTCGAACTCCAGGCTTGCAGGGCCTGCGCCGAGCGGTACGGGGTGACGAAACAGCTCGAAGATTTCGGTCTGGAGGTCAAGTTCATGGGGCAGCCGCTTACGGACATGCTGATGTCGGACTGGAAGGTGATCGCGTTCTGATTCCTGCGGATGATGGAATGAAAGATCAGCCGAGCTTGGGAAGTCCGTCGGTACGATGTAATTTCATCGATACGGTTTTCATCCAAATGCTACCTCACCAGAACCAAAAGCAGTGGATGCTTTAGACGAGTCCGGCTCTGGCGCTTTCCAGAAAATCCTTGTGGCGCTTTCCATATGGCGGCCGGCTGAAAAAGGCGGAGCCGGAAACCAGGATATCGGCACCGGCTTTCACGATCTCAGCGGCGTTTTCCAGGGATACTCCCCCGTCCACCTGAATGCGGGTGTCTGCGCCGGCCGCCTCGATCATCTCCCGGCAGCGGCGTATCTTGTCCAGGGAAAAGGGAAGGAATTTCTGGCCGCCGAACCCGGGGTTGACGCTCATGATCAGCACCATGTCACACTGGGGCAGGACGTATTCGATATGGCTCAAGGGGGTGGCCGGGTTCAGGGAAACCGCAGGGGCTGCCCCCAGGTCGCGGATATGGCTCAAGGTCCGCTCCAGGTGCACGGTGGCTTCTGCGTGGACGCAGATGAGGTCGGCACCGGCATCCGTGAACTGCTCGAGATACCGTTCCGGCCGGTCGATCATGAGATGGACGTCGAAAAAGAGCCTGGTGTATTTCCGCACGGCCTTGATGATGGGGGGTCCAAGTGTGATATTGGGCACGAAACTTCCGTCCATCACGTCCCAGTGGACCCACCTCAATCCGGATTCCTCAAGGGATTCCAACTCCTCGCGCAAGCGCCCGAAATCCGAGGAGAGCAGGGAAGGGGAAAGGATAATCTCGCGCTCAGACCGCTTCATTGTTGTCCTCCTCTTCCATGGGGAAATCCACTTTGATCTTGAACATCTTTACGGCCGGGAGGTTCAGGATGGGAATTCCGGTCTTTGCCGTGATCTCCTCGAGTGTGGCGCAGACCTCCTCCCAGGAGGGGCCGATGAAGGTGAACCAGACATTGTACTCGTGCTCCCGGAGGTAGTTGTGGGTCACTCCGGGGTGGCTGTTCACCTCGGCCACGAACTCGTCCAGCTTGTCCTCGGGCACTCGTGCCGCGCACAGCGTGCTGCGCCAGCCCAGCTTGCGGGACTGGAAATTTGCGCCGATGCGGCGGATGACCCCTTTTTGTGTGAGCGCCCGAACCCGGGCCAGGGTCTCGGCCTCGGTCAGTCCGACCTCGATGCCGATTGCCTCGTAGGGGCGGGGAACCAGGGGGTAGCCGGTCTGAATGATGTCGAGAATCTTGCGGTCGAGGGTGTCCATGGTTTCTCTATTTTGCGAATTACTGAATTTGCGAATTATCGAATTTTCGATTTGGCGAATTGGCGAATCGTCGAATTTGCGAATTGAAATGAGCGAATTGAAATGGGCAAATCACGTACTTTGACGCCGAAGAAGGGCCCCTGAATCGTTCATGGCAGCAGCCAGGCTCCCGAATCGACTCTTCCCCTGCCGTGAATTCGCCAATTCGTCAATTCGCCAATTCCTACCTATTCGCCAATTCGTCAATCCGTCAATTTTTTCCAATTCGCCAATTCGCCAATTCGTCAATTCCTACCTATTCGCCAATCACTTTTTCTTCGGCTCGTACGTGCACAGGGGTTCTTCAGCCAGGTAGTCGGCGCGCATGGTTTGGGCCCGGGCGCGGCAGCCGCCGCATACCCGGTGATACTCGCAGGGACCGCATTTGCCGGTGTAGGCGTTCTTGTCCCGAAGATTTCTGAACTCTGCAGAGTTTTTCCAGATCTCGGGAAAGGGTGTTTCCTTGGTCTGGCCGCAGTCAAGCTCCAGATACCCGCAGGGCTGCACCTGCCCTGTATGGGAGATGAAGCAGAACCCGATGCCGCCCAGGCATCCCCGGCTCACCGCATCCAGGCCGAAGTTCTCGAAATCCACCGGGATGTTCTCTTCCCGGGCGCGTTGTCTGAGGATGCGGTGGTAGTGGGGAGCGCATGTAGCCTTGAGGTGCATGTCCGTGGTTTTGCGGAAATCGTAGAACCAGTTCAGGACCTCCTCGTACTCCCGGGCCGTGATGATTTCGTCCGGAAGTTCTGCAGCCCGGCCTGTAGGCACGAGCATGAAGATGTGCCAGGCCACGGCCCCGAGTCGTTCTGCCAAATGGAAGATTTCCTTGAACTGGGAGAGATTGTTTTTGGTCACCGTCGTGTTGATCTGAAACGGGATGCCGGCTTCCTTCAGGTGCTTGATGCCGCGCAGGGAGGCGTCGAACGCCCCGGGCACGCCGCGGAACGTGTCATGGCTCTCCGCGCTCGGACCGTCGATGGAAATGGAGCAGCGCTCGATTCCGGCTTCCTTCATCCGGCGGGCGTTTTCAGGCGTAATCAGGGTGCCGTTCGGGGCCATGACGCATTTGTGGCCTTTGGACTTGGCGTAGGCCACCAGTTCAAAGATGTCATGGCGCATGAGCGGTTCCCCGCCCGTAAAAATGATGATGGGGTTGCCGCATTCGGAAAAGGTGTCGATGAGCGCCTTGGCCTCCTCTGTGGAAAGCTCTCCGGGATACGGTTCTGTGTGGGCCTCGGCCCGGCAGTGCTTGCAGGCCAGGTTGCAGGAGCGGGTGACCTCCCAGGCGATGAGCCGAAGCTGCGGCATGCCGTCTTCGGCTGTCCCGTGGGGGTGAGTTCCTGGATGGCTCTTTTCAAGGGTGTTCTTGTGCGCGTGCTGGTGCATGATGTGCTATTTTGAGTTCTTGAGAAACGTTTCTGTGAAATAGGACAAAATGATATCAGCTCCGGCCCGTTTGATGGCGGTCAGCGATTCCAGCATGGCGCCATGTTCATCGAGCCAGCCCAGCCGGGCCGCAGCCTTGATCTGGGAATATTCGCCGCTGACCTGGTATGCGGCAATGGGCGTGTCAAAGGTGTCGCGAAGTGTCTTGATCACGTCCAGGTAGGGTCCGGCCGGTTTGACCATGAGGATGTCCGCCCCTTCGTCAAGGTCCGCCGCAGCTTCGCGCAATCCCTCGAGTGCGTTGGCCGGGTCCATCTGATGTGAACGGCGGTCCCCAAACTTGGGCGCGCCTTCGGCTGCCTCGCGAAAGGGACCGTAAAACGAGGACGCGTACTTCACGGCGTAGCTCATGACCGGCAGCGACGCAAAGCCGTTTTCGTCCAGGGCCGCCCGGATCGCGGCGACTCGGCCGTCCATCATGTCCGAGGGCGCGACCATGTCAGCCCCGGATTCGGCATGGGACAGCGCGGTTTTGGCGAGCAGTTTCAGGGTCGGGTCATTGGCGATTTCGCCGTGCTCGATCACCCCGCAGTGGCCGTGGGAGGTGTATTCGCACAGGCAGACGTCGGTGATGACCACCAGTCCGGGGAAGTTTCTTTTCAGTGTCCTGACCGCACGCTGGATAACGCCGTGTTCGGCGCAGGCCTGGGAGCCGGTTTCGTCTTTTTCAGCAGGGATGCCGAAGAGAATGCAGGAGACCAGCCCGTTGTCCACAGCCTGTCCCACCTGCTCTACCAGCCTGGGGATGGAGAGCTGGTACTGACCGGGCATGGAGGAGATCTCTTTTTTGAAATCATCCTCCCTGTCCACCGCGAAGTAAGGCTGCACGAGATCTTCGGGGCGAAGCGCGGTCTCGGCGACCATGCGCCGGATACCGGGGTTCATTCGCAGGCGGCGGCCTCTGTAGAATGCGGGCATTGGCATAAGCTAACCTCTGTTGAAGAGAACTTCGAATATGGAAATCAGAAATTCGAAAGAAACTCAAAAAACCTGAGAGAGAAAGAAGCTTTTCTGCGAACTCTTATCCTTTGATCTTTGATTGAAGCGAAGCTCTTGTTTCGAATTTCGATATTCGAATTTCGAATTTATTCTTCGATCCTGATCTCTTCATCCGTCAGATAGCAAGCCGGGTCGTCGGCCCAGATGTCGCCGTACACGGCCTCGGCCCGCGCCCGGAAGTTGCCGCCGCAGATATTCAGGTACCTGCAGGACTGACATCTCCCCTTGAGATAGGGGCGCTTGTCCTTGAGCTTGTGCAGGAGTTCGATATTGGGATCGTCCCATATCTCTGAAAACGGGCGTTCCAGCACATTGCCGAAGGTATGGTTTCTCCAAAACTGGTCGGCATGAACCCGGCCGTCCCAGGAGATGCAGCCGATCCCCCGGCCGGTGGAATTGCCCTGGTTCCAGGAGAGCAGTTCCAAAACCTGTTCGGCGCGTTTTGGATCTTCCCGCTTGAGTCGCTCGTACACGAGCGGGCCGTCGGCGTGGTTGTCCACGGTGAGCACTTCTTTTTCCAGGCCGGCCTGGTACAGCGCCCGGGTTTCGTCCATGATGAGGTGAACCGCGGCGCGGGTTTCGGCATGGGTCAGGTCCTCGTTCACCAGTTCCGAGCCCCGCCCGGAGTAGACGAGATGATAGAAGCAGATGCGGGGCACTTCGAGATCCCTGATCAGCTGAAAAAGAAAGGGGATGTCTTGGGCGTTGCGCTTATTGATGGTGAAGCGCAGTCCCACCTTGAGATCTTCGGCCTTGCAGTTCTCGATGCCTGCCACAGCCATGTCAAAGGCTTTGTCAGAACCCCGGAATTTGTTGTGGGTCTCGGGTGCGCCGTCCATGGAAATGCCCACGTAGGAGAGTCCGACTTCCTTGAGTTCCCTGGCTTTTTCCTTGGTGATGAGCGTGCCGTTGGTGGAGATGACCGCGCGCATGCCCTTGGATGTGGCATGGAGGGCAAGTTCGACCAGATCCTTGCGCACGAGGGGTTCCCCGCCGGAAAAGAGCATGACCGGCGCTCCATAGGCAGCCAGATCATCGATCATCTCCTTGGCGGCGTCTGTGCCGATGATGTCCGATCCCTCTTCCTCCACGGCCTTGGCGTAGCAGTGCACGCATTTCTGGTTGCAGCGCTGGGTGGAGTTCCAGACGACAACCGGTTTCTTGTCCTTGGAGAACTGGAGCAGATGGGAGGGCAGCTTTCCGGAGTGACGGCCGTACCGGAGTGCATCCGAAGGCTCGACCGAGCCGCAGTAGAGTTTGGAAATACCGATCATGTATGACCTCAATCAGGGTTGTATTCTCATGGCTGACTGCACCTCGTCCAGGCAGTCAAGAAGATACCTTGTAATGATTTCGCCCTTGTCAGGCAAGCGCGGCAACGGGACGAATCAACTTGAAAATGCTGTCTTTCCTTTCTAATAAGAATTTCTCTCAGGAGGGCAAGGAAGATATGAAAGAAAGGAAACATTCGGTATCGAGATACCATGAATGACCGGTATTTCGAACACCTGTGCGCTGAGTCGCCGATGGTCGAATTCCAGCAGCAGTCAATACCTAACGCACTGAAGGAATAAAAAACGAGCCCTCTTTCGAGGGCTCGTTTCCGTCATCTTGGCTTGACGATTATTGATGCTTTCTGCGGAATTCTTCCTTGAGCAGGGAGTGGGAGACCGGGATGAACCCGCCCTGGCCGCAGAAGAGGTGTTCAGGTTCGACTTCGAGCAGGGCCTCTGGAAGAACCTCGTCCATGTGCTCAACCGGCTTGATCTCCAGATCCTTGAGGATCTCGGCCGGAACGTCCTTGAGGTCCTTTTCGTTGTCCTTGGGGATAAGCACCTTGGACAGCAGTCCCCGGTGAGCGGCCAGGAGCTTTTCCCGCAGCCCGCCGATGGGCAGGACCCTGCCGCGCAGAGTGATCTCGCCGGTCATGGCCAGATCGTTTCTGACCGGCTTGTTCAGGAGCACTGAGACCAGGCTGGTGGCCAGGGTGATGCCGGCGCTGGGCCCGTCCTTGGGTGTCGCTCCCTCTGGGACGTGAACATGGATGTCCACATCCTTGTAGAAGTCGGACCGAAGTCCGAAGTTCTCGGCACGGGAGCGGACATAGGACAGGGCTGCCCGGGCTGATTCCTGCATCACGTCGCCGAGCTTTCCGGTGATCTCCACTTTCCCTGATCCAGGCATGAGCGCCACCTCGACGACGAGCAGTTCGCCGCCCAGCTGCGTCCAGGCCAGCCCGGTGGTCACGCCCACCTGAGGATTCTCTTCGCGCTCGCCGAAGCGGAACTTGTGCACGCCAAGGTAAGCGGGAATGGAGGTCTTGGTGATGTTCACCGTCTTTTTGAGATCTTTTTCCTCCACCAGCTTCTTGGTCACCTTGCGGCAGACCGAAGCGATCTCCCGTTCCAGGCTGCGCACGCCCGCTTCCTTGGTGTAGTGGCGGACGATCTCCAGGATGCCGTTGTCGGACAACGAGATGTTTTCGCTGCTCAACCCGTGCATCTCCAGCTGCTTGGGAAAGAGGAAGTCGCGGGCAATGTGCTTTTTTTCGGTCTCCAGATACCCGGGCAGCTTGATGATCTCCATTCTGTCCTGCAGGGGCAGTGGAATGGTATGCAGCTGGTTGGCCGTGGTGATGAAAAAGACCTTGGACAGGTCATAGTCCAGATCCAGATAGTGGTCGCCAAAGGCGTTGTTCTGCTCCGGATCGAGAACTTCGAGGAGCGCCGACGCCGGGTCACCGCGAAAATCGTTGCTCAGCTTGTCGATCTCGTCCAGGCAGAACACAGGGTTGTTGTGCTGGGCCCGCTTGAGGGACTGGATGATCTTTCCGGGGAGGGCGCCGACATACGTGCGGCGGTGGCCCCGGATCTCAGCCTCGTCCCGCACTCCGCCCAGAGAGACCCGGACGAACTCCCGGTTTGTAGCTCTGGCAATGGACTTGGCAATGGAGGTCTTTCCCACGCCAGGGGGGCCGACCAGACAGATGATGGGCCCTTTGAGCGTGTTCACGATGCTGTCCACGGCCAGATACTCCAGGATGCGTTCCTTGGGTTTTTCCAGTCCGTAGTGGTCTTCATCAAGGATCTTTTGGGCCTCGGCCAGGTCGGTATTGGTCTCCTTGGTCTTGTTCCAGGGCAGATCAAGGATCCAGTCCACATAGTTGCGGACCACCGTGTACTCGGCAGAGGACGGCTGGATCTGGCGCAGCTTTTTCAGCTCAGCAGCGCATTTTTCCCGGGCCTCGTCAGGCATGTCCTTGCCCTTGAGACGCTCTTCGAGCTCGTCGACCTCCTGTTTTGGGTCACCTTCGCGGCCCATCTCCTTGTTGATGGCCTTGAGCTGTTCGTTGAGATAGTATTCCTTGTGGTTTTTTTCCAACTGCTTCTTGACTCTGGACTTGATCCGCTTCTCCATGGAGAAGACCTCCACTTCGGACTGCAGCACGGTATAGACCGTTTCCAGCCGTTCCATGGGATCGGTGATCTCCAGGATTTCCTGCTTCTTGACGAAATCCAGCTTCAGATGCGGCACAATGGCGTCTGCCAGCCTGCCGGGCAGTTTCAGGGAGAGCATGGCCATGATGCTCTCCTGGGGCAGTTTCTTGTTGATCCGGCCAAAGCTTTCCACTGCCTCGTGGGTCAACCTGACCAGGGCGTCTGATTCGGCGCTTTCCTCCTCTTGTTCTGCCAAAGGCTTTGTCAGAACAAGCGGGAATCCCTCCCGGATGGAAAACGGAACGTCTTTGGGGCATGTGGCGCGGTACAATCCTTCGAAAAGCACTTTTACGGTCCCGTCAGGGAGGCGCAGAAGCTGCAGGATTTTGGCAACCGTCCCCATGTCGTAAAGATCCTCAGGTCCGGGACGCTCTTTTTCAGGCTCCCTCTGGGCAACCAGGAAAATCTTCTTGTTGTAATCTTTGAGGGCTGCCTCCACGGCTTTGATGGATGCATCCCTTCCAACGAAGAGCGGGATGATCGACCGTGGGAACATAACCACTTCCCTCAGGGACATGAGAGGGAGAACGGCTTCAGTATATTGGGTGACCCCGTCCCGATGTTCGGAATCGGTCATTAGAACCTCCTGTAGTTCCCGGCTGCAAAAGCCGGGAGGGTTGTCACATCAGGCCGTCTTGACTTCCTGTTCATAGAACAGAAGGGGTTCGACGTTTTTTTCCACGACGGCCTTGTTAATCACACATTCCTTGACGTTTTCAAGGGATGGGAGCTGGTACATGATTTCGAGCATGATGATCTCGAGCACGTTTCGCAGGCCGCGGGCTCCTGTCTTGCGCTCAATCGCCTTTCTGGCGATGGCGTTCAGGGCGTTTTGAGTGAACCTGAGGCGGACATTGTCCAGCTCGAAAAGCTTCTGGTACTGCCGGACAAGGGCGTTTTTCGGTTTGGTCAGGATCTGGATCATATCCTCCTCGCTCAGTTCGTCCAGTGCGGAGATGAGCGGTATCCTGCCGACGAATTCGGGGATAAGCCCGAACTTGATCAAATCGTAGGGGTGAACGTTGGAGATGAGCTTGTAGGGATCATCCTTGTCCACGCTGGAAATGTTGGCGCCAAAGCCCATGGCCGACCCTTTGAGACGGTTCTGGACGATCTTTTCCAGGCCGATGAACGCGCCGCCAAAGACGAACAGGATGTTGGACGTGTTCAGTCTGATGAATTCCTGCTGGGGATGTTTGCGTCCACCCTTTGGGGGGATGTTGGCTTCGGTCCCCTCGATGATCTTGAGCAGTGCCTGTTGCACACCTTCACCGGATACATCTCTGGTGATGGAGGCAGATTCCGACTTTCGGGCGATCTTGTCGATCTCGTCCACATAGACGATGCCCCGGGACGCTGCATCCAGGTCGTAGTCTGCATTCTGCAGCAGCTGAACCAGGATGTTTTCCACATCCTCGCCAACATAGCCGGCCTCGGTCAGACTGGTGGCGTCGGCAATGGCAAAGGGAACACGAAGTATGCGGGCCAGGGTCCGGGCCAGCAGGGTTTTTCCGGAACCGGTGGGGCCGATGAGCAGGACGTTGCTCTTGTCGATTTCCACGTCATTTGCTTTCCCACCAGCATAATTGACCCGTTTGTAATGGTTGTGCACGGCCACGGACAGGACTTTCTTGGCATAGTCCTGTCCCACAACATAGTCGTCGAGCTGTTCTTTGATCTCTGCGGGCGTGAGGAGCGGCCCCTGATCCAGCGGGTTCTGCACGTCATCCTGTACAATGATTTCCGTGCACAGCGAGACGCATTCGTCGCAGATATACACGTCCGGGCCGGCAATGAGCCGCTTGACCTCGTCCTGGGTCTTGGAACAGAACGAGCAGCACAGATCTGTGGTAAGCTTACCGTCTTTTTTCGTCATTTTTCCTTCCCAATTAGACTTCCGCGACCTCTCGTCTCGAGGAGAGCACCCTGTCCACGACTCCATACTCTTTCGCTTCCTGGGCATTCATGAAGTAGTCCCGTTCAGTGTCTTTCTGGATCTTTTCCAGGGGCGCTCCGGTGTGACTGGAGAGAATCTGGTTCAATGTTTCTTTCAGACGAATAATTTCTCTGGCCTGGATGTCAATGTCCGTGGCCTGACCCTGGAAGCCGCCCATGGGCTGATGAATGAGGATTCTGCTGTTCGGCAGGGCGTAGCGCATGCCCGCTTCACCGGCGGTGAGCAGAAGGGCGCCCATACTGGCAGCCTGACCCAGGCACAATGTGGCCACCGGGGCGGAGATGTACTGCATGGTGTCGTAGATTGCCATGCCTGCGGTGACCGACCCTCCAGGGGAGTTGATGTAAAGGTTGATCTCCTTTTCCGGATTTTCAGATTCCAGAAACAGAAGCTGGGCGCAAATCAGATTGGAGATGTTGTCGTCAATGGGGGTCCCCAGGATGATGATCCTGTCCCTGAGCAGCCTCGAATAGATGTCATAGGCCCGTTCGCCTCTTCCTGAGGACTCGATGACGATAGGGATAGTCGGCATGTGCTACTCCTTTGAATTCATCTTATATAATAATCATTATCGGAAAGTTGTCAGCCTCTGAAAGCTCTATTCACTGCGGACCGACGATATGCACAATACGTAATCACCGGGATAAGTATAGCAACAATCAAAACCAATTGCCACAGACCAGCCAGGGGCCAGGGATAAAAAAAGGAGCGGAACACGGGTTCCGCTCCTCTTCAACAGGCACCTTTAAAAGAGGACAGCTACTCTCCTTTCGGGGACTCGGTCTCGCTTTTCGCGTTCACCTCAGAAGGGGCGGCTTGCTCGATTTCAGCATGCTCGTAGAGGAAGTCCATGGCCTTGTCCGCGAGCAGCTTGTCCTTGATGGCGAACATGAGGTTGTTTCGCTCGTGGTAGTCGCGCAGCGTGTTGTAATCCTGTCCGGTGCGCATGGACATCTGCTGCAGATACATGTCCACCTCCTGGGGGGTGACCTTGATGTCCTCCTCATCGGCAATGTCCAGCAGAACGAGCTGGGACCGGACGATGTCCTCGGCGAGCGGTTTGACTTCTTCTCTGAGCTGGTCCTCTGTCGTTCCGGTGGACTCGAGGCTCTTGCCCTTGCGCTCCAGGCGATCCTTGCGGTCTTCGACCATTGCCTGGATTTGTCCGTTCAGCATGGTTTCGGGAAGAGGGAAGTCGAGTTTGGACGTGAGCTGGTCCAGAAGTTTCTTCTGCGTGGCGGACCTTATGACCTGGGTCCTGCTCTCGATATAAGATTTTTCAATGGCCTCTCTGAGCTGGTCCACGGATTCGAATCCCCCTGCCTTTTTGGCAAATTCGTCGTCCACCTCAGGAAGCTTCCGTTCCTTGATGGCGTGGAGCGTGACCTTCATGGTCACGGTGTGGCCGGCCATTTCCTTGTTCAGGAAATCTTCGGGGAAGGTGACCTCCCCTTCGGTGGTCTCACCGGGCTTCAACCCTTTGACCATGTTTTCGAAATCCTCGAGGGCCTGACCTTCCCCAATAGGCATTTCGAAATTGTCCGCCGTGATATCCTTGAGTTCTTCCCCGTCCTTAAAGGTATGGAAGGTGATCACGGCAATGTCCCCGTCCTGGGGGTGCCGGACTTCGGTCACCGGAGTGGGAACAGCCAGGTTCTTGCGCAGCCTGTCGATGACCTCCTGAACGTCCGACTCCTTGATCTCAACCTTTTCCTCGGAGACCTTGAGTCCGGTATACTCGGGAAGGTCGAAGTCAGGTTTGACCTCGAAGCTGAGGGAGTATTCAAAGGGCTGATCCTTGACCAGCAACCCGGCGTCCACATCGATGCGCGAGAGCGGAGTCAGGTTCTTTTCGCCTATGATCTCGTTGATCTGGGCATTGATCAGGTCTGTGGTGGCTTCGGAGTATATCTCCTTTTTGTAACGGCTCTCGACCAGGGATGTCGGGACCTTGCCCTTCCGGAACCCTTTGATGTCTGCCTGGCGCTTGTACAGAACCACCGAAGCCATGAGCGCTGCATTCACTTCTTCCGCGGGTACGGAAATGGTGATCTTCTTTTTGACCGGTGAAAGGTCTTCTACCGTATAGTCCATTCTTTCTCTCCTTCAGTTCGCTCAGAAAACCACCTCCTGTTCCGATTCGGAAGAGGGGCGATTCACTGAGACGGAAACATGATACCCGCTCAGGGAAAGTCAAGTCATCCCGACAGCGGTGATTGTACGTAAAAAGATCATTCCCAAAACATAAACCCGTCCAGAAAGTCAACTTTTTTCCGTGAACGGTTCGCTTCCAAGCAGCGTGTTGGGCCTGGTGCTCTCAGCGTGTTGCTCTGGTGCTCTGGTTGCGATAAGCCGAAAAGAAAACGAGCGACATGCAATGGATACCACGAAAACAGCCCTTGTACAGAACCTTCTCGACAGGCCGGTGGAACTGGCTTCCCTGCTGGATCAGCTTCCTCTGGCTGTGGCCCTGCTGGATCCGGAGCGACGCGTTATTTTCATGAATCACGCCATGGAGAACCTGACCGGTTTCTCCATGCCTGAAATTTTGGGATTGCGCAGCTATCACGTCCTGCGAAGCAATCTCGCCTTCGACCTGACCCGTGAGAATGCACCCGACGCCGCCGACGGTGCGGTTTCCGGGGAAGGCGATATTTTGAACCGTAGCAGAAAAAAGGTGCCGGTCAGGATCACTTTGGCCCCTCTGCGTGACTCAAACGGCAGAACCCGAGGGTATGTCGAGGCGGTCGAAGATTTGCGGATCTCGCACAGCATGGAAGGGAACCTGTCTCAAGGGTTCAGTTTCAGCGGCATTGTAGGCCGGAGCCCGGAAATGGAGAAGGTTTTCCAGATCATGCCGGTCATAGCCCAGAACGACTCCTCCGTGCTCATCACCGGGGAGACCGGGACAGGAAAGGATCTTCTGGCCGAAGCCATCCATCAGTCGTCAGGGCGGGGCAAGGGGCCGTTCATCAAGGTCAATTGCGGAGCGCTTCCTGAGTCTCTTCTGGAATCCGAGCTGTTCGGGCACCAGAAGGGTGCCTTCACCGGGGCGGTGGACAACAAGCCAGGGTGGTTCAGGCTGGCCCACAAGGGGTCGCTTTTCCTCACGGAGATCGGCGACCTTCCCCTTGCGCTTCAGGTCAAGCTGCTGACGTTTCTGGACGATCAGGTCATCTATCCGCTGGGCAGTACCAAAGGGGTGCAGGTCAATGTCCGGATCATTGCCGCAACCCACAGAAATCTGGAACAGATGGTGGAGCAGGGGAGTTTCAGGCGCGATCTCCTGTTCCGGCTCAATGTCATTCGGCTGCATCTTCCCCCACTCCGGGAGCGTGGCGAAGACATACGCCTTTTGATCGACCATTTCGTGCAGATTCTGGCCAGGAGGTTCAAACGCCCGGTCAAATCGGTGTCCCGGGAAGCCATGAATATCCTTCTGGATTACCATTATCCCGGAAACGTAAGGGAGTTGCGCAACATTCTCGAATACGCCTTGGCCCTGTGTGTATCCGGTTCCATTTTGCCGGAACATCTCCCGGCCTACATGAAAGAGATGAGCATTGCGCCTTCGGGAGAAGCGCCTGAATGGGAAAGGGTTCAACAGGGTCAAAGGGCCGTGGGACCGGACGAGAACCTGAATTGGGACGAAGTTGAAAAGGGGATGATCCTCGATGCCCTGGTCAGGTCCAGAGGCAAGAAAAGCCGGGCGGCCGACCTTCTGGGCTGGGGTCGCAGCACCATGTGGCGAAAGATGAAAAAGTACGGGATCGGCTGATTGATGAAAGTTCTTATCCCCATTCACAATGACGACGTGGCCCCCAGATTCGATCTGGCAACAGAGGTATACGTGGCGGAGATTGAAGGTGATGGGACCGTCCTGAACGAAAGGACCATTGTCCTGCCCCAGGCCTCTTCCGAAGACCTCTGCAGCTTCATTGTAAGGGAAGGTGTCGATCTCGTCATTTGTGGAGGGATCGAAGACGAGTTCTATCAGTACCTCAGGTGGAAATCGGTCACAGTGATCGACTCGGTAATGGACAGCTATGCGAACGCCCTGGACGACATCGCCTCGAGAACCAGAGAGAAGGGAAGCTAGTTGTCTCATTTTGTCTTTTTTTGAAACGTTTTACTTGTATCATTTTGTCGCACTAGTGTTTCGCCCTCTTTTCTTTCATTGCAAGTCATTGAATTTCCAAATAGGTATTTTTGGCACTAGCATTGCTTGTAGGTCTCCAATTCGAGGAGGCGTATGGGTATGAATGCCAGTGTCCTTATCGTGGAAACCGACACCGCTTTTTTGCAAAACCTCGCGTTCCGGCTGCGCCAGAACGGGGTTGCCGTTTACGAGGTGGAGGATCCCGATGACGTCAAGGGTGTCATCTCTAAAAATCCCGTTGAAGTGGCTCTGCTGGATCTAAACGGTTTGAAGCAGGGCGGAATCAAACTCCTGAAAGATATGAAAGCTTCCTGGCCGGAAATAGAAGTAATTGTGATCAACGCTCCTGAGCAGGTTACACTGTCCATTGAGGCAATGAAAATGGGCGCGTATAAGGAACTGCACATTCCCTTTGATCTGGCTTCACTGCTTGATATGATCGTCAAGGCGCAAGGGGCGAGAAAAGAGAAGAACCCCTGACGGGTTCCCCTCTTGACTCACGTGGAAAACTTATGGAAGGAGGGGCCTTCGTGGAGAAAAGAAAAGTCAAAGAATTCATGGTTCCGTTGGGGGAATATGCCAATGTCGGCATGGAAGCGACGGTCCTCGAAGCGATACAGGCTCTCAGCAAGAAAAAGGACACATCCGGGCAGCACAAGCATACTACCGTGCTGGTGATGGATGAAAACGGCACGTTCGTCTCCCGGTTGACGCTACTCGACCTCATGGCCGGGCTGGAGCCCAAGTACAGGCAGATCTCTGAGATCAATTTGAACCGGTTCGGCTACAGCCGTGACTTTCTGCAGACCATGCTCAAAGACTACAACCTTTGGGAGCACTCTTTGGAGGACGCCTGCAAGGGCATTCCCACGACAAAGATCAGCGCGATCTTGCCGAAACTGGAAAAGGGCGAGTACATCTCCGCAAACGCCACACTCGATATCGCTGTTCATCAGATGATCATGACCAGGTTTCATTCTCTTCTTGTCACCGAGGGCGAGGTCGTGGTCGGCATTGTGCGTTCCATCGATCTGTTCAGGGTCTTTCTGGAAAAGACCGATGCCTGCGAACTCTAGTCTCAGGGACATGAAGGAGGTTTCGATATTATGAATGCCGCAGCCGCAGCCTCGCAAGTCGATTGGAAAAGGATATTTTTCATCTTTCTCGGGTTAGGTCTGTTCACCATCGTCTATTTTTCCCCCCCCTGGCCGGATGCCGTGGATCCCATGGGCAAGAATTTCGAACTTTCCCGGGAGGCCAAGGGTGCCATAGCCGTGTTTCTGCTCGCAGGCGTCTGGTGGGTGTTCGAGGTGGTGCCTATCGGCGTGACCTCCCTTGCCATCGGCGTGCTTCAGGCCGGATTTCTGATTCGTCCCGCCAAGGAGGCCTTCAAGGACTACATGGACCCTTCGGTTCTATTCATCTTCGCCTCTTTGATCATCGGCGCCGTGTTCACCAAGACGGGGCTGACAAAACGGCTGGCCTACAAGATGCTCATGATCGTGGGCGAGCGCACGAGCATGATCTATCTGGGCGTGTTCGTCGTCACCGCAGCCATGACCCACATCATGGCCCACACCGCAGTGGCCGCCACCATCTATCCGCTCCTGGTGACCATCTACGCGCTGTATACGAGCGAGACCAGGCCCACCAAGTTCGGCAAGGGGCTGTTCATCGGCATGGCCTACGTGGCCGGTGCCGGATCCATCGTGACCCTGCTGGGCGCGGCCCGCGCTCCCATTGCCCTCGGCTTCTTTCAGGAAATCATGAACAAGGACGTCACCTTTTTCCAGTTGACCTACTACATGTTTCCCGTGGGCTGGCTCATGACCTTCCTGCTCTGGGGCTTTTTCATGCTCTTTTTCAAGCCGGAAAAGGACCGTATCCCCAACCTGCGGGAACGGGCCAGGGATCTCAACGCAAACCTCGGATCCTGGTCCCGGCAGGAGATCCAGGCGGCCGTGATCGTTGGCGGGGTCATCTTCATCATGTCCCTGCGCTCCTTTGTCCCCGAACTCAAAGTCATAGACAAGACCGCTATCATTCTGACTTCCACCATCTTGTTCTACCTGCTGAGAATTTTGGACATCAATGACCTGGAAGGTGTACCCTGGAACATCATCCTGCTGTTTGCCGGCGCCATGTCCATCGGGTTCTGCATGTGGGAGACCGGCGCTGCCAACTGGATGGCCGTGAACTGGCTGACCATGTTCCAGGATGCCAACTGGTTCATCTTTGTTCTGTCCATCGCCTTTTTCGTCATGATGATGACCAACTTCATCATGAACGTGGCGGCGATCGCCATATCCCTTCCCGTGGCCCTGGTCATCGCCCCATACCTGGGGGTTGCCGGAGACGTCATCCTCTTCTCCTCGCTGGTGGTTGCAGGTATGCCGTTTCTGCTCCTGGTGGGTGCGGCGCCGAACGCCATTGCCTACGATTCCAAGCAGTTCACCACCGGGGAGTTTTTTTTGTACGGCATCCCGGCAAGCGTTCTGCTGATGGTCGTGGTCGCTTTTGCGGTCTACGTGCTCTGGCCCATTATGGGGATGCCGATTCAGTTGGGCTGATATGATGCAGCAGAGAGCCTGGTTCCGTTCTTCACGGAACCAGGCAAACATCCGCCAACCTGAAATCTGATAAATGTTCAAATGGGCTGATGCCGCGGCTAAGCTTTGTCCATTATTTCACGCGTAGAGTAAGCGTTGACAGGTTTTCTGATGTATGCAAATGAGTCCCTTCCCTCAAAAAGGATGATATTTTTCCCGCGGACCATCAGCAGAGGCAAAGGTAATGCAAAAAGATAGTCAGGCCGGTCAAAAGGTCTCCTTCTATACTGGAAAGCGCGGCATTCTCCTGCAAGCCGTGCTGCTCATGGTCATATGGCTCCTACTGAGCGGCCATTACGATTTGCTGCATATCTTCTACGGGGTCCTGTCTGTGGTCTTTGTGATCTTTCTGAACTACCGCATGCACTACGTGCCCCTTGCTCCTGGAGAGATGCCTGGCAGCTTCCACATCAAGATCCCGAAGCTGATTGGCTATCTGTTCTGGCTCCAGTGGCAGATCATTCAATCCGGAGTCTACGTGGCTTATATCGTTCTGCATCCCAAAATGCCCATAAACCCCATGCTGGTCCGTTTCCGGTCCAAGCAGCCCAATGTCCTTGCCCAGGTCATTCTCGGCAACTCCATCACCCTGACTCCCGGAACCGTCACTTTGGATATCAAAGACGACGTCTATACCGTGCACGCCCTGACCCGGGATACAGAGGAAGGTCTGGTGTCCGGGGAGATGGAGGCCAAGGTGGCCCGGCTGTATCTCGATGAATGTGAGCCCGGCGATGCCTGCAGCCATGTGGAACTGATCACTTCGGGACGGGGGCTCTGATGCATACTTTTTTTGTAACCATTGCTCTGGTTCTGGGGGTTATTCTCCTTGTCCCGTTCTACAGGGTGTTCATGGGGCCCACTGTATTTGACCGGCTCCTCGGAGCCGCAGCTGTGGGGAGTAAAACCATCACCATTGTCCTGCTCATCGGGTTCATTTTCGACCAGGTCGACATGTTCATAGACATCTCCCTAGGCTATGCCGTCTTGAATTTCATCGGAGTGATTGCCATGGCAAAATATTTCAGAATTCCGAGGTCCTGAGTATGGCACTGCTCGTCGATATCATCGCTGTATTTTTCATGCTGGGCGGAACTTTTTTCATGCTCATCGGCAGTATCGGGCTGAACCGCATGCCTGATTTCTACACCCGGTCGCATGCATCCGGAAAAGTGGACACCCTTGGGATCATGATGTTTCTCACCGGCATGATCTTCTTCGAAGGAATGACCATCAACAGCGCCAAGCTGCTTCTGATCATCGCCTTCGTGGCCCTGACCAGCCCTGTGGCCACTCATGCCTTGACCCGTAGAGCTCTGCTCTTCGGTCTCAAGCCATGGTACGGACCCGAAAAAGATAAGGACGACACCAATGCAATGGCAGATTGAGCTCATCCTCTTTATCGTCTTCGTCTTGTCCGCCCTGAGCGCACTGGGCACCAAAAACCTTCTGGCGGCTGTAGTTCTTCTGAACATCTTCAGCTTCATGAGCGCCTCGATCATGGTTTCCATGGGTGCGATTGACGTGGCCTTTACCGAGGCCGTGGTCGGGGCCGGTGCTGTCGGTGTGTTCTTCATTCTGGCGATTCTTCTGACCTCGAGAAGGAGTAACGATTGAAATCACTCCATTTCATCCTCCTCATCGTCTTTGGTGGTCTGCTTCTGTTCACGGCCACCGGACTTCCACCCAGGGGGTCCCTGGAGGCACCGGCCCAGCAGGTGGAAAATCCGGTCGGCACTCCCGTAGCCGGGACGTACTATATTCAAAATGCGTACAAGGACGCCAAGACCCCGAACATGGTTACGGTCGTGCTGGCTGACTACCGCTCCTTCGATACCTTGGGGGAAACGGTGGTGGTGTTTACAGGGGCCATCTGCGTCATGTTCATTTTGCGCCGGAGGAAATCATGAGAGATCCCTCGGAAAGCCCGATCGTTCAGGTGGCCGCTCGTGGGCTGGTTCCTGTGATTCAGATCTTCGGGCTCTATGTCTTCTTTCACGGCCACTACAGCCCTGGGGGAGGGTTCCAGGGCGGCGTGCTCCTGGCGGCAAGCATTTTCCTGGCTCGCCTGGCCCTGGGGACCGAACTCAGTCAGGTTGCCTTTCCCTCGCGCAAGGCCCTCGCCCTCAGTGCCATAGGAGCCCTTATCTTTGCCGGAACCGGGCTAGTGGCCTTGCTGGCCGGTGGACATTTCCTGAATTACGAGTTCCTGCCCCTGCCAGGGCTCGAGCCGGCCATGCTCAGAAACTACGGTATTCTGATTATCGAGTTGGGCGTGACCATCACGGTCATGACCTCATTGATCGCCATTTACGATGAAATCATAGGAAGTTGAGCATGCTGGAGATCATTCAAGGATACTACGCCTATTTCTTTCTCATCCTGCTGTTCATTATCGGACTCTACGGCATGATGATCAAACGCAATCTGATGAAAAAGGTCATCGGCATGTCCATCATCCAGAGCACGGTCATCCTCTTCTGGATCGTCAGCGCCTTCAAGGAGGGCGCCACAGTCACGATCTACGATTCTGCAGTTGGGGTGGGCAATCCCGATCTGTACATCAATCCGCTGCCCCATACCCTGATGCTGACGGCCATTGTCGTTGCCGTCGTCACCCTGGGTGTTTCACTGGCCCTGATCATCGCAATCTACCGGAACTTCGGCACACTGGAAGAACCGCTCCTCATGGAACGGACAAAATGAACGCACACATCCCCCTTCTCATACCGCTTACGTTCCTGTTCATGGCCCTGCTCGTCCCCCTTGCCGGGATGCTGAACAGGCACCTGGCTCATCTGGTTGCCCTGGCCGGAGCTGTGATCGCCTTTTACTTTTCCTTGGTGGGGCTCTCCATCGTCATGGATCAGGGGCCGATTCACTATCACCTGGCCGGGTGGCAGCCTCCTCTGGGTATCGAGTTTGTGTTGGATCCCCTGTCCGGCTTTCTGGAGGTGATCATCACCGGCACAGCCTTGTTCGTGCTCATCTATTCCCGCAGGAGCGTGGAGATCGAGATGCCGGACAAGACCATCCCTTTCTACAGCCTGACCATGCTCATGCTCACCGGCCTTACCGGCATGGTCATCACCGGGGACCTTTTCAATCTGTATGTCTTCCTGGAGATCAGCGCCCTGGCCGGCTATGCCCTGATCGCAATCGGTGACAAGAGGGCGCCATTTTCCGCGTTCCGCTATCTCACCCTTGGAACCGTGGGCGCAGCCTTTTATCTTCTGGGGGTCGCCTTCCTGTTCATGATCACCGGCACCTTGAACATGGCCGATATTTCCAAGGTGATCCCACTGGTCAAAGACACCCTGCCTGCAGCCACAGGCCTGGCCCTGATCATTCTGGGCGCCGGGCTGAAAATGGCCCTGTTTCCTATGCACGCCTGGCTGCCCGACGCCTACACCAATGCCTCCTCTGCGGCCACGAGCCTCATTGCGCCCATCGGCACGAAAGTGGCCGCCTATATCATGATCCGTGTCCTGATCATCTACGACTTTCCTCCTGTTATCGAGGTGCTGAGCTGGATTGCGGCGGTGGGGATCATTGCAGGCTCCATCCTGGCTATCGCCCAGACCAACCTCAAGCGCATGCTGGCCTACTCGTCCGTAGCCAATATCGGCTACATCGCCCTGGGCATCACGCTGGCCAATCCCCTGGCCTTTATCGGGGCCATGCTGCACATTCTCAATCACGCCCTGATGAAGGCAGTGCTCTTTCTGGCCGCGGGCGGGGTCTCCAACAAGATGGGAACGCTTGACATCACCAAGCTGCGGGGATTGCCCAAGCAGATGCCGTTTACCACCGCTGCAGTGCTCATAGCCGTATTCTCCATGGTCGGCATCCCGCCCACGGGCGGCTTTTTCAGCAAGGTCTACCTGATCTTCGGGGCCATCGAGTCCGAAACCTGGTTCTTTGTCGGGGTCATCCTGCTGAGCACGCTGCTCAACTTCGTCTACTTCTTCCGGGTGATCGATATCTCGTTTTTCAAACCGTATGGAACCAAGAACGGACCGAGCGAAAAGGCCTTCGAGACCATGAAGATGAACGAGATGAGCCCGGGCATGCTCGTGCCGACCCTGGTCATTTCCGCAATCATCATCCTGGTCGGCGTCTATAACGGGTTTATCGTAGACAAGGTCATCGCCCTGGCCGTTCCCGCTTTTTAGGAAAACGTCGCCTGCACAGGCAGGGGTGATCAGCGTCTACAGCGAGATCAACCAGGGGAACACAGTTGAATAGAGATAACGCGACAGCCGGCCGGTCCTGATCCGGCCTGCCCGCCGAGGGCGTGAGGAAACCAGGAACCACGTTTTCCGATGCAGCGATCTTCCCTGAATTTCGGAGTGCTTCGGGGACATCATATCAGTTGAGTGAAAGGGGAGGAGGAATACCTTGGATATACAGTTTGCGTGGCTCTGCTTGATCTTCCCTCTGATCGGGGTCCTTCTGACGCCGTTCCTGGCTCGCATCGGCCCTGCGTTCAGGGACTATGGTCCGGTATTTTTCTCTTTTCTGACTGCCGCGTCCGCGGTCATGCTCCTGCCGCTGCTTTTCGAGTCCGGCAGACTGCCTCTGGAAAGCGTGTATGTCTGGCTGGACACTCCGATCACGGTCAGCTTCGGCATTCTCCTGGACCCCCTGAGCATCATCGTGGCCAACGTCGTGGCCGTGATCAGCTTCTTCATCATGGTCTACTGTCTGGGCTACATGAAGGGCGACCCCTCGGTGATGCGCTTTTGGATGCTCATGAACGCCTTTATCGGCAGCATGCTTCTGCTGGTTCTGGCCAACAACCTGCTGTTCATCTTCATCGGCTGGAAGCTGGTGGGCGTATGCAGCTACGGGCTGATCGGCTACTACTACCGGGACGAGAAGAAATACTGGATCGGCGGTCCGGCGCCCTTCAAGTTCGCCACCCCTTCCTCCTGCGGCCTCAAAGCCCTGGTGGTCACTGGCGTGGGCGACATGCTCATGCTCGCGGGCATCCTGATCATGTATTACTACTCCGGCACCCTGAACCTCATGGAACTCTACCAGACGGCACCGGAGTGGATTCCGCAGATGGCCGCAGTGCCGGGAATGATCATCTTGGTCAGCATCCTGCTCATTGCCGGACCAGTGGGCAAATCCGCGCAGTTTCCACTGCACGAGTGGCTGCCCGAGGCCATGGCCGGCCCAGGTCCGGTATCTGCGCTCATCCATGCCGCAACCATGGTCAAGAGCGGCGTCTTTCTCGTGGCCAGGCTGATTCCCATCTTCTACTACGGATACTGGGTCGCCGGCTCACAGGAAGCCCTTTCCTTTTTCGTCATCGTGGCCTGGATCGGGGCAATCACCGCCTTTCTGGCCGCCAGCCAGGGCATAGTGGCTTTGGAGCTGAAAAAGGCCCTGGCTTACTCCACGGTCAGCCAGATCGGCTTCATGATGCTTGCCCTGGGCGTGAGCGGATTCAGCCAGAGCCTGCTGGTCCACGGCTACTCCGCGGGCATCTTCCACCTGATGAGCCATGCCATGTTCAAGGCCTGCCTGTTCCTCACCGCCGGCACCGTGATCCACTCGGCGCATTCCATCTACATCCATGAGATGGGGGGGCTGCGCAAGTACATGCCCTACACCTGGCTTTTTATGACCCTGGCTGCGCTCTCCCTGATCGGGGTTCCGCCTCTGCCCGGGTTCTGGAGCAAGGACGCCGTGCTCCTGGTCACCCTGGAGTCCGGCCACTACATGCTCTTTGCCGTGGCTATCGCCACGGTGGTCATGACCGCCTTCTACACGGTTCGTTTCGTGGGCATGATCTTTCACGGCAACAAAAGCGAGCACATCCTCAAAGAGGAGAAGAAAGAGCACGCCCACATCGGAGAAGGCTACCGCACCCAGACTTTTGCCTGTGCCGCCCTGACCGTGGGCATTGTGGTCTTCGGTCTCTTCGGTCTTGCTGCCGAGCATCTGCTGCAGGACCTTTTCAAGGTCAAACTCGTGCACGACCTGACCCTGCCCGTCGCAGAGCACGCCCTGGCCTTTCCTAAACTGCTGATACCCACCCTGGCCGTATTGAGCGCTCTGCTCGGCGCGGTTCCGGCATATATGTTTTACGTTTCAGGCAAATGGAACGTTCAGGCGATTTTTCAGCGGTCCAACCTGGTCAAGCTGGTCCATATTTTCCTTTGGGAGCGCTGGTTCCTCGACAAGATCTTCAACTGGGTCTTTGTGTGGGGAACGGTCCGGGTAGCAGGGTTTGTTTCCGGTGTCTTTGAGGCCATTCTCGACACTGCGGTCCATCGCAGGATGCCCAGGGTCGTCACCCGGGGCGGAAACGCGCTCCTGGAGTTCATCCACGCCGATGCCAAGGATTTGACCAACAACATTGCCTACGTCCTGATCGTCTCCATCTTTTTCATCGTCGCAACCTTATGGTGGATTCAATGAACAGCGCTGTTCTGCTTCAGATAGTCTTCATTCCGGCCCTGGTCTCCCTGTTCATCTTTCTGTTCAGGTATCAGCTCGGCAAGAAGGCCGGGTGGGTGGCCGCCCTCAGCCTGGTCTACACGACGTTCCTCCTGCTCCTGGCAGGGTTCAGGCTCTACCAGGGCACTCCCAGGATCTATGAGGAGTATCTGCTGATCGCTCCGAACATCAAACTGGGACTCCTGGCTGACGGGCTGAGTATTTCCGTGGCCCTGATCTCCAATATTCTGTGCCTTGTCCTGTCTCTGTTCTCCATCAAGTATATCGACCATCGCATCGAACTGATCTACGAGGGAATCGAGAAAAAGCGGGAAGACAGCTACTACACGCGCTTCTTTTATCTGTTTCTCTATTTTCCCATGGGATTCATGGGCGTCTCGTTTTCGACAAACCTGATCGGGATGTATTTCTTCCTCGAGGCCCTGACCATCACCCTGTACTTTCTGATGGCCTATTTCGGGTACATCGAGCGGGTCAAGATCGCCATGATGTGCCTTCTTTGGGGTATCTTCTCAGCCGTCTTTTTCCTGGCCGGCGCGCTCATGATCTATTCCCAGACCGGCAGTTTCGAGATCGCCCAGATCTCGACTCTGGCCGGAAATCCGCTGACGTTTTGGATCATCACCCTGTTCTTGATCGGTTTTTTCGCCAAGCTGGCGGTGTTTCCTTTCCACGTCTGGATGCCCTGGGTCCATGCCGAGCATCCTACCTGCATTGCAGGGCTGCTCGCCGTGTATGCCAATATCGCGGCTTATATCATCGTCAGGATCCTCATCCTGCCACTGTATGATGACTTCCAGGTCTTCGGTCCCGTGATCATGATTCTGGCCCTGATCACCATGATATACGGATCGCTTTTGACCATGGCTCAGACCGACATCAAGCGAGTCGCCGCCTGCTCGACTATCAGCCAGATCGCCTATTCCATGCTGGGTATCGGCGCTCTGACCGCGGTGAGCATCGAAGGCGGGATGTTCTTCTTTCTGAGCCACATCATGGGCAAAACCATCTTCTTCTCCACGGCCGGTATCGTTGTCTACGTGACGCACATCAGAAATATCGACAACCTGGGCGGTCTGGCCGCGCGCATGCCGATCACGGCTCTGCTCTTCCTCTCAGGGGCGATGATGCTCTCAGGGTTTCCGCCCTTCAGCAGCTTTGCCGCGGAATGGATCCTGTTCACAGGCATCTTCGAGCGCGGGGCCACGGACACATTGGCCTTGGTGGTAGGCATTGTCGGCGTTTTGGCCATTTTGCTGACCGTGGGCTACACCTTCCTGGCCGCCAAGAAGATCTTTTACGGACCGTTGAATGCCAGTCTGGACAAGGACCATATCAAGGATCCCCCTCTGATCATGTCCCTGCCGCTGATTTTTTTGGTCTGCCTGTCCGCATTCCTTGGGCTGTACCCCAAGATCGTCATGGACCTGATGCAGCCGGTCATCAGCGGCACCCTGGCTCTGATGTAGCGAGAACTGTTTCGAGGGTGCCTGCTGGAGAACTCCGACTTATCGCTGTTCACTGCAGGAAAAAATCCTTCCGAGCTGTCGGCTCTGCAGGCGAGTATCACCCACTTGGGACCGTACTGCCTGCGAGATCCCGATCACAAGACACGAAGAACTCTGGGTTTCGTCTGAGTGAGGAAGACAGCTGAAACCGGAGTTTCAGTATCAGCTGCTTTTTCTGTAAAATCCCTTTGCAGTGAATTTTCGCAGGAATCCGCCCCATTTCTTCAAAGGGGTGAGCCGGGAATTTGCAGTGTTATTTTCCGGCAGACTCCGGCCACTTCCCGATGACTGCGGTGAGAAGTCGTTCCAATTTGCCGCTGGAAGCCGCGGCCTGGGCGAGGACATCGTCCAGAGAGGTTTCCTCCATGCAGTCTGGGAGATTTTTGTTGGTCAGGCAGGAGATACCGAGCATTTCGATACCCATGTGGTGGGCGGCGACAGCCTCGAGAACGGTGGACATCCCGACGGCGTCTGCACCGAGGAGCCGCAGGGCGCGAGTTTCCGCCGGGGTTTCGAGGCAGGGCCCGGTCAGTCCCAGGTAGACGCCTCGCTCCAGAGGTATTGCATTGTTCAGGGCCTCTTGGCGGGCCAGGTTCAGAAGTCGCGGAGAGTAGACCCGGCTCATGTCCGGGAATCGCGGACCCCAGACGTCAACATTGGGACCGGTGAGGGGGTTGCAGCCGGTGAAATTGATATGATCCGTGATGCCCATGAGGTCTCCGGCGCTGAATCCGGGATTGAGGGCACCTGCCGCATTGGTCAGAATCAGCCCGCAAATTCCCAGGTGATGAAGTGTGCGCACGCCGAAACAGACCTGGGCAGGGGAGTACCCTTCGTAGAGGTGAAAGCGGCCCTGAAGAGCGAGGACCTCTCGGCCCGCGACCTTTCCGTGCACAAGTCTCCCTCCGTGCCCCTGGACCGTGGAAACCGGAAATCCAGGGATGTCGGCGTACTCCACGGACCGCTCACTGATCTTTTCAGCCCACCGGCCCAGACCTGTGCCCAGGACCACCCCGACGGCCCCGTCCTCCTTGAGTTTCAGGGCAGAGCGGACGTATCCCGCTGCTTTCTGGACATTTTCAACAGATTGCATAAGAATCTCCATTTTCGAGTTGATCTTTCACCGATGCGCATTGTAAACGGTTTGTGCATTTGAGTTCAGCCAGGCGCTGACATAAACTGTAGCGGAAGGTTGTACAACCTGCTCGGCCCAAGTATTTCTGTTCACCCACATCCCCTTGGCCGTATCGCGGCGGCTCATTTCTTTCATCGCGATGAACTGCCGAAAGTACGATCGCTGCAGCAGGCACGATCCGGGGAAAGGGTCACTATCTCCCCTGTTTCCAGGGAAAACCGTACGATATGAACATGGAGCTGACTCCATCAATACACAGGAACTGCGGTGTTGAAGACTAAGCACAAGGTACTCGTAGCAAACAGGGGCGAGATTGCAGTCAGGATCATTCAGGCCTGCCAATCCCTGGGCGTTGATTTTGTGGCTGTTTACACTCAGGAGGACAGCCATTCCGGACACGTGGATCTGGCCAGGAAGTTCGGGGGCGAAAAATCGCTCTACCGCATCAGCACCTACACTGATTCAAACGAACTCTTTGCCGTGGCAGACGACGCCAGGGCCACTGCGATCCATCCGGGATACGGCTTTTTTTCGGAGGACTTCCGTTTTGCCCGCAGGGTGGACAAGCGCAGCCGAAAGCTCATATTCATCGGCCCCTCCTGGAAGGTCATCCGTGAACTCGGGGACAAGATCAACACCAAACGGCTTGCACGCAGCCTGAACGTCCCCACGGTTCCGGGATCCGACCGTCCAGTGTTCAATGAACTCGAGGCCGAGGAGATCGCCCAAAACCTGTTCTCGTTTCAACGGGATCAGGGAATCGAACGGCCGCTCATTCTGGTCAAGGCCTCGGCCGGCGGCGGGGGCATGGGCATCGAGGAAGTCGATGACCTGGACAAGTTCAAGACTGTGTTCCGGCGGATTCGCAACTATGCCAAACGGCAGTTTCGCGATGAGGGTGTCCTCATTGAGCAGCGGATCATGGATTTCAACCATCTCGAGGTCCAGATCCTGGGAGGCCGTGACGGGAAGAATATCGTCCACTTCGGCACCCGGAACTGTTCCGTGCAGAGTCCCGGCCACCAGAAGCGGATCGAGGTGGCCCCGGGCTTTGCTCCGGGCGAGATCAATTACGCCTTTGATGCCGGCAAGGTTCTGGACGATGTTACGGATTACTCGCTGCGCATGGCTGCGGCCGTACAGTACGACAGTGTGGGCACCTGGGAATGGATTATCGGTCCCACCGGAAAGCCGTTTCTCATGGAGGTGAACACGAGGATTCAGGTAGAAAACGGTGTCTCGGCGATCATCTCCAGAATCGGGGAGCGCCGGACCGTAAGCCTTATCACCGAACAGGTCCGCCTTGCGCTGGGTGAGCCCATGGATTACACCCAGAAGGACGTAAAACTGGAAGGAGTAGGGATCGAATACCGGATCATCGCTGAACAGCCTGAAAACAAATTTGCCCCCTGGGTGGGAACCATCAGGGAATTTTCCTGGCCGGACAAGGAATGGCTCTGGATGCATACCCATGTTCCCCAGGATAGAGAATACGAAATTCCCACGGAATACGATCCCAACCTCGCCCTGGCCATTGTCTGGGGCAGGGACCTGGAGGAGGCCAAGAAGCGAGGGCGGGAAATCCTGGACTCCATTGTTCTGGAAGGCGCCAATTCAAAGGGGGAGCCGCTTCAATCCAATATCAAGTTTCTCCGGGAAAAGACCGGAGATCTGCTCGAGTTTTGATTCGAACAGACCTGAAGGATGCCCCTCATCAAGACCCTTAACCACAATCCGGGTACATTGTCATATGGATGTTGAAAAGCGAATTCACGACCTGAACCTGCGTCTGCAGTATATCAGGGATATATTCGGACACAAGGAGAACGCCAATGTCTCCCTGTTGCAGTCCAAACTGAATGCTTTTCTTGCCAGAGAGGCTGAACTGACCATCCAGGAACTGGCTACCGAACTTCATGCCCTGGAAGATCTCTTCGCCTTTCTCGAGAAAAAGCTGGACCGGGAATTGACCCCCATGGACCGGGTGCGCATCGTGCGCCATCCGTTCAGAATATGCCTCAAGGATATCCTTGAGCATGTTTACGACAACTACACGGAGATCGGCGGTCAGGACGAATATTCCATCGATCCGAGCATGCTTATCGCCAGGGCCTACATCACAAGGCGTGTCGGGAATAAAGTCCATAATCAGCCGGTGATGGTCATCGGGCAGGAAAAGGGACACGGTCAGGAGTTTCGCAACGGCGGTTCAGTCAAACCCTGGGGAAATGCCAAGGCGCTTCATTACATGCGGGTCGCTGAGACCGAGAACATTCCCATCCATACCTATGTGTTCACGCCAGGCGCATTTCCCATCGAGGACTATCCTGGTGCGGCCCAGCAGATTGCCCGCAATCTCTATGTGATGGGCGGCCTGAGGGTTCCCATAGTGGCTGTGACCTCGGAGGGCGGTTCCGGGGGCGCCGAGGCGATTGGACTGGCCGACACCAGGCTTATGCTTTCTCATGGCTATTATTCGGTGATATCGCCTGAAGGGGCGGCAGCCATCGAAGGCGGGCTGCGGGACGGGATGCGGGCTACGCCGGAACTCATTGAAAAATGCGCCCGCCAGCTCAAGATCACGGCCCGAGACAATCTGGAGATGGGACTTATCGACCGGATGATCGTCGAGCCGGACCTTGGCGCCCGTCCGAATCATTACGAGTTTTTCAAACAGCTCAGAAGTGAGGTCATCCAGGCCACGGACGAGATCGTCCTCTCTGTTCGGGGCATGAAGATGTTCCGGTTCGAGGCGTTGCGCAAACGAAAGGCCGGTCAAGTGTATGTCCGCTGGAGTCTGAACAGCAATGCCAAAGACCGGCTTGTCTGGAGCAGGTATCAAAAATACCGCAACCTCACCCAAAATGCTTACCTGGACAAAAGAGGGGCCTGGAACAAGAGCACAGACTGGTGTTATGAAGCTGGATGGTCGGTGTATTCATTTCTTCGATACGACATTTTCGGGAAACACCAGAAGCGGTTGGCCCATTTTGTGGAGGATATGGAAGCTGAAATGCATATCCTCAAGGAT
Organism: Desulfovibrionales bacterium; assembly: GCA_046542715.1. Lineage (GTDB taxonomy): Bacteria > Desulfobacterota > Desulfovibrionia > Desulfovibrionales > JBKHAV01 > JBKHAV01. The sequence goes on from JBKHAV010000004.1 coordinate 29,503, forward strand.
CGCTTGAACAAAGGTATCGGCAAGATCAAACCGGATTTTCTCACCCTTGGAAACGGTTCCCGGGAGGAAAACAAGGGACTGACGGAACTCTCGTCCTGGGACGACAGCGATTATTGCGCCCAGGAGGAGCATTGTTATGTCAGCCCTCAGGCCAAAGACGATCGAACGGTCAGTTGTCCCAATGCCAGGGAATACGGGTGTCTGGATCAATGGGCCCCTGACCTTTTTGGAGAATGGGCCGGGGTGTGCAATTGTTGCGGACACCACTTTCCAATGGAGTACCAATGGTATCTCAACAATTTCTTTGATCCAGGATCGATTCACGAGTTCAACAAGGGAATCGAGGCCGGCAATCCCTTGAAGTACGAGGGGCTGGACATGAAGCTGGAGGAGACCAAAAAAAAGATCCGCCAGCGCAGCGCCTGTATGACGTTTGAGGCCCGCATCCGGGAGATCAATGTGGTGGTGGCCATGTTCATGGCCAGATTCCGGGGAGGCAGCGTAGGGGCGGCTGAAGGAGAGAAATTCATCCGTGCGGCCGAGCGGGCCAGAAAAAAACACCTGCCGTTCATCGCCTATGTCCATGGAACAGCCGGCATACGGATTCAGGAGGGGACCAACGGGGTCATTCAGATGCCGCGCTGCACGCTTGCGGTCAGACGGTACATGGAATCCGGAGGGCTGTATCTGGTCCTCTACGACACAAAATCCTACGCCGGACCGGTTGCCAGTTTTTTGGGGTGTTCCCCGTATCAATTCTCGATTCGTTCCGCTGACATCGGGTTTGCCGGTCCAGGAGTCATCAAGGAGACCACCGGCGTAGACATCCCTCCGGATTACCATAAGGCATACAACGCCCTTTCCAGGGGGCACATCCAGGGCATCTGGGACAGACGGGAATCCCGGGATAATCTCAACCGGGCCTTGCTGACCATGGGCGGGCGCAATTTGTATTACCGCTAAGAAGAGAGTAAGTCCGGAGACGAAATTCCGGAAGCAGGCGATTACGAGTCAGAATTTTCGAATCAACGAATTAACGATTTCACGAATACCACATCATTATGGACATCAAAGAGCTTCTGGAAGAACTCAAGGCCTCCCCTTACGAGCAAATAGAGATCAGGGCGCCGCACAGCGGGACGGTCCACTTCGTGGTCACGGAACCCGGGACAAAGGTTATCGATGCCACAGGGACGTGGAAGGAAAAGCCGGGGACATTGCTTGCCACCCTTGAACGGGAACGCAACAAAAAGCCGCTGCATGCCGAACAGAAAGGGGAAATCGAAAGTCTGAACATGGAACTGGAAAACTCCTTTGTACAGGCCGGCACCCCTTTGCTCACGATTCGTCATCTCCTCACCCGGGAGGAGGTACTGAGCAAACTTCTGAAGAAAGCCCTGCACCTCTTTTCCGCCCCGGAAAAAGCCAAATACTACTTCATCCCGGAAATCGAGCAGCGGATCAAATCCAAAGGCTGTCAGTCCATAAAAGTGGTTCCGGACATGGACTTGTTCATCCTTTCACGCATGAAGCGGGAGACCGCATTACCCTACTCAGGGCCTGAAGGAATCATCTACATGGTGTATTTTCAGCCGAATGAAAATGTGGAGATGGGCGCCCCCCTGATCGGGGTATGTCCCCAGGACCGGCTGGAGATGATCGAGGAGGTGGTCAGCCGCGTTCAAAGCGAGTGGAAAGGAGTGGAATAGATCCAAAGCTTTTTTGACCGCCGGGAAAGGGGGAGGTATGGGGAAATATCTTCAGATTCGTCTTACCGCATCGACGTATCGGCCGGAGGACGTCCTGAAAGCCTGGCCCAAGCTTGCAGCCGGGGCATGGCCCATGGGAACGGAAAATGTGTCCCGAACCGGTGTTCTGGAGCTTGTCGACGCTCTTCTTGACCAGTACCGCTTCGGAGAGTTGGATCAGCATTGCAAACGCGAGTTGAAAGACGCCGGTATAGAGCGGTTGGCATATCTTAAAACACAGTTGGACAAGGCCCTTGGCGACTGGAATGCCGGCAAGGCCAATGAAACGAGCAACACGATAGAAGAAACCCTGGACGAGCTGGAACAGACGTGCAAATGGGCATGACCGTGACCAGTTTCGCAGGGATGACCATCAGGGGGTGCACATGGCCGGAAGCATGAACAAGGTTATTCTGGCGGGACGACTGGGGCAGGATCCAAAACTGGCATACACGGCTTCGGGCTCTCCCGTGGCGAACTTCACGATGGCAACGGACGAGTCCTACATGAAGGACGGTCAGAAGGTCGAACAAACCGAATGGCACCGGATCGTGGTCTGGGGCAAGCAGGCGGAACTCTGCTCCAATTATCTCTCCAAGGGGAGTCTGGTTCTGGTGGAGGGCAAACTTCAGACCAGAAAATGGGAAGACCAGCAGGGTCAGCCCCGCTATACCACGGAGATCGTGGCCCAGAGGGTCCAGTTCATGGACTCCAGACAGGACGGCGGCACCGCCCAGGCCCCGCAACGCAACAAACCCGCCGAAGAGTATAATTCCCGTGACGAGGACATGGGCCCTGCATTTCCATCCGAAGCCAGCGGAATGGATGATGTACCGTTCTAGCGGATACTTTACCCAAAACTGTCAACAAACGAAGCGAAGCCCTTAAATGGGCTTCGCTTTTTTTGGTTGCTGAAACTTCGCAGCATGGACCCAGGGAGGGGATACTGCGGTACTCCTTGAGAGATTACGGGCTGTAAGGGTAAACACGGAATTTTCCATGATGCTGTTTATGGAGGCCAAATCCATCAGCCGAGGATGAAGTTCACCAGAAAGCCGGCTGTGACGGCCATGACCATGACGGAGGCGAGAAAGGCTGCCAGCAACTGGATCTTGAAAATACCTTTCAGCATAGCGACCTCCGGCAGGCTGGCTCCGGCTCCGCCTATGATCAGAGCGATGACCGCGCCGGTGCTCATGCCCTTTGCAATGAGACTGGCTGCAATCGGCACCATGGTACTGGCGCGAAGATACAGCGGGATACCAACGACTGCGGAAATCGGTACTGCCAGGGGATTATCGGCCCCGGCAAGCTGGACAACCATGTCCGAGGGGAGAAAACCGTGGACAATCGATCCGATGGCCACACCGAGGATGATAAAGGGCATCAATCTGCGGAATTGAGTGACCGCGTCATTGAAAATGCGTTTCCATCTATTTGGTTGCCCGACCAGAGTGCTTTCGGCAATCGGCAGAACGAGGGTGCCATTGTCACCGCCTATCGCGCTTGTAGCTCTTTGTGACTGGTCGCCGGTTGTACAGCATTGCGTGGCCTGATGTGTGGGTATATTCTGCAGAGGCTGCGGTGTTTTCGAACAGCAGCCTTCCGTTTCGATAGTGGCCCGGCCGGCTGTTGCAGAAGAACCGGATGGGGCGAGAACGTCCTCTTTGATATATGCCGAAAATCCTGCGGCTTCCAGCAGATAGCTTATGATAATGGCAAGGGCTATGGCGACAATGGCGTATATTACAGTCACCTCAATTCCGAGAAGGGTGAAAAAGAGCGGAATGATGATCGGATTGACCAACGGAGAGGTGAACAAAAACGCCATTGTCGGCCCAAATCCTGCCTGGGCTCGCAACAGTCCGACGGTTACCGGGATGGTCGAACAGCTGCAAAATGGTGTCAGGCTGCCAAGCAAGGCTCCGATGACATACCCTCTGCCGCCTCTGCCGGAGAGCATGCGCTTTACCCTTTCCCGGGGGAGAAATTCATTGATCACCCCCACCAGGAAGCTGATGCCGATAAAAAGCAGAGTCAGCTCCGCCATGGCATAAACAAAGAAGGTCAGTGTTTCTTGAGCCAGTTCTGCTGAAAACTCCATCCTTTTCTCCTGTATTTCTAGAACATTCGAAACATTGAGGCAAAAAAAAAGCCTCACCTTCCTCTTCGGTATCTTTCCCGTATCTATTTGTCCTTGGGAACGGCTGGATGCAGCGTGCAACATTCCGAAATGAGATAATCGGTCAGCTCTCGTATTGCCTTCATCTGCGGTTCGCAATAAAGGGTCCGGCTTTCTCTTCGCTGATTGACCAGACCCACCTGTACCAGTCGGTTGATGTGGTGTGAGAGGGTGGAGCCGGGAATGTCCAACTCCCGGCCGATCACCCCTACCGGCAGACCGCCCGGCCCCGCCCGGACCAGAAGTCTGAAAATGGAAAGCCTGGTACTATTGCCCAGCTCCGCACATCGTTTTGCGGCAATTTCGAGGTCCATCTCCGTTTCTCCTGTTTTTTCGGTGAGGATGGTTTATAGAGAATCGGAACCAATTGTCAACCAGATTTCTAGAACAGTAGAAATGAAAGTTGCTGAGTTGTCTGTCTTCGGTCGAGAAGTGAGTCCACATTCCTCAGAACATGATGACGGCCCCAAAAAAAAGCCCGCCTGAGTGTGTCAGCGCGGGCGCGTAGTTAATTCGGGCAAAGATCCGGTCAGGCCGAGATTTTGTTGCAGTAGAGAAAATAGTTGTTTCGGGTGGATTTTTTGACCGTGTACATGGCGAAGTCAGCGTTTTTGAGCAGCACGTCCACTTCCTCGCCGTCAAAGGGGTAGAAGCTCACCCCGATACTGGTGCCGAGTCGGGAAATGGAGTCGTTGATGACAAAGGGCTGGGATATGGAGCGGATGATCTTCTGGGCAATCTTTTCAGCGTAGGCGATCTCCTGAATGTCCTGAAGGATGATCGCAAATTCATCCCCTCCCAGCCGGCAGGCCGTGTCTGTTTCCCGGATGCACTGCTTCAGCCGGATGGCAACTTCCCTGAGCACCCGGTCGCCTGCGCTGTGGCCGTGCTTGTCGTTGATCTCTTTGAAATGATCGAGATCGATGAAAAGCAGGGCAAAAAGACTCTGGTTTCGATGGGCCCGGGAAACCGCCTGGTGCATGCGGTCGAGGAAGAGTGAGCGATTGGGGAGATCGGTAATGGCATCATACAGGGCCATGTACTGGATCTTTTCCTCGGCAAACTTGCGATTGGTCACATCCTCGATCATGACCAGGGCAAATTCCGGATTGCCTTGAAAATCATGGATCAGCGAAACATTGCTTCTGCCCCAGATCATCTGGCCGTCCCTGCGGAAGAGCCGTTTTTCGATCTGGTACTGGTCAAGCCTTCCGCTGAGCAGCCGTTCATGGAGTTCTCGTTCCGGGATAAGGTCATCCGGGTGGGTGAACCGGCTGAAATTCATACCGAGGATCTCTTTGCGATCAAAGTCGAGCATGTTCGAAAATGCAATATTGCATCTGGCTATCTCTCCCTGGAGATCAATGAGGGCTATACCGATGCTGGCTCCCTCAAAGACGAAACGGAACTTCCGCTCACTCTCGCGCAGCGCCCGTTCAGAGCGTTTTCTTCTTGAGATGTCCTCGATCACGGAGATCAGGTACTTGGGTTCGCCAGGAGTTTCCATGACCACGGAAAAGGTAAGATTCACCCAGACTTCAGAGCGATTCTTCCGATAGAGCCGTTTTTCCACTGAATGGGTCCTGAGATCGCCGTCCAGGATCTGATTGATTTGCTCCTGATCGATGTCCTGGTCTTCGGGGTTGGTGATCGATCGCATATCCATGCTGAGCAGTTCATTTTCCGAATACCCCAGAATATCCGCGAGCTTTTGGTTGATCCGAAGGAATTTGCCCGCCTTGTCCAGGTGGGCGATGCCGACCGCAGCCTGTTCAAAGGTTGCCTTGAGGCGCTCCTCACTTTCCCTGAGGGCTGCTTCTGCTTTGCGTCGCCTGCGTCTGGTCTCTGCTTCTTTCAATTCACGTCGGATAGCAGGGGTGAGCCTGGAGAGATTTCCCTTGACGATATAGTCGTGTACCCCCGCCCGCATGGCTTCAACAGCAAATTCTTCACCCATTTTCCCCGAGATCATGATGAAAGGGATGTCAAGCTCTCTTGCCTGAACCATCTTCAGGGCTTCGAGCCCTCCGAAATCCGGGATCATGTAATCGGCAAGGATGACATCCCAAGTCTGCAATTCAAGGGCTGTTTCCATCTCCGGAGCCGATTCCACCCGTTGGTATCGAGGCTCGAAACCGCCTCTTTCGAGCTCTTTAACTACGATGAGGGCATCGACTTTGGAATCTTCTACGATGAGAACTTGGAGAGGATTATCCATCGAGTATCTCCTGCTCCGTCATCAGGCCAAAGCTGCTGCCGATCGACCTTGGATGAAGGTGATCAGTCGAGGTCGGCAATGAAACGTTTCTCCACAGGAAAACCAAATCATTTGAGATCTGGAACGCAATTTCTTGCTTCGGTTTCGAAGCTCGATATGCCGCAAGAGAGAAAAATTTCATTTGAGTAAGTATGACCTCTCGTCGGTGACCAATGACGTTATCAAATGGTTAATCCTTCCTATTTCGCCTCTGACTGTTCGTTTCACTGGGGATCTGTTCCTCCAGGGACCTGAGATATCGGAAAAGGAGCCTGCCGGCTCTGGGGCCTTTTCCTTTCTCCCGCTCGAGAACGGCCTGAAGCACAAGCCGCGTGAGCTTGGCCCTGTCACATTGGGGATATCGTTGTAAAACAGTGTCCATGGCAAGGGAATTGTCTGCGAGGAGCTGGTCTCGTAACCTTTCCACCTCGTGAAATGCATCGGCTTGGAGTTGTCGCTTCCGATCGATTGCTGCGAAATGATGCCGTATGGGCTCTACATCCTCGGAGCGCAGCAGTTTGCCGATGAGCTTGCGTTGTCTTTGCAATCCTCCTCTTTTTTTGATGCTTTTTGCTGTGCTCACGGCATCGAGGATCTCCTGAGGAAGCTCCATCTGCTGGAGCGTTTCAGGAGAACACGCGATCAACCGGGAGCCGATTTCCTGGATTTCAGCTGATGCTCGTTTGCGTGCGGTCCGGCTTTTGGACGACGTTCCATTCTCATTCATGGTCATGCATGTGGTGCAAAAAAATTGTTCTGAGAGAGTGACTTCGAGACTGATGTCTCCTGAGGAAAGAGTCACCTGTATCCCCTTTTCATGAATTTATCCACCCTTTCAAATTCTTTTTGTTCATCTGATGACCAGTACCGGGCATTCGGCCCTGTAAAGGACCCTGTGCGTGGCACTGCCCAGAAAGAACCCTTCAATTTCACTGTGTCCCCGAGACCCCATGACAATGAGGTCGATTTTTTCAATGTGGGCAACTTCAGCAATGAGATCAACCGGCCTTCCCTCCAAGACCCGGTCCGAATAGGAAATGCCGGCATCATCAAGCATCACCCGGTATGGCTCCAGAAGTTCATCAGCCAACTCCTGCATTCTTCGGGAGACTTCGGCATAGACGCCACCTTCCCGGGCATAAGGGAAGGCGAGTTGGCAATGAAGAAGGAGAATCTCCGCCCTGAATTTTGATGCTATCTCAGAAGCATGCGTTGCCGCGCGAAGAGAGGGGTCGGACCCGTCCACCGGAAGAAGAATTTTTTTGTAGGCCATGTTTCCTCCAATTGCAGTTCATGTTCCAGGATTGAAATTTTTAAGAAATTGGAACGAAGGGAGTTCCATGTCAAAAAATGATCTGAAATATCGGGAGTTACACGAAAATCCATTGTAATGGTACACAATCCCAAGGCTTGAGACAAAGGAAAGAATAGTCCCATGAAAGTGGATTTTGTCTGAATAAAGTGGAACAATCTTAGAGAATTCTCCATTCTGGTGAGAGCAACCAAGGGTTCACTCCATACAGCCCAGGAGAGCGACATGCTCAGGAAAACAGCCGGACTGATTTGTTTTGTTTTTTTAGTCCTGACACTCGGGTGCGCCGGATCCAGAGCGCAGGAAAAGCTGCTGGAGCAAGATTACCACCAAATGAGCGATGACCAGCTTCTGGACTACTATTTTGCGCTCGATGAAGAGATCGACAGGTGTGAGCATGCCGGAAACCGTGGTTCAATCGGTCTGGGCACCGGGACAAGAGGAGGAAACATCGGTTTCGGCATCGGCGTGACCAAGGGATTGACCGGTTGCAACCCCGGAGAACTCCTTGAGCGGAGGCATCAAGTCAGGGAAGAACTTCAAAGGAAAAACCTTCTTCCCTGATCCGGAAGATGCTGCAGCCGCACAATCGTCTGCAGTTGAAGTCATAAGCTTTGAAAGAGCAAAAGCCCCGGGCAACCGGGGCTTTTGCGTTGAAGGGGAGAAGGTGTTGTCTTGATTCGGACGTGGAAGGAGGGCTCACCTGTCCGAATCCTTGCGCGTATCCGGGTCCGGCTGCGGCCGGGGTTGAAAAAACCGCAGCCTCTCCCTATCCGCATCGGCACTGTCGCCGTTGATTCGAATCTAGGGCGAAAAGATTACAGGAATCTTTCCCTATTATGAATTTTTTGCAAGGTGCGACGTCGGTTTGTTCTTGAAATGAATCGTAACCTTCAACCCCGGCGAGTTGTCGGCAAAAACGAGTCGGCCATGGTGAAGCTTTGCCACGGCTGAGACCAGGCTGAGCCCGAGACCGCTTCCAGGAGTGCACCGCGATGATTCCAACCGGTAGAATCGCTCCAAAACCTTGCTTCGCTCCTTGCGGGGTATGCCGGGGCCTGTATCTGCAACAGACAAGGTGAGTTCACCGTCTTGCTTTCCAAGCGTCAACTCGATTGTTCCCCCTTCAGGGGTGTACTTTATGGCGTTGTCCAGCAGGTTGGCCAGAGCCTGGGCCAGGAGGTGCTGATTTCCACTGGTTTTGAGCCCGGGCTTATGAATCTGCGTCTTGAAGGCAAGCCCCTTTTCTTCTGCAAGGGGTTCATAGAGTTCGGCAACATCGCGGACCAGCCTGCCGAGATCGATTTCTTTCAATGTTTCTCGGTGTGAGCCTGCTTCTGCCTGGGTGATGGTGAGCAGGGCGTTGAATGTCTTGAGCAGTTCGTCAGCTTCATCAATGGTTTGTTGCAATATTTTTCTGTACACATCCACATCGGGTTTCTCCAGCAGAGAAACTTCCAGCCTGCTTCGTATCCGGTTCAATGGGGTGCGAAGATCATGGGCGATGTTGTCGCTGACCTGTTTGATGCCGTTCATGAGGTGTTCGATCTGGTCGAGCATGGAATTCAAATTTTGCGCCAGCTGATCGAATTCGTCGTCACCCCCTTTGAGGGGCATGCGCCTGGTCAGATCGCCCCGCATTATCTCCATGCTCGTGCGGTTGATGTTTTCGATCCGCCGGAGCAGGCCGCGACTCATGAACAATCCGCCGAAAATGCCCAGGACAATGGTCATGCCGAGACCCCACCCAAGGGACTCGATGATTTTCCGCTGTATGGCGTTTTTTTCGGACACATCACGTCCGACCAGAAGGTGAAATTTTCCTTCCAGAAAAAACTGACGGGCAAGGATCGTGTTTTGCTGCTCTTTTCCATTGCCGAGAGAGAATTGAATCCAGGACTCATCGTTTCTTCCGGCATCGGGCCATTTTTTGAGATTGCCGACCAAAGGGGCGAAGGAATCATCAGTGAGCAGATAGAAGCTCCCAACGGTGGATTCCCTGGAGACCCGTTGATTGATTACGTCGATCAGCCCTGTAAGGCCGAGTTGGGTGTATTGCTCGGCAAGTCCTTGTATCTCCGCATTGATGGTTTCCACAGTTTGACGTTCCATGAAGCTCGCTGTTGTCCAGTAGATGAACCCAAGGAGCAAAATGACGGAAATCCCGAAAAGGGACATGTAGAGAAGGGCCAGCCGAAAGGCAGAGGAGTCGAGTATTCTAATCGGCTTCACGAAGAGAGTATCCTGACCCGCGGATCGTCTGCAGCAAAGGGCTGTCAAACCCCTTATCGATTTTCTGACGCAGCCTGCTGATATGTACGTCGATGACATTGGTTTGTGGATCGAAAGAATAATCCCAAACCGATTCCAGGAGCATGGTGCGGGTAACAACACTTCCGGCATGGCGCATGAGCTGCTCCAGCAGGGCAAACTCCTTCGGCTGCAGCTCGATGGATCGGCCGGACCGTTTCACCGTCCGGGAAATCAGATCCATTTCCAGATCTGCAACCCGCAGCACAGGTTCGCCGCTCTCATTGTGTTTCCGTCTGGTCAAGGCTTCGAGGCGAGCCAGAAGTTCCGCAAAAGCGTATGGCTTTGCCAGGTAATCATCCCCGCCGGCCTTGAGTCCCTTCACCCTGTCGTCGACATCGCCAAGGGCGCTGAGAATGAGAACCGGGGTATTGTCATCTGCATTGCGAAGAGTTTTGACAATGGACAAACCGTCCATCTCCGGGAGCATTCGGTCTACAATTATGACATCGTATGTTCCGCCGGTCGCCATGAGCAGCCCTTGACGGCCGTCCGGCACATGGTCCACCACGGCGTTGTTTTCCTTGAGTCCCTTCACCATGTAGGCTGCGGCCTCGAGATCGTCTTCAATGATGAGAATGCGCATCATTCTTTTCCTTGGTGTTCATCGGCAGAATGTAAAAACGGGGCGGGAAAAAGGCAACAGCTCAAGCCGTTGGCCTGCCGGTTCTCAGATTTGGAGAAGCAGAACTCTCCACCGGTCAAGGGAACCTGACACAGCATGTTTTGCTCTCGTTACCAGGATGTTTGCTTGACCCACCACAGGCGTCGGCCCATGTGACAGCAATACCGGTTTGGATCATGTACCAAACAATACCATACCATCAACGGTTTTCGGCAACTTTTTCCAGGAGCCCTCAGGACCTTTGAAATTGACGCCTCCATGGTGTTCGAAAGCGTAGCAGTGAGGAGAATCCGGTATTCACCGGTCTATAAATCGTACTCACTTCTCCCGCGGGTTCTGTGGAGTAAAAAGTCTTGGGGTCGATTTTCTTGATGACCGGAAGAATCTTTTTCAAATCCTTGCGCATACAGGCCACAAACAGGATGGTCACAGGCCCGGTGCCTCCCTGTCCGGCTATGGTGGTTACTCCGTACCCCTCGCTGCGAATCGCCCTGGCCATGGCATCCCCATGGGTCGGGGATATCGCCCTGAGAACAACCTTCCCAAGGGCGATTCTTCGTTCCAGAGCGATGCCTGCGACGTTTCCGGCGGCAAAGCCGAGAACATAGCAAAATCCGAGGAATGGCTCTTGGGAGATTTTTGTCAGGACTGCCGACGTGGCAGTCAGCCAGATGGTCATCTCCAATACGCCGAGAAGGAAGGCCGTCCGGCTTGCGCCCTGTACCAGGGATAGAGTGCGGACCGTACCCAGGGTCAGGGCGAGAACTTCAGCCAAAAAAACCAGAAACCCAAGAATGAACAACGAAAGACTCATCAAGTCCTCCTGATTCTGTCGTGAAGAGAGTTGGAAAAAATTTGGTTCAGGGTGCGGGAAAGGAGAAGTTCGGAATCGGTCCCGCAGGGCTTGGCTGTTTATGGAAGATGAAAGGCCGGGTCGACTGAAATTTTATTCATGCTGCCAACAGGAAATGCAGGGACAGGGAAGAGTCAGGAAAATGCGGAAAGAACTTTCTGCACCGGTTTGAAGGAAGGGTCGATATTACGGCATTTGAGAAAAAATTCCTGCGCCTTGTCCTTATGCTCATTTTTGAAAAAAATCATGCCGATATTGAAGGCTATAGGGGCGCTGTTTTCATGGAAAAGGGTGTCAAAGCTCAAGGCCTTTTCCAGGTTCTCCATGGCCTGTGGATAATTTCTTCCCTCCATGTAGGCCATGGCGATGTTGTAGTAGAGCGAAGGATCTTCAGGGGAAATTTCCAGGGCCCGCTTGTATTCGGTAATGGATTCCATCCACTTGCCCTGTCTTCGCAGCGAAATGCCCAGTTTGTTGAAAATCTCGATATCGGACTTTCCAAGCATGTCCTTTTTGATGTCCAAGGCTTTTCGGCAGTATTTTTCTGCGATCACGGGTTCCTGGCCGGCGCACATTTCCGCGATGCTCATGGCGATATCGCTGATGGCGCTGAACGCTTCCCGGGTTGCCGTGGTAATGGCCTCGTCGAAATAGGATTCAGCACTTTCCATATTGCCGATTTCGATGTTCAGCCCTCCAAGCGTCACTTTTCGGCGGACGTTCAGGGGACTCAACCGGTCCAGCTTGGACAGGTAGTCGATTTGAGCCTGAACATCACCTTCCTCCCTGTAAAAATCAGCGAGCCGGAGCAGCGGTTCCAAATAGAGCTTGGCGCTGCGACTGGCCTCCTGGTAGGCTTCGACAGCCTTATCCTTCTGTCCGAGTCCTCGATAGGCGTCTCCCTTGAGCATGAGTGCCGCAGCACTGTCAGGCTTCAAATCGAGGATCATATCGGTGATCTTGAGAACCTCGGTAAACTCCGCATTTTGCAATCTGTTTTTGCCCTTGTCGATGAGATCCCCGATTTTGGTCTGCGGCCTGATGGTCATCGCCATCTTCTCGATCAGGGTGTTCATGCTGAAGGGGCGAATGATGAAATTGTTCACCCCCATTTCATGGAGATAGACCAACGCGCCCTTGTTCACCTCACTGCTCAGGACAATACACAAAATATCTTCATATAGTGTTTTGATATTCTCAACAAAATCCGTGGTTGAACGTCCGTTCACGACCCGCTCGACAAAGAGCATGATCCTTTGTTTTTTCAGAGCCAGACTCTTTATCTGCTCCATAATGAGCGCAGGATTGGTTGAGGAGAAGAGACAGTCGGAATTGACCGCAAGGTTCTTTATCAGGAGCGTGCGCAGCGTTTTCAGAAATATTTTGTCGTCGGAATAGGCGATAAAACATCCTGAATCGTTTTCAAGGAAGGAGATGATGGTTGCTCCGAATGTCTCTATTCGGGAATTTCCAGTGGGTATTTGCTCCATAAATGTCGTGAGTGGTCGCTTCGGTCCAATTGGGAAGTGTGGGCCATTGAGAGTTCATTGCTGCTGAAAGCAGCATTTTCCTTTCACATTCTGAGATCAAAGGCAATGATTCTGCCGGACCAGCAAGAAAACACCTTTCGTTCGAGATGCGAAATTCGTACCTAAAGCGCGTAGGGACCACATTGTCGTGGGCCGTAGGGGAATGATCAGGGCAGCATATGTCGTATGAGGGTGTATCCGAATGACGGGTAGGCCCAAAACATGGATTTCAGTTCTCTGGCGGGAATTTTTTGGCGTATGGCCAGTGCAAAGACGTTAATCACTTCCTCAGAGGCGTGCCCGAGGAAATGTGCCCCGAGAATGGTGTCGTTGTCCTTGTGAAGGAGCACTTTTGCAGCTGCTGGCGATTCGCCGAGTCGGCGGTAGGGGGACCAGTCAGCAGTTTCCTTGTACCGGCGCAGAAAAGGAATGGATTTGCTTTCGAGTTCCTCTTCGGTTGCGCCGACAACGGCCATCACGGGGTGCGTAAACAGCACTGCCGATACTGCGGAGTACTCAACCTCCAGATCGTTTCCGTGCAGCAGGTTATGGGCCGCGATCTCGGCTTCTTTCAAAGCCACAGGAGTGAGTTGAGGTCCCTCTGGAGTGACGTCTCCGGCAGCGTACACATGGGGATTGGATTCCGACTGCAGATATCTGTTGACGACGATGCCCTTGGCGTTTGCAGCAACTGATCCGGCTTCGGTGTCCAGCTCTGACACGGCAGCCACTCTGCCGGCACCGTGAACAACCATATCCGCTTCCAGTTCGACATTGCCTGATTCCCCCGCCCGAACCAGAAACGAGTTCCCTTGCGGCTCAATGGAATAAATCGGCGCGTTGTAATGCACCTTGGCCCCGATGGCCTGGGTGTGTGCGCAGAGCAGTGCGACCAGGTCCTTGTCAAAATGCTTGAGGCAACGGTCGGAACGCTGGATGATATCGACTTTTGCCCCGGCGCGGACGGCGACATGGGCGAATTCGAAGGAGATGTAGCCGCCACCTACGAAGACGATCCGTGACGGAAGCTTATCAAGTTCAAGAAAATCAGCGCTCGAGGAGAGGTGTTTCAAACCTTTGAACGACAGGGGACGCGGCTTTGCGCCGGTCCCGATGAGAATTTTCCCCGCCTGGATTTCCTGATCGTCGATACGAACCGTGTTCGGACCTGTGAACCTTGCCCGGCCGTGAAATGTCTGTACTCCGAGTCGCGCCAATCCCTTTTCCACACCCTTTGGAACCGAATCCGTAAAACTCCGCTTAAACTCCATAAGCTCCGGCCAATCGATCGACCACTTTCCATGCAGTCCGTGTCCCTTGGAGTTCTCGGCCTGAACCCAGGCGTCTGTGATATCGAAGAGCACCTTTTTGGGCTCACACCCCCGCAAGGGACAGGTGCCGCCAAAAGGGCGATGATCGGTCACAGCTACGGATCGACCGGCTTGACGGCAGATTTTGGCTGCAGTTCCACCGGCTACGCCTGATCCGATAATCAAGACATCGAATTTATTGCTCATTGGGATACGCGTCCTTGGATGGAGTGAAATGCTCTGGTGGAACAAAGAAAACCGATTCGTTCATATCGTGGTTGGCGGATCGCTCAAACGGCTGAATCGAAAGCACCTCCTCTCGAGCCAGAAAAATTCGGACGCCGTCCAGATCTTCAAACACGTAGGTTTGCGATCCGTGTTGAAGTTCAGGGGGATGTCGGGAGACATAATCTCTGCCTGTCGAGGTCGTTACAAAGAAATGGTGGTGCGACTGGCAGGCTGTCAGGGCAAGAAAAACAGCAAGGATGATCCACAGGTGCAATTTCATTGTGCCTCCGGTCAAATTTTTTCGATCATAGCACATACGGGATCACTTTCAAGCGAAATGACTTTGTATTCAATGCGTTGACGGTTCAAAACGATTTAAACCAATCCGTTGCGGTGTTGACACCTCTTTGAGGATCAACGAGAAGTGCGTGCTGAAAGCCTATTCCGACTCAACTGCTCAGGGAGAATACATGCTCCAAAGGACATTTTGCCATTTGCCCGGAGTGGGCATCAAAACCGAGCGCCGCCTGTGGGAACAGGGGATCATTTCCTGGGAACTCATGGTAGCGCGCGCAACGCTTCCTCCTCGGCTGAACAACGCCAGGAAGCTCCTTGAGGATTCGATTTCGCACCTCCAGAAGGGCAATGCCGAATTCTTCGCCGCGACACTTGGCCCGCAGGAAAGCTGGAGGATGTTCCACGAGTATAAGGATCATGTGGCGTACGTGGATATCGAGACAACCGGAGGTACTCCCGGCAATGACCATATCACGGCCATTGCCCTGTATGACGGCCGAACAGTTCGGACCTATGTCTATGGGGAAAATCTGGAGCAGTTCGAAGAAGACATCGCTGATACGAAACTGCTGGTCACGTTCAACGGCAAGTGCTTCGATGTCCCTGTCATCGAGCGGGAACTGAGGATCCGCATGCCGGAGGCGCATATCGATCTGCGGCACCTTTTGGCCGGGCTCGGATACCGCGGCGGGCTGAAGCGTTGCGAGAAGGCCTTTGGGTTGAACCGGGACGAGCTGGACGGGGTGGACGGGTACTTCGCGGTCCTGTTCTGGAACGAATACCAGCGAACCGGTGACCCGAAGATTCTGGAGACCCTGCTGGCCTACAATGTGGAGGACGTCATTTCGCTGGAAATCCTGCTCCACCACGCCATCAATCTCAAGCTCGAGCAGACGCCGTTTTACAGCGAACTGGCCTGTGAGGTTCCGCGAATTGCAGCCAACCCTCATAGGGCACACCAGGAAGTGGTCCTTCAGGCCAGGGAAAACATGTTCCGGTACTCTGTCCCCCGTTGGTTTCAGGGCTAGGAACGTCCTCAGGGTTTTGCCCGGGCCGGAAGCGGCAGTCTGACTCTTTCTCCATTTGAAATTTCTGCACGCGATGTGATCCGCACGACTCGCATCATCGTGATGTGTTCACCTGTCTGCTGGAACTGTTTTTCTCAGGAGCGTGGTCTCGTTTTCCCCCCCAAGTGCGTTTCTGAAAATTTTCTTCACAGGAAAAACCGGGTTCGCACCAGCAGCCGAACGTATTGCATTGTCTTTGCTCCATCTTCCGTCTACAGAGAAAATAGCGCAGGAACGCTGAAAAGGAGCAGTTGTGCAAAAACTCGATATCCAGGGGTTTTACCGGGAACTTTTAAACAGAATCCGTGAAGGAATCTACTTTGTGGATTCCACAAAGAGAATTGTCTTCTGGAACACAACTGCAGCGGAGTTGACCGGGTTTTCAGCGGACGAGGTTCAGGGCAAACAGTGTTCGGACAACATCCTGATGCATGTCGATAACGATGGTGGAAACATCTGCCTGGCCGGCTGTCCACTGGCCAAAACCCTGAAGGACGGAAAATCGAGGAGTGCGGAGGTCTACTTCCACCACAAGGATGGCCATCGTGTGCCGACCCTGGTCTTTATCGAACCTGTATTCGACCAGGAGGGGCGCATCATCGGCGCTGTGGAAACCTTCAATGACAGATCCACATATCTTTCCATGCTGGAGCGGTTCAAAGCATCCGAGGAAGAGCACCTTCTCGACACACTGACCGGGCTGGGGAACCGCAAGTTCGGGGAGATCACCCTACAGGCCCGACTGGACGAGTTCAAACG
The DNA here is from genome assembly GCA_046542715.1 of Desulfovibrionales bacterium. Lineage (GTDB taxonomy): Bacteria > Desulfobacterota > Desulfovibrionia > Desulfovibrionales > JBKHAV01 > JBKHAV01. The sequence continues at coordinate 45,980 of JBKHAV010000004.1, forward strand.
CTACCAATGGCCGTTTGGTGTCCTGTTCATCGATATCGATCACTTCAAGAAGATCAATGATACTCATGGCCATGCCTGCGGGGACAGGGTTCTGTCCATGGTGGGGGCGACCATTGCGGGCAATCTCCGCTCATTTGATATGGCTGTGCGGTGGGGTGGTGAGGAATTCGTGGTCATCCTCACCAACGTGGCTGCCAAGGAACTCCGAAAGACTGCGGAGCGGCTGCGCAATCTGATCAAATCTTCGAAAATCTCCCTTGACGGAGAGGAGCTGCGGGTAACGGTCTCCATCGGCGGAACCATGATTCAGGAACATGATTCCGTGGTCGACATCTTGAAGAGGGCCGACGAGCGCATGTACGTCAGTAAGCGTGAAGGGAGGGATCGGGTCACGACCTGAGCGTCAGGCGCAGCAGTCTTGAATTTTGGGCCGTTATTTTTCCGGTGATCCAGGTCAGCGGGCGGCGAGCAGGGCTTCGGCCAGTTCGGCAAACCCCTGACCGCCCCGCAAGCTGCAGACCCAGGCCGGGTGGGCATCCAGCCTGTCGGTAAAGTCAAGAACATTGGCGACCCCCACTGAATTGGGGAAATAGGCGAACATGGGGGCGTCATTGGGCGAATCGCCTGCAAAAACGATCCGCTCGGTTACCGAATCGAGATCGATACCCAGAGCTTCGGAAAAAAAACAGCGGGTCATGGAGAGTTTGTCATAGGCTCCAAACCAGCCGTTGACGTGGATCGAGCTGATTTTGGCGCAGGCGCCTTCCTCTTCGAACATCCTTTTGATGCGCTCGACATCACAGCGGGGCAAGGGCGAGACGTCCTCACAGAAATCAACGGCCAGGTCGGCTTCGCGGAAAGCCTGGTCAGCTGAAATGGCCGCGCCCTGGATCTGGTTGCAAATCTTCAGCCCCAGCAGGTCAAGCCGCTCCCTGTCGATTTTTCGCTGCTGCGGATCCCGTGCATAGACCCGGAGCATTTTGCGTTCCGCCTCGAGGTAGCGAAAAAAAAAGGCCCCGTTTTCGCCGATGACCCCGTCAACCGGCCACATTCTGGAGATGTGGTCGCACCATCCGGCAGGTCTTCCTGTGACCGGCACGACGATGATGCCGGCTTGTTGAAGACGTTCCATCGCGGTGTAGGCCGTTGCCCCAAGGCGGCCCTGGTCGGTCAGGGTGTCGTCGATGTCGGTCAGAACCCAGTTGATCCGGGCCCTGACCGATTCGGGCATCTCCGCAAGAGGCCGCACCGTCAGATAATCCTCTGGCGGATCTTGGTCACGAAAATTTCAGCGACAATGACCACGGCAAAGATTAACAGCAGGATGAGGGCGATCTCGTTCCAGCGAAACAGGTTCAACGCCGACTCGAGAGCCACGCCGATCCCGCCTGCATCCTTTGTCTGCACCGCCAGATATTCGCCGACCATGATTAGGGCGGTGATGGAGATAAGGGTGGCGGCCAGAATGTCGTAGTAGACTGTTTCATACAGATTGCTGACGAGCAGCTTCCATCGCTCGAAGTTCGGCGGAACCATATCGGTCAGGAACTCCATCCCGTTGCCAAGTCCGGCTACAAAGTGTGCCCAGGAAATGTGCAAGACGGATGTTGCATAAACGGAGTAGAGGATCGCCAACAGCAAGCCGATCCGGGCTGCCCAGTTGGTCTTGAATGGTTTTTTCAAAATGACACGTGCAGGTTTTTTGAAACCTTTTCGTTTCGTAAATTTTGTTTCAATTCCCAAAAACAAATCTCTAGGTAGTTACGAAAACGTTACAAATTCAATCCATTTTGCTCCGAGCCCGCAAAATTTTCGAGTGAATCCGTGGTCCATTCCTCAGCACCAGTGGTGGAGCAAGAGGTCGGGCGTCGTGGCCGATTTTTCCTTTGTCACGACGCCTCAATTCTTGGTCAGCAGGCCAGTACGCATATTGCAAGTCGATTCACCTGGATTATTTGCCGGCGGATCTGCTCGAGGTACTGAATCGGGTTTGTTCGGACCAAGGGCCTTTCTCTTTCCTGGGATACCCGTCACCACCTCATCCCTGAGGTTCTCGAGCGTCAACGCACCGCAATCAATGTGGAGCGACTCGGTCGCTTTGGTGAAATCATCGTCTCGACCCAGGATCCCGTGCGCCGCAGAAATACCCGTTTGGCCGCTCAGATCCTGGCTCAGGATTCCGCGTTTGAACGCGACCCTCTGGTTCACGGAATGGTGTGGGCGACGTTCGGGTCGATTCGCAAGATCGCTGCCATGCGAAACATTCGAGACACGAATCAGGAGATCATTACCGTACAGAAGCAGCGTTGCGCAGAGATGATCGATGAACTCCAACTTCTGAACAAATCCTCTTTATCCCGAAATGTCGACTCCCCGGCTTTTGTTTCTCTGGTCGGAAACCTGAATGCCATGCTGCATCTCCTCTCCATGGCCGACACGGCATCCACCCTTGAGGAACTTGATGCTCTTAACAGGGCATTCACGACATATCGAGATGCTGCACACCGGATGATCGAGGAGAGTGTCTACCGGGAAAGTCGGGCGGGCATCCCTTTGAAAACGGCAGAGTTGAACCGGCTTGAGCAGGCGTTCGACGCCAGGGCGGCGGTGCTGCAGAACGATATTCAGTGTGATGCGCTCTGGCGGGATTCTCTTTCCAAGCTGGAGGAATTGACAGACAAGCTTTCATTGGGAGCGGCGGCAAAGGCATCAGGCAGAATGCTTGAAATCAAAGCCGCGGCAATGGGCATAAAGAAAGCTGGACTCCTGGTCATTATCGGGCTGATGCTCCTCATGACCTTGCTCATTCTTCTTTTCAGGCGCTACATCGTCCAGCCCATCATCAATGCATCCAAAGGGCTGGAAGCTGTTCATTCCGGAAGCGGCCGGTTCGAGATTCCTGAGGCGAGAATTTTGGAACTCCATGCCATTGGGGATTCCGTGGAACGGTTCGGCAGGGCCCTGGAACAGATTAAAGAGAACAATGTCAAACTCAAGCACCAGTCCAGACAGGATGGATTGACCGGTATTGCCAACCGCCGTTCCTTCGACGAGAAGTACGAACAGGAATGGAACCGGGGCCGGCGCACGAAACGTCCTCTGTCCCTGCTGCTGATTGATATCGATTTTTTCAAGCAGTTCAACGACACTTACGGACACCAGCAAGGGGGACGAGGCCCTGACGCTGGTGGCCGGAACCATCAACGGGGTATCCAAACGATCCGGTGATTTCACTGCCCGTTACGGGGGAGAGGAATTTGTCATGGTTCTCCCGGAAACCGATTCGCATGGAGCACTGGCTATTGCAGACTCGATTCACAGAAGCATTGCAGATCTCGGTATAGAACACCAAACAGCTGCGACAACTCCCCGGCTGACAGTCAGCATCGGAGTGGCAACGGTGATTCCAAACGACACGATACCAAAAGAAGCGTTGCTGAAACAGGCAGACCAGGCTCTTTTGAAATCCAAACGGAGCGGCAAAAATACCACGTGTGCGACGATATAATCGATACTGAGTCTTCTCCTGGCGGCTTTAGGACAGAAGCTCAGTAACGATGCAGTATCGACTGCAAATTTTTTCTCCTGGTCTCGGGGAAGAGGGTTCTCGGTTTTTGTATGGAGTGCATGACCCTTCCTGGAATTGACCATTTTTTGCACTTTGCCGGCGCTTTTTGAACAATTCGGGGGAAGAGCGGGAGCACCATCTTGTGAATGGATTGAAATCCCGGGAACTTTTATTCTTTTTTGGAACCAGCGAGCACCTTCTTCCCCTTGTTTTCGAGGTACGACACGAGCCGGAAAGAATTCTTGGCAACAATACTGCATGGAACTTCCTCAAATTCAAGTTCAAAAGACGAATTTCTCCTGTCCTGCCGACATTAACCTGGTGATTGGTGATCACTGATGGCGAAAGGTTCCAGAGATTTTTCCAGTTTGGTGTTTATTCGTAATATCACTTCGAAACTGGAGAAATATTCCTTTGACTATGAAATGCTGCAGGTCTTTTATGCCATTGACGGCAAAAAGACAGTTGCCGCGATTGCCAAAGATCTGGACAAATCCGTCACTCAGATGAAGCCCAAATTCGACAAGCTTCATCAACAGCATCTTATTCTTCTGGCGCCACGGGATGTGGCCGGAATTTCCGAATCACAGGAAAGTGAAAGCAGCATCCCGGAACCCATGCCCGCCCCCCAGGAGCACGATTCCGAGACTCTCGATCCTCCGGTGATCGATTCCGTATCCGATCTGGGAGGGGAAGAAATCGAGGACATAGTAGGCAAAGAAATCGAGGATATGGATGAGCTCATCTCCGAGTTGACGCGATTGTCCGGTGAGGAGTTCTCAGTCGAGAAACCATCCGGCATTTCCCAAGTCGTAGGCACGGTGGCAGCAGATGAATCCGAGCTGGTCTGGGTCGATGATCTGTCGGTGGAGCAGAGTGAAAAGAACACTGCCGAGAGTTCCGCTCAGTCCGACATGGTCACGGAACCTGTAGAATCCAGGCAACCCGCGGAAAATGAATCCGAATCCCCGTCAGATCATGAGTTGGAAGATGACCCCTTCGAATACATGGACTGGACGGAACCAGAACAGAAGAACAGCACAAGCGATCTTTTCAGCATTGCAAAAAGGTTGAGCGAATCCACTGATACCCCTTTCAATACCTTCAGTCTTTCACGATCTTCGGATGAAAATATGAACGGGTTCTTTGCGAAGCCTTCGAAAACACCGGACTCCAGCTTTCCATCTTTTTCCGGCCGAAAAACAGAAGAGGATGAGCCTGAAACTCCACCAGTGAATCAACACGCCATCGAGCATTTCGAGAACGGCTTGGATGCATTGCAACGCAAGGTTTATGACGAGGCATTGCTGCACTTTGAACTGGCGAGCGAACTTGACCCTCAAAACCGTTTGTACAAGGCGAATATTCAGCGAATCAAGACGATAATCGAATCAGGCGACTGAGTCTTCAACACCATGTCTCCCTATGAACACTCCCATCAAGGTCCTCCCATCACCATCGTTGGTGCCGGCAACTGGCTCGTTTCCTGCGACAGGATCGGACCCAGGGTCCTGCAGCTTTGCCAGAGGAGATACGGTTCCGGGGTGGAACTGTTCGACAGCGGAAGCGCCGGACTGGCACTGCTGGACTGCATCAGGGGACAGGATCTCCTGATGGTGGTGGATGCGTGCAAGCACGGTGGCCCGAGCGGGGAAATCACAATCAGGGAGATGGATTTTATTTCGGATCTCACCCATGGACCGAGCGTTCATCAGATTGGACCCCTTGAAACTCTCGTCGTGGCCAGACATTTGTATCCGGAACGATTGCCCCGGCGCGTGTTGCTGGTCATGGTCGAAACCGAAGGAATGATGGAATCGGATCTGGACAGTGTCTGCAGACGGGTCATTGCCCTATTGGACAGGGAAATCTTCGACTGGCGGAAGCAGCATGAGCAGGAAATTCAATCCGTTTAACCCCACATGGGCTCGACAACGATGGTTGGCTGCGAATTTTCAGCAGTTTGCATCCATCGCCGCATCGCTTTGAACCGGCCAATAGCAGAAGGAGTTGGAATGGATACGCCTGAAAAGTTAAAATATTTACAGGGAAGCATGATTTTTCTGGCCTCAGTGGCCAATGGTCTGGAGGAACTTGTCGGCCGTGGAGCGCCAAGTGTCACGTTCAGGGCCGGCAGGAATATCGGGCTGAAGGCCAAGGTCTCCCGAAAGGAGACAGAACTGTTGGAGGCGTTTGCCGGTGTGCGGGACGAACTGCACAATTTGGGAATGCGCTGGGAGTTTGAACCCTACCAGAAAAAATCCGAAGCCGATCTGGTCACCACAACCGAGGACGGGATGGAGCTCAAACTCGTCTTTCGAGATTGCATGGTTCGTTCCTGTCAATTCTGCTACGGACATCCCCAGAAAAATTCGCTTTGCATGCTCCAGCACGGCATCTTTTGCGGTCTTTTGCAGCAGATTTACGGGGCGTGGGCCGATTACGAGCCCATCCATTCCGGTGAAAACGCCTGCATCGGCATGCTCAAAATCAAGGCAAAAGGATAGATCCCATGGCTGCAAATCCAAAATTGTCTGTGGAGTGGCTGTCTGTTTGCTCCGGATGTGAGCTGGGCATCGTCGATATGCACGAAAAACTGCTCACGGTGCTTGAACAGGTTGATCTTGTCCGTCTGCCCATCCTTATGGACACCAAGGACTATGTCGATGCTGACATCGGGATCATCACCGGATCCATACGAACGGAGCATGACCTTGAATCGGCCAGAAAAATGCGCAAAGCGTGCAAGCTGATCATGGCCTTTGGGACATGTGCCGTATACGGCGGCCCCCAGGGTGCGGCCTATGCCCATACCAACGAAGAACTCTTTGACCGGGCGTTTGTGAACAATGCCACCACATCGACCAGCACCGTACCCAGCGATGTCCCCAAGCTTCTGGACCATTCCCGGCCTCTGGATTCCGAGATCAAAGTGGACTTGTACATGCCCGGCTGCCCCCCGCATGCGGCGTTTATCTTCGAGGGGCTTGCGTCGCTATTGAAGGCGCGAAAATCCAAGATCGGGCGGCACTCCGTCTGTTACCGGTGCAGAAGGGTTATGAAGAAGACGGATGTCGCCACCATCCAGCGCACCATTGACAAGGATTTCGACCCGGAGCTCTGCTTTCTTTCCCAGGGGTGCCTCTGTTTCGGGTCTGTCACCCTGGACCGCTGCCTGTCTCCATGCATGAGCAATGGGGTGCCGTGCTTTTCCTGCGGCGGACCCACTTCGGACATCATCCTTGAACCGCAAAAGGATGTCCGCAGTCAGGTTGCCCTGCGCATGGCACACCTGACCAAAATTCCCTACGAAGAAATCGTGCATTCCATCGAGAAGCAGGCCAAAACCCATTTCGCTTATGCCATGGCATCTCCGGTCTTCCGTCAGAAACCGACCTTTCTGCTGAAGAAGTGGATGCAGAGCGAACAATAAGCAATCAGGAGCCCCCCATGTCACGTCAGATAGCGATTGATCCCATCACCAGAATCGAGGGACATGCCAGTGTCACCATCGATGTGGATGATGACAACCACATCTCCGGCGCCCTGTTCAGAGTCATGGACTTTCGTGGCTTTGAAACGTTTCTCCAGGGCATGCAGGTAGAGATGATGCCGACGATGACCGCGAGAATCTGCGGCACCTGTCCTGTGACCCACCATGTGGCCGCATCACGCGCCGTGGATAAGGTTTTCGGTGCGACCATTCCGGAATCGGCTGAGGCCATGCGCAATATCCTCAATCTCGGAGCGCTGATCAGTTCGCACGCCGTGCACTTTTTTGCCCTGGCCGGCCCCGACCTTCTTCTCGGCCTGGATGCGGACCCTGCAGAACGGAACATCATCGGCATGGTCAAGAAGCACCCTGCCATGTCCAAGAGCGCCTTGAGGCTGCGGACCATAGGACAGAACATCGTGGAACTGGTCGGGGGACGTGGGACCCATCCGGTTGCAAGCGTTCCGGGCGGGATGGCCGCCCCGTTGTCCAAGGAGAAGCTTCAGAAGTTGAAGGACCTTGTGGCCGAGGGGATGAATCTGGGGCAAAAACTGTACACGGCGGCCGCATCCATTCTCGGGACAAAAAAAGAGCTGATGCATTCCCTGCCCTTGGAGACCAACTATCTGGGAACGGTTTCAGACGGAGTTTTGGATTTCTACAAGGGTGATATGCGATTCAAGAAAATCGACGGTACCAGTCTCGATGTTCCAGAAGACAACTGGGCTTCCCATATCTCAGAACAGGCAGTGGGGCATTCCTATGGAAAGTACGTTCTTTTCGATGCCGCCGGAGAGTCTCTCTCCTACCGCGTCGGCCCGCTGGCCAGACTCAACTGTGCAGACAGCATCGACACCCCCCTTGCCAATGCGGAACTGGAGAAGTTTCGTCATCAATTCGGGGCGATCTGTCATGAAACCGCTGCCTACCACTCCGCACGCATGATCGAACTTCTGCACGCGCTGGAAAAGCTGCAGAAGCTCGTCAGCAGTGATGCGCTCAAGAGCGACACGGTCAAGTCTCAGCTCGGTTCCCCGCGCAATGCCACAGCCCACGTCGAAGCGCCCCGCGGCATTTTGATCCATGACTATCAGGTGGATGGCGATGGAATTGTCACCAGAGCCAACCTGCTGGTCGCCACCCAGCAGAATCTGGAGGCTATTGATTCCACCATCAAAATGTCTGCGGAACGATATATCGACCAGCCCGACAATCTTCTGCTCAATGCCGTCGAGTTCGGAATCCGGTGTTATGACCCCTGTCTGTCCTGCGCTACCCACCGGATGGGTGAGATGAAGCTGGAAGTGGTCATCAGGCGGAATGGAAAATTCATCCGCAGAGCAAGGAGATAACCCATGCCCAAAGTTTCTATAGCGGAAAATGGCTGCAGAGGGTGCACATTGTGCGAAGACATCTGCCCTGTCGATGTTTTCAGTTGCAACCCGGAAACGAATCTTGCTTCGGTCGTTGCTGCGGAAGATTGCATAGGCTGTCTGTCATGCATGTATGTCTGCCCGTCGCAATGCATCACTGTCTCAGACGTCACAATGATTCGACCGTTTCACAGAATCGAGGAGAACGTCGCCCTTGTGGATCAATTCCTCCAGACGCAGCCGGCCGCCGAAGTATTAACCGGAGAAGAACTCGATCAAGCCTACCATGAGGTCGGCATTTTGCTGGCAGAATTTGCTGAGGCAATAACCGAGGTTCTGGGAAGAGGTCATAAATCAGTCGGGCGCAGAGCAGGAACGGTAGCCGCATCACATCTTCCTGAAATGTATGAGGAAGATGTTTTGGACGATTTGCTGAAGCACATGAACCAGCGGTTCGGAAGCAGCTTTGATTTTACGTATTCGATATCTGATCAGACCGACGTCAGCCTCTGCGTTCAGCCCTGTGGACTTTTGCAGGCAATCCGCACGGCCGGGGAAGAACCAGGGGAGTCGGTACTCTGCCTGCTCTTCCACGAGTACTGGGCGGCTCTGATCAGTTCCTTTACAGGTGCAAAGTACTCGTACAAGGTCCAGGAGGCCGGTGAAAAATGCTGCATGACTCTGCAGCCGCTTGAATGATATCAGGGCAGCGGATTGGGCCAATAGGCTCTTTATCACTATATTTGTAAACTGAACACATCTGCTGAAGGAGAAGAACGATGGCTAGCAAGACGGAAAAAATCACGGAAATTTTGCGGGGACTCCGCGTCAGTTCGCCGGATATCTTCGGTGCAGCCGTAGTCAGTCTGGACGGCTTTCTCATTGCTGCCGTGGCCCCCTCAGAGATTGACGAAGAGCTTGTGGCAGGTATGTCAGCGGCACTGCTTGGAACTGGTGAACGCATTTCCTCGGAACTTATGCGTTCCCCTTTGACCCAAATCTACGTGAAGTCCGATAAGGGGTTTGTCATTTTGAACTCGGTAGGTTCGGAATCGGTCCTTGTGCTCCTGGTCTCGAGCGAAGCGAAACTCGGACTCATCTTTCTTGAACTGCGGCGGATGATCCCTGCTTTGCAGAAGGTCATTTAAAAAGAGAGATCAATTTGCAAACCAGACTCATTGCGGGCATCGTTCTGTGCCTGGCCCTTGGGATGGCGGACATCGTGTACCTGAATCTTCAGGTCATGCCTTCTATTTGGGCCACGCGGCTTCCCCAGGGTTCGGCACCATCGGACACGATTTCTGGTGGTGCATCATCTGCAATGAGCCAATCGTTTGAGAGCCGAAAAGTGGACCCGGTTGAAGTGGATGTTTCGCTTCAGCCGCAATCGAGTGGAAATCCGGAACAGAGTGCAGATTCCACGGCACAAAGATCTTCTCGTGAACACGCGAACACTTCCGATGTTCAGGGGCATGTCTCTGAAGTCGTGCTGAACTTCCCCCCTCTGGGGTTCAGGTTAGAGCCTGAACAGGTCGCAAAGCTCAGCCGAGTCCTGGATCAGCTCCCGAGCCGTGGGCAAATCCGGGTCCACATCAGCGGCCACAGCGACAGAACCGGCTATAATTCGGTGGACAACACCAAGCTCAGCCGGCAGCGTGCTGAATCCATTGCTGTGTTTTTGCAGGGGAGGGGTTTCCCTGCAGAACAGATCACACTTGAGGCACATGGTGCCTCGCAGCCTGTAGACAGGAACAATACTCCTGCTGCCTGGGCAAAGAACCGACGGGCAGAGGTACGCTTTTTCGAGGACAGATCATGACATTGACGCCAGAAATGATTGCGTGGATCGCCTCTTTTGCCGGAGCGCTTCTTTTTTTCATTGCCGGTTTTCTTTTGGCGAACCTGAGGGGTGTTTCTGCGACCGGGCAGGGTGCCACGAGACGCGGCCCCGTGGTCGGAGAAACCAGAGATCCTTCCCCCGGGGAGAACTTCAATGACTCTTCTCCTCAGGAGATCCGGGCGTCTGATGCAATCCTTCGGGAACTCGAAGAGTACAAAAAGCTTCATGAACAGCAAAAGGAGGAGAACAAGTCCATTTTTGCGGCCGCAAAAAGTCGGATCGTCAAAATGAAACGACAAGTGGAAACGACCAATGCAGCCGTTACGGAACTCAAGGCAAAGCTCAGCGCTGCCCATCGAAAACTGGCAGAGGCTGAATCCGAAAAGACCACATTGTCCGGCGAACTGCAGCGTGTCCGTGAGGAACTCGCATCCCGAAGCGATGGTGCCGCGGCATCTGCCAGAGAAGAAGAACTCCACCGTGAACTTGCCCTCAAGACGGAGAAATTCGACGAGCAGGTCAGATATCTGGAGAAACTGGAGGAAACGAACCGCGAGTTGGCTTCGCAGGCAAAAATCCTCGAAGATGAGATGAAAAGGCTTGCCGACCTTGAAAGCACCAACCAAGAACTTTCGATCAAATCGGAACGGCTCCAGGACCGGATCAGGGAAATGGAGAGCCTCAAAGAGGAAAATCGCACCCTCAAATCAAATCTTGTCGAGCTTGAAGCTTCCCATAATGAGATTGCCCGCCTGAAAAAGGAAAACGCGAAACTCAACTCCATGGGAATCGTAATCCAGGAACCACCCAAACCAAGCACGGTGCTCGCTTCTCCCGATGGGTTCGGAGGCGCCTGTCAGAATGTGGTGAACCAGCTTTCCAAGCCCAAAACCTCCCGTGGCGTCGTCCTTGCCGACGAACTGGGACTGCTCATTGCAGGAACAGGCGATCACACGGAATCCATGGCTGCAATGGCAGCGATTTTTTCAACCATGAGCGAACGAGTGGGGTCCATTCTTCCTTTCAGTGAGATCGATCAGATCACCATCGCCAATATGGACAAACTCACCCTGACCATGCAGCCTTATGAAATTGCATCCGACAAACTCATTGTCACGGCATTGTCTGTGGGACCGGGCCCGACCCGTGAGGAAGTGACCGAACTCATCAAGCAGAACGCTGCGGCATAGCAGGGGGTGAAAAATTCCCACGCAAGACGCGCTACCGCGTTGTCACGCTGGATTTTTTCTTGTTAATTTGAGGTTCAAACCCCTTCCGCTCCTTGTTTTGCTTGAAAATTTCTAAAGTCCTCTCCCATTCTGCCGGAAGACAAAAATCCTCCTCCAGGATTTCAAAAAATTCTCCACCACCGAGGTTGAGTTCATCCCTTTCCGGATGGTGCTCCTTTAACCATCGCAATGCCTCTTTGGCTTCAGTCATGTTGTCTGCCGTGAAGCAGTCGATGGGTTTTTTGGTGCCGTCAGCAAGCATTTTGCAAAGCAGAAATTTTCTTGCCATGGGTTCTCCTTGTCCGACATCCTGCCGTTGATACGTGGAGAAAAGATTTGTGAAGGACCAATCCTTTCTGCGCCACGATATCATGGAAACCAGACCTCAAGGAAGTGGACGAAGGTGTTGACCGGCTTTCCAGGCCAAAAGGACGGCGAGCCCCAGGACACCGGAAAGGCAAAGCACAAAGACTTCCCAGCCGAAATCCCTGTAGATGAATCCCGGCAGATAGGAACCAAGGGTTCCCCCAAGATAGTAAAAGGCGATGTACAAGCCGTTGACCACTCCCTTGTGTTCTCGCTCGCGGGCATTGAGCACCCCGGGGGCCAGGGAATGGACAAAGAACATGGATCCGCAAAAAAGGAACATGATCATGTACAGCCAGATTTCCATTGGGAAGAGGAACAGGAACAGGGAAATGAGATACAGCATCAGCCCGATCACCAGGGCCCGAGGTTCGCCACCAAGTCGAAGCGCTGTTCGGGTGGATGTCAGGGAAGCGATCAGACCGGCGAGATAGCCAAAGTATAGAAAGGCCGCCCGGAGTTCTGTATTTGCCTGGGAAAACTCTTCCAAACGGAAGGGGAGAAAATTCAGCAGGGCTTGAAAGACAAAGAAAAGACAAAAGATAGCCGAAAATATCGGCAAAAATCCTCGTTTCATCACGATGTTCCAGGCCAATTTCAGAGTCAAAGCCTGTTTTTGTTCGGGCTTGGGCGAGGAAGGAAAGGCGAAAAGAAACAGTGCATTTATCAGCAAAGCCAATGCCATGACCCAGAAGGAGGCCCTCCAGCCGAACCAGGCTGCGATTATGCCGGAGCCGAATCGTCCGAGAAATCCTCCCAGGATTGTCGACGTCACGTACAGGGCCATGACCCGTCCCACACTCTGTTTCGTCGCCTGGGCAGAGGTCGTGGTCATCAGCGCTGTAAGGGTCGCGGGAATAAGAAATCCCTGCACCGCACGAAGCAGCACGACAAGGGGGAAGGACGAGGACATCGCAATTCCCGCTTCAGTCACAGAAAGCAGAAAGACGCTGACTTGGATCATGAGCTTCGGTGAAAATCGCTCCAACAGGATTCCATAAACAATCGGAGCAAAACCGAGCGGGAGGAGGGTGACCGTAACCAGGAGTCCTGCGGTGGGCCTGGTGACGTCAAAGAATCGGGCAAGAGTGGGAAGCAGTGGCTGTGGCGTATACAGTGCCGCAATGGCCAGTATTGTTGTTGCGGTAGCGAGATAAGGACCGGGCTTATGCATTGAAAACGTCCTGAGATAAATCGAACGGTGGTGCTATGGCATGAAATCTTCGGTTCCACAAGCGGACCGGAGGCAGATTTCCGTACCCGGTAGCATTGCCTATGAAGACCCTGCAACGAAAATGTCCTTGCAACCTGTGATGCCTCCTCGTATTGTCCCCGACCTCTTTGCATTGAAAAAGCAGGAAAATCGGATGAATTATCAGGAACTTCTTGCAGTTTCCTATGGAATGGGCGCAGCTCTGTCCTGGGGTACAGGTGACTTTTCCGGCGGCATCGCCTCCAAAACCAGCGGTGCCCTCGGGGTGGTGCTGTTCAGCTACATGGTCGGCATTTGCATGCTGCTTGTTTTTGCCATTGTTCAGGGAAGTCCGATTCCGGACACGCGCATTCTCGGGCTGGGCATTGCCGCCGGAGTTACTTCTGTCCTGGGGTTGACCTCGCTCTATCGAGGCCTCGCTTCCGGGCGGATGAGCATTGTGGCTCCTGTTGCCGCGGTGGTTACGGCAGCGGTTCCCGTTCTGTTCGGCATGGCCGTGGAAGGAGTTCCAGGGAATCTCAAGCTTGCCGGGTTTCTTGCGGCGTTTGCCGCGATCTGGCTCTTGTGCGCTCCGGATCGTGAGATTCCCCTGCGCCTCAAGGATTTGAAGCTGCCTCTTGTTGCCGGGGTGAGTTTCGGGATCTCGTTCATCTTCATCGACAGGGCTGCAGAGGTTTCCGTGCTCTGGCCGCTGATCGTTGCCAAAGGCACAGGAGTCCTCATTCTGCTTTCTGTCTTTACCCTGAGAAGGATGGGAACCCGGCCGAGAAAAAAAGATTTCCCCCTAATTTTTCTGGCCGGAGTTCTTGATTCCGCTGGAGGGATTTTTTTTGCTCTGGCCGCGAGCACCGGGCGGCTGGACATCGCTGCGGTCTTGTCTTCCATGTACCCTGCCGGTACGGTTTTGCTGGCCTGGCTGGTGCTCAAAGAGAGCCTTTCCAGTCGAAGAATGACGGGAATTCTTGCTGCACTGATCGCTCTGGTCTTGATTGCCTCGTGAACGGGGTGCCAAT
>JBKHAV010000166.1:0-3760 GCA_046542715.1 Desulfovibrionales bacterium
CCCCGACTTGATCGGGGCATCCAGGTTCGGGCCTTACCCTGCAAAAGGCATGGATTACCCGGTCAAGCCGGGTAATGACGGAAGGGAGGAAGGGCCTTTCTTTAGTCAGCCGAACAACCGCATTCCGCACTGATCCTCGGCTTTCTATTCTTGTCATGCCCCGATCCTCTTATCCAGCACCTCGAAAATCGTGCGGGCGAGTTTGGCGAAGTCCACGGGTTTGGACACGTAGCCGTCCATGCCGGCCTGCAGAAATTTTTCCCTGTCCCCCTTCATGGCGTAGGCGGTAAGGGCAATGATGGGAACCAGCGTTGCCTTGTTTCCCTGGAGGGTTCTTTCCTTCTTCCGGATGGCCCTTGTGGCCTGCAGGCCGTCCATTTCCGGCATCTGAATGTCCATGAGTACGAGATCGTAGGTGTCCGTTTCGAACACCTCCAGGGCCTCGCGGCCGTTTTCCACGGAAACCACGCAATGCCCGGCCTGGGACAGGACTTTTGTCAGAAACAGGGTGTTGACCTTGTTGTCCTCGGCCAGGAGAATGGAGAGCTTTGGCAGCAGGGCGAGAAGTTCGGGGCCGCTCAGATTGCCCTGGGCGATCATGTCAACGTTGACAGTTGAAGCCGGCAGTTTGATGCTGAAGAAAAATCTGCTGCCTTTCCCTTCGGTGCTTTCCACCCAGATGGTCCCGCCCATGAGCTCAACGAGCCGTTTGGAGATGGCCAGGCCCAGCCCTGCCCCTCCGTACTTTTTGGACAGGGAGGGATCGAGCTGGGAAAAGCTCTTGAAGAGGTCGTCAATCCGGTCGGCCGGGATGCCGATACCGGTGTCCCGAACCGAAAACAGGAGTTCGCCTGCCTCTCCCATAGGGGTGACCGTCAACTCGACTTCGCCCTGTTCCGTGAATTTGACGGCGTTGAACAGCAGGTTTTTGAGCACCTGCTCCAGCTTGCCTGCATCCCCCCGGACAAACTGCGGCAGGTCTGACGATTGGCTCAGGGACAGAAAAACCCCTTTTTCCTGCCCGGGCAGCTGAAAGATTTTCACACAACGCCCAAGCAGAGCGTGAAGATCGAAATCTTCCCACACCAGTTCCATTTTGCCCGATTCGATGCGGGAGAGGTCCAGCAGGTCGTTGATGATGGAGGTCAGGGAGTCTGCGGCCTTGATGATCATGGCCAGCTCCTCCCGCTTTTCCGAATCCTTCTCCCTGTGCAGCATCATTTCGGACAGACCTTTGATCCCGCTGATGGGCGTGCGGATCTCGTGACTCATGGAGGCCAGGAACTCGCTCTTGGCCTGGGACGCCTGCCGGGCGGCCTCCTCGGCCAGTTCCCGTTCGGCCACTTCCTGCATGAGCTGGAAATTGGTGCGCTCCAGTTCGTCGGTTCGCCGTTTGATCCGGTATTCCAGGGCGTCGTGGGCCAGCTGCAGCTCCATCTGAACCAGTTTGAGGTCGGTGACGTCCCGCCCCACGCCCAGCACAGAGACCACATCGCCCTCGGCTGAAAATTCCGGGATGAGCTTGAACTGGTGCCAGATTCTGCCGTGCGGCTTTTGGAAATCGATCTCAATGGTCGCTTTGGTGCCTGTCTTGAAAACCTGTTCAATGCCCTTTTCCAGGATTGGCACGGTGTCAGGGGCCAGGTTTTCCTCGCCTATGGTCCTTCCGATCATCTCTTCCTGGCTTTTCCCAAAGAGCTCCGCCACGGCCGGGCTGACAAACAGTCTGCGGTACTTGCGATCGTACCGGACTACGATATCCGGAGAGGTCTCCACCAGGGTGCGGTACTGCAGCTCTTTTGTTCTGAGTTCCTCTTCGATCTCCTTGTACCTGGTGATGTCCTCGGCAATTCCGGCCAGTCGGACAACCTTTCCCTCCCGAAAAATCGGAAAGACTCGGGAGTCAATCCACCGGACCTCACCGTCGGGCAAGAGGATCCGGTACTCTTCCGCAAAAGACTTTCCAGAGTGAGTATGCCTGGCGTGGGCCTGGGCGATCCGTTCCCGGTCCTCCGGATGAACCGCGTCCAGGAACGAACCCGGTCTTTCGTACAATTCGCTGATGGACCGGCCCCACACCGACTCGTATGCCGGATTCACATAGAGGATCTCTTCTGTGGTCTGCAGCCAGATCACATCCTGGATATTCTCGGTCAGCTCCCGAAAGTTCTCTTCGCTCGCCCGGAGCGCCTCTTCCACCTGCTTCTGTTCGGTGACGTCCCGGCTCACCGACAGGACCGTCGTAAAGGTCCCGTCCCTTTGGAATTCCGGGACAACATAGGTCTGAAAGCTTCGAAACCCGAGCAGGGAGGGGGATGAAAATTCAAAGCACACCTTTTTGCCGGTGCGAAAGGTCTCATCGAGCTTGGTGCGAAAAAGCCGGGACAGATCCGGCTGAAACGAGTCCTCGATGGATTTGCCGATGAAGGTGGAGGGATGCTTCCCGGTATAGGTTTCGATCGCCCTGTTGACGAACAACCTGGTCCCGCGGCGGTCCATGCGCACGATGATGTCCGGGGAATTCTGAACGATGGCCTCAAACCCTTCCAAGGATTTCGTGGTGAGGCTGTGCACTTCCGAGGGCGGAACGTCAGAAAACGCATCCGGCCGGCGTTCCGCGCCGTCCCCGGGTACCTTGCTGGTCTGCGATTTCATGGCCCGCTCTTTGCCCACACCTGTCCTCGGAAGAGTTATTGAAGAGTATCGGTTGATTTTGAAGAGTTACTACAGGGAAATACTGGAACGGAAAGAAAATGCAAGGGGAAAATGGTGTTTCAATCTCGGGCATTGTATTCACTCATGGAAAATCCACCTTTCATTCTTCCTCGGTCCATCCGGTTTTTTCTTGTCATGCCACAGCTTGTCCGGGGCATCCATCTTTGTTCTTCTCTTCTTCTTTCATGCCCCACACGCCGAAAGGCATGAAGATGGATTACCCGAACGAGTCGGGTAATGACACTGAGGTGTGAGCGGTGGATGGGAGTAACGCCGGCTTTCCCTGCCTTTCGCCTTTCCTGCTTGCTGCTTGCTCAATCCTGCTTGCTTCTTGCTTCCCCCCTGCCGCTACTCCTCCATTTGCCGGATAAAGGTTTCAGCTTCGGCAATGGAATTTTCCATGGAGCGGACCAGTTCGCTGATGTCCGTTCGCATGGTCGCGAGTTCGCCCTTGAGCGAGGCGATGGCCCGGGCGTTCAGGTTGTGTTTGAGAAAGAGGACCTGATCCTGAAAGGTGTCGAGGACGGGGTGGATTTTCTTTTCGGCCTGCTTCATGGCGGTTATGAGCTGTTCGTATCGTGCCCGGGTCTGCTCGAGCTTGCTGGCGCTGGATTGCCTGAGCTGCCGGTCGGTGTACTCGTCGAGTTCGGCCCTCCATTCGTCGAACAGGGCCTCGGCCACATCCTCCACCCGGGCGATGCGGGTCCTGACCTCTTCGGCACGGTCGACACTGCGGTCGTATGCCCGCTGCAGGGTTTCATACTGTGCAGCCAGATCGCCGCCCTCGAACCCGACCACCGCATTGAACTCCTCCAAAGCGGAGGCGAACTGCTCCTTAGCGTCCTCCTGGGAATCCCTGGCCTCCTCCACCCGGTCCACCAGGATCTCCCGCTTGTGCACCCCGATCTTCTCCATGCCCGCATAATACGCTTTCTGACACCCCGAAAAAATCGGGAGGGCCAGTATCAACACCAGTACCGCTCGTCTGATCATTGTTTTTCCTCCATTCTCTTTTCCTACCGGAATGGTTCCTTCTTTGGCAATG
>JBKHAV010000041.1:0-19941 GCA_046542715.1 Desulfovibrionales bacterium
TTCTCTTCAACACGGCCCGAAGGTCAGTTCCATTTTGCGGGCTGCCGTGACTTCGTCGAGCCGGGACACCGGGGTGTTTTGCGGTGCGGCCTGAACCGCGGCCGGATCTGTTTCGGCAAGGGCCACGATTTCGATCAGATCGTCCACGAACCGGTCCAGGGTCTCCTTGTTCTCTGTTTCAGTGGGCTCCAGCATCAGGCATTCCTTGACGATCAGCGGAAAGTAGACCGTGGGTGCATGATATCCCCGGTCCAGCAGAGCCTTGGCAATATCCAGGGCCCGCACCCCGTTTTGCGCCTGTTTCGCGGCGGAAGCCACGAATTCGTGCATGCAGGTGCGATTGTAGGGGATCTCCAGGTGATCCTCCAGCCGTTTTCGCAAGTAGTTGGCGGCCAGGACCGCATTTTCGCTGACTCTGATAAGACCTTCCCGGCCCAGCCGCAGAATATACGCATACGCCTTGAGCACGACCCCGAAATTTCCGTAGAAGGGCGCGACGTAGCCGATGGTCTTGGGATAATCGTAATTGAGGAAGAACTGTCCGTCTTCCAGTTTGACCACCCGGGAGATCGGCAGGTACGGCTCCAGCCTGGCGCTGACACCGACAGGTCCTGACCCGGGTCCCCCGCCGCCATGTGGGGTGCCGAAGGTTTTGTGCAGGTTCAAGTGGACCACATCGAACCCGGCGTCGCCGACACGCATTTTGCCCAGGATGGCATTGAGGTTGGCCCCGTCATAATAGAGCAGTGCATCCACCTCGTGGACCATGCGGACAATCTCTTCCAGATGATCCTCGAACAATCCCAGGGTGTTGGGGCAGGTCATCATGACTGCGGCGGTCTCTTCGTCGAGAACACCGGCCAGGACCTTGGGATCGATGATGCCGTTCACGGATTCGATGGAGACCACCTCATATCCGCCAATGGCTGCGGAAGCGGGGTTGGTGCCGTGGGCCGAGTCAGGCACGATGATCTTGGTCTTGTGGTTGTTCCGGTCCCGGTGATAGGCCGCAATGAGCATGACCCCGGTGAGTTCGCCGTGGGCTCCTGCCAGGGGCTGGTGGGTGAAGGCTTCCATGCCGGTGATTTCACAGAGCAGTTGCTCGGTTTCGAACAGCACCTCCAGGGCGCCCTGGGTGTGCAGGCCGGCACCTCGAAGCTGCGGGATGAGTGGATGCAGCCTGGTAAACCCCGGGAGAGCGGCTATCTCCTCCATGAACTTGGGATTGTACTTCATGGTGCATGAACCCAGGGGGTAAAAATTGGAATCCACCCCGAAGTTCATGCGGGACAGGCGGGTGAAATGCCTGACCACGTCGAGTTCGGAGAGTTCCGGCAGACCAGGCGGCGTGGCTCGTCTCAGGGACTCGGGAAGAACGGGTTCACGCGAAGCCTTTCCCGGCCATACGCCCGGTCTTCCGGAAGTGGATTTTTCAAAAACTGTTTTCATGGATGCAGCGCCCCTTTCAGCATTTCGGCCATGACGCCGATCTGCTCTTCGGTGTTGGTTTCCGTGCAGGCCACCAGCAGGCAGTTTTCCATACCAGGGTAGTATCTCCCCAGGGGAAACCCTGGCACGCAATCCCGGTTGTTGAGTTTGTGAATGATCTCGTAGGCATTCACCGGGAGCCGGACGGCAAACTCATTCCCAACCGGGCCGCGGTTGACCAGTTCCACACCGGGAATCGACGTCAAGCGCTCCATGGCGTACCTGGCGCGTTCAAGGCAGATGGCAGCGGTACGCGAGAGCCCTTCCGGACCGAGCAGGCAGAGATAGACCAGGGATTGCAGTGCGCACAGTGCCTGGTTCGAGCAGATGTTCGAGGTGGCCTTCTGCCTTCGAATGTGCTGCTCACGGGCCTGCAGCGTGAGCACGTATCCGGTCCGGCCCCGGGAATCCACGGTCTTGCCCACGATCCGCCCGGGCATCTGCCGGATCAGTTCCTTGCGGCAGGTCATGATGCCCAGGTACGGACCGCCGAAACTGAGGGGAAGCCCGAGGCTCTGGCCTTCGGCCACGGCAATGTCGGCCTTCATCTCACCAGGGGTCTTCAGAATCGACTGAAGCACCGGATAGGCAGAGATGATGGAAACCACCTTTTTTTCACGGGCCCTGGCGAACAGGGCGGAGTAGTCGTTGATGTTGCCGAAAAAATCCGGGTTCTGGACGATAACGGCGGCAGTCTGATCATCCACGGCATCAAGAAGAGCCTGAACATCTGTGGCGCCATTGTCATGCGCAACAGTAATCCGCTCCAGATTGAGACTCGAGGTGTAGCAGTCCAGCATGCAGCGGTAGATCGGGTTCAGGGATTCCGAAACCACGATTTTGGTCCGGTCTGTCTTGCGCACGGCCATCATCATGGCTTCGTAGATGGCCGTGCCGCCGTCGTACATGGAGGCGTTGGCATATTCCATGTCCATCAGCCTGCAGACAGCTGTCTGGTACTCGTAAATGGCCTGCAGTGTCCCCTGGGATGCCTCGGGCTGGTAGGGAGTGTAGGCGGTGTAGAATTCCCCCCTGCTGATCAGGGCCTGGACTGCCGATGGGATATAATGATTGTAGAAGCCGGCCCCGAGAAAGCTGGTCAGGGTGGCATCGTTTTTCAGGGCCAACTGCTCCAGACGGGCTCTGACCGCCATTTCGCTCAGGCCTTCAGGGAGATTGAAGCTCTTTGGCCGAAGTGAGCGGGGAATGTCTGCGAAGAGTTCTTCGACCGAGGAAACCCCGATGGTTTCGAGCATGGCCCGCTGCTCTTCCGGTGTGTGGGGGATGTAGGGCATGTGCACCTCAAATGAAGATGGGGGGAACTCAATCCTTTTCAGCGATGAGTTCCTCGTATTCGTCAGGGGAGAGCGCCTCAAGGGGGTCCTGGGTGATCCTGACGCGGATCAGCCATCCTTCGCCGTAAGGGTCGTCATTGACGCGCTCCGGAGCGTCCTCCAGATCGGTATTGACCTCGATCACTTCACCGGTTACCGGGCTGTAAAGCTCGGAGGCGGCCTTCACCGATTCGATGCTGCCCATCTCCTCGCCTTCCTCCACCATTGCTCCCACTTCAGGGAGTTCTACAAAGGTGATGTCGCCGAGTTGCTCCTGGGCGAAATGGGTGATGCCGACCAGGGCAATATCATTTTCTACCTTTATCCACTCGTGCGTGTTCGTAAATTGCAAATCGCTCGGATACATCCAAATCCTCCTTTCCCACTGGGTGGTAGTGCCGGAAAAAAACACCTCTCCAGGTATTGAGTTCTTGAAATCCATTCTTATATGCGTGCCCAGAAACCTTTTCCATCTGTGTATCGTTGAGATGATGGGAGGGCAACCGTTCGCGCTGATTTTGCGACAGTTCGACACCTGAGTGCTCACGAATCCTGCTTGTTTCCATGCCTTGGGCGTGCCGAACAAGGCAAGGCAGGCGCCATTGGAATTGGCGTTCAATCATGATTTTGTCAAGAAATTTGGCGGCGTGGTGTCCAGGGTTTTCCGAACATCGTTTAGGATGCCCGCAGCCGGACGCCAGGTCTCGGTAACGTTCGAAATATCCACAAGGCTGAAGGCCCGGGGTGAGCATTGCAAAACCCCTGATGAATGATTACGTTTGGATCCAACAAAAATGGATGAACCATGCCGCTTACGTTAGTTTTTCTTCACGGATTGGCAGGCTCTCCGGATGACATCCGGAAGACCCTTTCACATATGCCGGAATGCAGCCATTTTGCGCCCAGAGTGCCTTACTTTGACGAGCGCTATTCCACTCTCGGAGAAGTGGCTGGTGCGGTTTTGCAAACCATTCCTCCGGAATTCAGGAAAGAGGACACCATCCTTGCGGGAAATTCGCTCGGGGGGTCACTTGCCATGGCCATGGGCGCTTCGTTTCATCGCATCTTTCTGGTTTCGACTCACCTGCGGACCACGAGCCGACGCATCGGGCGGTCCATGTCCACACTGCATACTGAACTCAAGCGTATCTTTCACGATCCCGGTGTTCTTTCCCCTGATCAGGTGTCGGCGTACGAGGCCATGTGGAAGGAATTCACCTCCTGCAGAAAGCGTTTCCGTCGCTTGCGCCAGCTCAAGCGCATGGCTGAAAAATTTGACCTTCACAGCCACATCCGTGATCAGGACGAAAAGATAACCCTGATCTGCGGGCGGCATGACCAGCTCAGTCCACTTCCGGATTTCAAAGAGCTGGTTACCCATTATCCCGGGGTGAAGCTGCACGTTATCGATGACTGCGGACACGCCATTCCCCTTGAAAAGCCCGGCGCACTCGCCTCCATTCTCTTGCGCGAGGCGGCGCAACAAGGATGAAAAAAGTCCTCATCATCTTGTGCGTGTTTCTCCTAGGATTTGCCGTATTCCGATTTGAGAATTCCCAAGAGGTTGTGAGCACCAGCTTCAGCCTCAATGGGGAGAATGTCATATGTTTCGGCGACAGCCTGACATACGGGACAGGGGCGGCTCAGGGCATGGATTATCCTTCCCAGCTCGCCCGGCTGATCGACCTTCCCGTGATCAATGCCGGTATTCCGGGGGATACCACGGCCACGGCTCTGGATCGAGTTCATGAGGACGTGGTTATGCAGTCCCCACGCTTCGTTCTGATAACCCTCGGGGGGAACGATCTCAAAAACGGAGTGTCCAGAGAAGAAGCATTCTCCAACCTTCGGTCGATCATCACCACTCTCCAGGAGCAGAACGCCCTGGTCATCATCGGGAGCATCGACCTTCCTCTCTTTGACCGTGGTTTCGGCAAGGCCTACCAGGACCTTGCCGACGAAACCGGCGCTGTGCTCATTCCTGATATTTATCAAGGCATCATGAACAATCCAGCACTGATGAGCGACCGGATCCATCCCAACGGAACCGGCTACGCCATCATGGCCGGCCGGTTCTTCGAGGCAATGCAACCTTTTCTCTAATTTTCCAGTGCCGGAAGACAGGGTCAGGAAAAAATGCAGGTGGTCATGATTGCAACGGCCGTATTCCGGCGATGGGGGAGCGCGTTGACTGGAACGGGTTTCGTTTTGAGATCGTGGATCTGGATGGCGCCCCGGCCGGTTGCACGTGGTTGATTCGGTCTTACTTGATGGGTGCACTTGTCGGATTGATTTCTTTCGGAGTACACACGGCCGAAGCATAAGGTTCTGCTTGGCATAGATGAGGTTTTCATGCCGCAATTTCGTCCCAAATCCCTTCAGAGCAGATTTCTCATCGGCCTGACAGCCATAGTCCTGACCCTGGGGATTTTTTTCTCGGCCGGTCTGTATTTCCATCTCCGGTCCCTGCTGCATACGCAGGTGGTGGACCGGGCCGAACTCGTTCTGTCCCAGGTCGATTCCGTTCAGAACTATGTCCGGGAAACCCTGCGGCCCAAGATGTTCGATGTTCTTTCGGATGAGGAGTTCATGATCGAAGCCATGTCCACTTCCTACATTTCCCGGCGGGTGATGGACACGTTGAGCATGGCCCGAACACAGTACCATTATCGAAGGGTGGCCCGTAACTCTCGGAATCCTGATTTTGAAATGAACGACTTCGAGACCGGGCTGCTCACATACTTCCATGAAAATCCAGACAAGGACTACTGGGAGGGATACCGGACCATCGGTACGAGAGAATATTACATGCGGGCCAGGCCTGTGCGATTCGAACAAGCCTGCATGTCCTGCCATGGTGACGCCTCTGACGCGCCAAAGGAACTCATCGCCCGCTACGGCAGTGAACGGGGATTCGGGCATGAACTCAATTCAGTGGAAGGGCTCGATGTCGTGGGCCTGCCGGTTGACAGGGCGGTGACCCAGATCCGTGAGGCCACGGTCGGATATGTGGGTATCTATGCAGGGGGCATGTTCATCTTTTTTGCCCTCATCCAGGTCTTCTTCAACCGGCTGGTCGGCCACAATATCCGACGGCTTACCGACTTCTTCCGGAGCCGTTTCCAGGATCAGGCCGAGGTCAGCGTTTTGGAAAAGCTGGAAAAAAAGGATGAAATCGAGGAGATGATGACCGGAATGGAGGAACTCGGGGATCATCTCCTGGAAACAAAGAACCAGCTCCAAAATTACGCGGCCAACCTCCAGGTCATGGTAAGTGAGCGGACTGAGGCGTTGAGCAGGGAGGCGTCTGAGCGGCAATCCGATGTGCATCTCTTTGTCAGGCTGCTGGACGGATCCAACCGCAGCCAGACCAGGCGCGAATTGTTCCAGCGGGCTTTGCCGCAGATCGGGGAGCGTTTCAAGGCGGATCAGGTCTCCTTTCTCTGTCTGATCGCGTCCCAACGGTTTTATTCGTGGCCGGATCCTTCCCTGAAGCCGGAACTGCCGGAGAAATGGCTTACCCTTGTGACGGAAAACCTGCCGCAATTTGAAAAGAACCGAGCAATTATTCCGGTGAGTTCCTCTGAATCCACTGTGGAGGGGGTGCTGTTCGTCACCTGGAAAGACGGAACCCCGGACAAGGAGGAAGATAGGGTCGTGTTGCGGGCTTTGGGGCAGCAGATGGGGATTGCATCGGAAAACCTGGCTGCCCTGGACAATCTGCTGCGCCAGAAGGACGTTTTACAGTCCATCGTGGAAGGCATAAGCGACCCGCTTCTCTTCATGGACGGGGCCTGTAATGTGATTTTGGCCAACAATGCCGCCCGCAGCCTTGCCGCAACCCTGGACAATCTCAAGGGGGGCAAAGAAGGGGATCCAGCCACCATTTTGCCCATTTTGCTTCCCGAGGGGAAGGGTTCCGGGGATTGTTCACTGAAAAAGGCCATGGAGCGGGGACGGCCGTTCACCCAGGAAGCCTATGCAGGGGACAACCGCTGCTTTTCCATCAATATGTACCCGGTAATCGGACCGTCCTGCAAGGATGGCAGGATGGTCGTATATATTCGGGAAAACACCACGGAAAAACGCATGCTTGCCCGGATGCAGCAGAGCGAGAAGCTGGCTACCGTGGGCAAGCTTGCCGCTGGTCTGGCCCATGAGATGAACAACCCCCTCGGAGTGATTCTCTGTTATGCCGAATTGTTGAAGAGTTGCCTCAAGGACAGGCAGGAACTCGAAGATGTGGACGTCATCCTTCGCCATACCGCGCAGGCTCAAAAAGTTCTGCAGAACCTTCTCAACTTCGCCCGTCCGAAACGGGTGGAATCGTGCAGTGTGGATTTGAATCAGGTGGTCGACTCCATGGCCAGGATTTACCGCATTTCAGCAGAGAAAAAAAATGCGGTGATTTCTGTTGAGGTCGAACCGGATCTGCCGCTGATCAACGCCGATCATCAATCCATTGAGCAGATTTTGACCAACCTCATCAACAATGCCCTGGATGCCCTGGAGGAAATCCGGGAAAAACACCCGGGCGAGGTTCGGATAAAAACCGCGCTGGTCCGTGACAGGGGGGAGATTCTCCTTCAGGTCAGCGACAATGGTCCAGGCATTCCCCGGGAGTATTCTTCCCAGATTTTCGATCCCTTCTTCACCACCAAGGAAGTGGGGAGGGGAACCGGGCTTGGGCTGGCTATCGTGTTCGGACTGGTCCAGGATCTGGGGGGGGGAATCGAAGTGAACAACAGATCCGGGGCCGAGTTCTCCCTGTACTTCCCTCTGCAGAAAAACAACGGGACATCTTGATGGATTCAATGGGAATTTTAATTGTCGACGACGAAAAGGATTACGCCAGGGGACTGGCCAGGCTTCTCAAAAATCGCTTTCCCGAGGAAGCGGTTCAGAACGCCTTTTCAGGCGAAGAAGCCCTGAGCGCGATCAGGAGCGGGACAGTGTCCGTCATGCTTACCGACTTGCGCATGCCGTCCATGAACGGGCTCGAACTTCTACGCAAAGCTCTGGATCAACAATCCGAGCTTTCCATCGTCGTGCTGACCGCTTACGGCAGCATTGAAACAGCGGTCAAAGCGCTGAAGGCCGGGGCCTATGATTTCCTGACAAAGCCGATCGACCCTGAAACGCTGTACAAGGTCGTGTCCAAAGGGCTGGAGCGCAGCCGGTTGCTGGGGGAAAATATTCGTTTGCGCTCTCTGCTTGCCCAGAGGACCGCGACCAACTCCATCGTGGGAGACAGCCCGGTGATCAGGCGGCTGAAGGATTCCATCGCCGCAGTGGCGGAAAGCCAGTATACGGTCCTTATCCGTGGTGAATCCGGAACAGGCAAGGAACTGGTGGCCAGGACCATCCATCAGCTGAGCCGAAGATCCTCCCAGACACTGGTCACTGTGAACTGTCCGGCCATTCCTGACCAGCTTCTGGAGAGCGAACTTTTCGGACACGTGAAAGGTGCGTTTACCGGAGCGGATCGAGATCGCAAGGGGTTGTTCGAGGAGGCCCGGGGAGGAAGCATTCTTCTCGACGAAATCGGGGATCTTTCCATGTCCCTGCAGACCAAGCTTCTTCGGTGCCTGCAGGAACAGGAAATCCGTCCGGTAGGTTCGAGCAGGAACATCCGGGTTGACGTGCGGGTCCTGGCCTCCACGAATCAGGATCTGGAGGAAAAAATCAAACAAAAGAGTTTCAGGGAAGACTTGTATTATCGAATCAATGTCTTGTCCGTGAACGTCCCGCCCCTCAGGGAGAGAAAAGAGGACATTCCCCTTCTGGCCCATTTTTTTCTGAAAACGTCCTGCGAGGAGATGGGAATGCCGATCAAGGAGGTAACTCCGGAAGTCCTGGCGTATCTCTCCAGCCAGACGTGGCCCGGAAACGTTCGCGAGCTGCAGAATTTCATCCGCAGGCTCGCCGTGTTCTCCACAACGGAGCTGGTTGACCTGAACCTGCTGCGACTTGTCGAAGGACATGATCCCGGGGGCGACGGGAACGGGGAACCCTCCCTCTACATGGATGCCAAATCAGCGGTTCTCGACGACTTTACCCGGTCCTATGTACAAAATCTCCTGCAGACCACAAAGGGAAATATTTCCGAAGCGGCTCGCGTGAGCGGGCTTTCCCGGGTGGCCCTGCAGAAAATCCTTAAACGGCTGGACATGGAAGCCGATCAGTTTCGGCATTCCTGAGGCGCTGCATCCGGCTGTTATCGTCTTCGTCCGGCACACAGCACCCAAAGACGAGCACAGACTCAGGACGGCCTGATGGACAGGTGTTTGTACAGTGCGATCCTGTCCGGCGGCGGGGAGAGTGAGAAGGTGCAGGAGTTTTTCCAGTCCAGATAGATCGGTACAGCCCGCATTCTGGTTGGGCTGATGCCTGTATCTGCGCACATGATCCCGGCCAGGAGGGCCTGCTTCCGGGCTTTTGTCGTCCATGGGGTGAAGGCGATGTTTCGGGTGGTCAGGACATGGTCGATTATTGCCTCGTCCAGAGCAGCGAGCATGGCAGCGGGTGTGGCGAAATTGTTGCGCCTTCCGGGTTTGCTCTCATCCAGCGAAACAATGGAGAACCCCTCCCGGTAGTCAGTGTAGTTGACGATCCTGAAGTTTCCCCGAACCAGATACGGCTCCCTGGCTTCGAGTTCCGCAAGAGAGGGGTAGAGCTGCGGTTCGTTCAGAGCCACTTCCCGCATCTGCGCCAGTGCCTGGTATGTTGGCTGGTATCTGGCGGCCGGATTCCATACGGTCCACCCGGAGATTCCGCTATCCTCCACTGCCTCGAACTGCTCCTGGATTGCAAAGGGTTCGTACCAGAACCCCTGGATCCAGGGGCGGATCTCCCGGTCGGTCCGTTCCTGCATCCGGGCCAGACTTTTGGCCATGATGTCTCGGGGATGGTTCTCAGGCTTTGCCCAGCCGAGAAATCCCGCAGGGAAGTGGGAGGGGTAGAGCATGGGGCAGATCACGTCCACGTGCGGAGCGATCTCCTCCAGGACCTGGCCGATTCCGAATTCCCGCTTCCAGGCGACCATGCCGAAGAGATCCACGGAAATGACCGCCCCTTTGGGCTTGAGCCGGCGATTGGCCTGTTCGAGAAAAGCGACGATGGCCTGTGATTTCGACCACCCGGCACGAATCAAAGGGTAGGAGATGCATTCCAGGTTGCCGTCCGAGGGGAAGCGGACATAATCGAACTGAATTTCATCGAAACCCAGGTCCACCAGTTCTTCGGACAGAGCGATGATGTACTCCCAGACACGGCTGTCATAGGGATTGGTCCAGGCCAGCTCGTTCCTGTCCCTCCAGGCAGATCCCCGGGATCCGTCGAACAGCGCCATATCCCCCTGTTTCCAGGCCAGAAGGTCGTCGGCAAAGACATCGATTTTGGCGATGGTCCAGTGTCCGTTTTCCCGAAGCTGTTTTACGGCTTCGGCGACCACCGAGGAATTGTATCTGATCGCTCCGATTTGCCGGGCAAGCGGGTTTTGCGAAGGCCAGTACAAAAACCCCCGGGGGTCTTTGACGTGCAGCACGGCCCCGTTGATTCCCGTAAGTTCCGCATAATGAAGGTAACGGTCGATGGATCGGGAATCGAACCGCTGCCCCAGGTACACGGCCCGTATGGACGTATGGCCTAAAGCCCGTTCAGGTCCGGGAACGACGAAAAAAACAAGCAGAGAAAACGCGATCAGAACCAGGGTGTTCCAAAATCGTCGACAGCGTTCCATTCAGGACTTCCTTTCAGGTATGCGAGGTGGATGGAAGGGATGATTCCGCGCCGGTTGTGCCTGCTGAATGGGAGATGCAATGGGAGGAGGTGTCCAGGCATCAGTGGAACGGCTTTAGACCGTCATTTTGCAAGGATTGTGACAGAATGGATTTTTGAGGGGTTCTTCGAGGGTTAGCAAAAAGGGACTGAAACCGGATCCGCTTTCTGTGACGCGAGTTGTCGGAGAAGAAGGGGAAATTGCCGTTCCTTGCCTTTGCCGGTCAGTCTTTCTTGTGTGATTGGAGTTTTCCCGGTAGAGCTTCGAAAACACCAAGGGATGTCCTTCTGTTATTCATTGCCTGCAATGTATGAAGAAGCATGGACAAGACCAAAACGATGCGTCCTGTTGTCAACGGCTGTCTGTTTCGCCAACGGCTGTTTGATCAAATCGACGAATCCGGGGAGAAGACGATTTGGATTTCCAGCCCTGCCGGGGCGGGAAAAACAACCCTGATCAGTTCTTATCTTCAGAATTCGGGTCGGCTGCATCTCTGGTATCGTGTGGACAGATACGATGCCGACCCCTTTACCTTCCATCACCATCTCCACAGCTCTGTCTGCAGACTGCTTCGCGTCGAAGACAGCCTGCACCCGGTACCCCGTGCGGGAAACGACGAAAACGTCTTTTGGGGAACGTTTTTCTCGGAACTCGCATCAACGCTCTCCGGTTCACTTGCCCTGGTCCTCGATAATGTTCAGGAAATCATCGATCAATCTTTACTCAGGGAAACGCTTCCCGAGGTCCTTCTCACCCTTCCCGAAAACATGCAGTTCATCTTTCTCGCCAGGACAGACCCGCCACTTGCCTTTTCCAAGCTCCGGTCCCGGGGGAAGCTCAAAACTCTGAACTGGAGAGATATCCGTTTGACCAGGCAGGAAACGCAGGACCTGCTTGCGCTGCACAATGCTGTGGTTTCTCCTGAAGAACTCGACGTCATTTATGACCGGGTCGAGGGGTGGGCGGCAGGGCTTGTGCTTTTCCTTGAGAAGATCAGTTTGAAAAACGACCGGACCGTGCTTTCCCCTGTGCTGCCTCGACAGGAATATTTCGACTTTTTCGCTGTGGAGATCTTCGGTTCGCTTACCAAGGATGTCTGCTCCTTTCTGCTCGAACTCTGCATCATGCCGCTCTTTACAGCTGAAATGGCCCGAGACCTGACAGGAATGCCTGGTTCGGAAAGCATTCTTGAAAATCTCATCTGCAACAACGTCTTCATCGAACGCCAGGAAATGACTACCCCGGTATACCGGTTTCATCCACTTTTTCGTGAATTTCTTCTATCAAAAGCAGGTCAAACAAAAGATTACGAAGAGTTGATTCTGAAGCAGCGTCAAGCAGCTGAGCTTCTGGAAAGCCACGGGTATATGGATCAAGCTGTCACACTGTTTTTTCAATGCGGAGCAACGGGCCACTGCAGCCGGATTGTCCGCGACCTCGGCCCCTGTTTTTTGCAGCAGGGCAGGACCGTGAAACTTGAACAATGGCTGGATATGCTCGAGCCGACCATGGGCGGGGAGCCCTGGCTCTTGTACTGGAAGGGAATCTGCAGCCTGTCCCACAACCCTGCCCAATCGAGAGTTTTTCTTGAGGAAGCTTTTCATCACTTTGATGCGGAAGAGGACTTGGAGGGCCGGATACTGACCTGGTCTGCCATCGTGAACACGTTTCTGCTTGAATGGAACGATTTCATGCCACTTGACCGCTGGATAGACTGGCTTGAAAGTTTTCTTGAAAATGGCGGCTGTTTTCCTTCCAGTCGAAGTGAGGCCGAAGCGACAACCGGGATGGCAAAAGCCCTCGTGATCCGTCGGCCGTATCATCCCCGCATCAACGAATGGGTGGACCGTGCGCTGCATCTGTCCAGGGAGTCATCCGATCATTCCCTGTTTCTGAGCACCTGCACATACGCCATGAACTTCTCCTTTCTCATGGGGGATCAGGACAAGGGCTGGGAGATTGTCGAGGAGGTCCGGCATTCAGCCATGTTTTCCGATGCCGCTCCACTGGCGGTTATGACCTGGAAATGGCTGGAAATAGCGGTGGATACGTGGATCAACGTCTCGCATGAAGAGGGCCTGTGCAAAATAAGGGATGCCCTGCACTATGGCCAAGAATACGGGATTCACCTCTGGGATTACATGCTGCACTCGCTCGGGACATGCAACGCCCTCTCACTTGGGAAAATGGAGTTGGCAAAACAGTTCATCAAGGACCTCGGAGGGCTCCTCGACCCGAAAAGGCGGCACATGCACTGCAACTATCATTATCTTCTGAGTTGGAGATCCCATCTCATGGGCGATCCTGCCATAGCGCTTGCTCATGCCCGCATCAGTCTGCGCATCGCCGAGGAAACAGGCTATATTTTTCCCATCATTCTCTGCCGGCTGGCAACGGCCAGAGTACTGCACCGCAGCGGGAAGACAGAAGAAGCCCTCCTGCTGCTGGACAGGACTTCTGAACTGTGCAGTTCCACAGGCAGCAAGAGCATGAAATTTTCATATCTTTTGGCACAGGCACAGATAGCCTTTGACCAGGGTCAGGACAGGGATGGAACAACCCTTCTCGAAAAGGCCCTCAAACTGGGAAAGCGCAATGGGTTGTGCACCCTGATCTGGTGGTGGGACCCGCCTGCGATGGCCGATCTTCTGACCAGGGCGCTGGAAGCGAAGATCGAGCCCGCGTATGTCCACCGGATCATGAACATGCGAAACCTTATTCCGGAATCCACGTCCATCCGCATGGCCGGTTGGACGTGGCCTGTGCGGGTGAACACCCTCGGAGCTTTCTGTATCAGGATTCAGGGAGATGTCCTGCCGTTTTCGAGAAAGATGAGCAAGAAGCCTCTGGAGATGCTCAAGGTCATGATCGCATACGGTGGCCGGGCCGTAATTGAAGACAAAATCATGGATGCCCTCTGGCCGGATGCCGAAGGGGATGCGGCTCACCAGTCATTCGCCACAACACTGCATCGGTTGCGAAAGATTCTGGGAAACACAGGAACCATTCTCCTGTCGGATCGCAGAATCAGTCTGAACCTCAGGCTTGTCTGG
Organism: Desulfovibrionales bacterium; assembly: GCA_046542715.1. Classification (GTDB taxonomy): domain Bacteria; phylum Desulfobacterota; class Desulfovibrionia; order Desulfovibrionales; family JBKHAV01; genus JBKHAV01. The sequence goes on from JBKHAV010000041.1 coordinate 13,656, forward strand.
GTGGATGTCATGGCCTTTGAGGAGTATGTCGCCGCGGCGGACGAGCAGGCATATAACTTGAATCACACCGAGGAAGCACTGGGCTTGTATGAGGCCGCCATAGATCTGTACGAAGGCCATTTCCTGGAGGAAGAAGAGGAAAAACCGTGGACGGTCTTCTGCCGTGAAAGACTCAGAAGCAGGTTTTCCCACGCCGTTTCCCAGGCCGGATCCATCCTGGAGAATTCCAGTCAAGTTGAAAAAGCAATTTCCTTGTATGAAAGGGCGCTGGTTGTGGAAGAAATCTCGGAATCTCTTCATCTCATGATCATCAGAACCTTGTATCGTAGCGGAAGAATCGTAGAGGCGCTCGATTCGGCCGAAAGGCTCAGAAAAGTTCTTGCAGCGCATGGAAAGACCTGGTGCTCTGAAACTGCAGAACTGGTTGGTATTTTGAAAAAAAATTCGTAAGATCTGTTTCTCGCCCTTTCTTTCATTGATATTCCTTTCAAAGTGTAATCAATCTGTAATCCTCTTTGTGCTTAAAGCGGAGGTGGGTTGACCTGATTTCCTGTTCTTTCTCCCCATTCAGTCTATCTTCAGGAGGGTCCATGAGAAACACACTCATCTTCTTCATCGTTGGAACTTTTTTTACTGCCTTCCTGCAGGTGTCCGGACCGCAGGCGGCCTTCGGCTGGGGACAGCCCGAAGTGGACAACTCCAAAACTACGCAGAAGCTCCAGTCCCTGCCGAGAAGACAGGGAGAACGACGTGCAGTCACCATCTACGAATTCAGAAGCACCGTCCCGGAGATCAGTGCATCCAGCGGAACAGACATGTTTGCCACGGCACTGATCAAGTCCGGCGCCTTCCGTGTGCTCGAGCGGCAGCGACTGCACGAGGGAGTCATGATGGAGAAGCAGATCAATTCTCAGGGCATGACCACAGGGGATTCCGCCCAGCATCTGCTTGTCGGCGCAGACTACATTTTTGAAGGGACCATCAGCGAGGCAAACCCCGAAGAGAGCAACACCGGACTTGCCGGCGCATTTCGGGGGCTCGGTATGGAAGGCAGTTCCAAAAACGCGGCCATCGGCCTTGATATTCGCGTTGTGGATGCCCGAACCGGGGAAGTTCTGGATTCCGTGAACGTCCGCAAGAAGGTCGGCAGCAAAGGAGTTTCCATTGGCGGCGTTGGCTCTTTTGTGCAGAGCTTCACCAAAAAGGGGCTGGACGGAGCGGATGTGGCCGTCTCCCACGATCGGAACGAGGGCGTGGACAAGGCCCTCAGGGAATGCATCGAGGAGAGCATCTATCAGCTCGTGACCCGATACGGCAGCTGATTCGGTGATGAACCGGAATGGCTGGAGACGTCTTCCGGCCGGGAGGACATTTACCGTGATCAAAAATGCCATTTTCATTGGGACAGTTCTGCTCCTGCTCTCCGGGACAGCATTTGGAAAGAACATCCACCATGTTCCGCCGGGCGGGATAGCGGAACTCTATGTGGGCGCCCCTCTGTCCGGAAATATTCCGGCGTTTACAGGAACCCCGCTGACAAGGCCGTTTTTCTTCACCAGAGGATACCGGATCCTCTATCTTGCCCATGTGTTCCCCGGTGAGGAGTACACCCTGGGGCTGACATTCCCACCAGCCCTGCAGAAGTTCGGAGTCGCCCTGTTCGACAGGTGGCCGTATCTCCCCGGGGCAAAACGGGTGAACCTGCCGGCAGGCCCGGTGGTGAGGACCAATCCTGACCAGACCGCATTCCAGTGGCGGCTGGGCATTTCACCGAGAAGCACCGGATATGTCCTCTACATTCTCATCGAGGCGTCGTCGCTTAGCAAAAGATTCGCCGCCTTGCCTCACAGCATCTATCTGTACTCTCCAACGTTTCAGCCCATGAACCTCCCGGGCAGGGGCATCACCAGGCTGCAGGGCCCCAGGAGCTTTTTTTTGACGGACAGCTCGATGGTGTTTGATTTTGCAGAGCCGGGCACCACTGAGAAGAGCTGGGATTTTTCCCATCTGCCGATCCCGGGAGATCTTGTTCAAAACGGCAGATTCACTAAGGGCCTCGATTATTGGGAAATCTTCAGCGAGAAGGAATCTGACGGCAGGTTTGATACCGTTTCCCTGCATCCCGGTGAAGTTGGGTTCTCGAGCCGCGGACATGCGCCCGCTCAAGGGATACGGCAGCGGATGAACGTTGATGTTGCAAAGAGCAGCTCTCTGATCCTGCGCACCGACGTGAAGGTCGAAAGCCAGTCCGCACCGCTGTCGGAAAATTCCGCACCGCTTGAGATTTTGGTCGAGTATGAGGACGTAGACGGGGCAAAGCATGCGCACGGCATAGCGTTTTCCGTGTCCGGGCCTGTGCGGAAATTGCCCGGTCGCGAGTTCCGGATCATCCCAAAAGGGCAGTGGTTCCGGTACATGACCGACCTTGCGAGGCTTACGCCCAGACCGCAGAAAATCCGCTCCTTATCCATTCTCGGCTCGGGTCTTTCGGTTCGTGACGCCCGAATCCGCGAAATCCACCTGATCAACCGGGAGGCTGGTCAATGAACTATCGAATTTTCTGTACGGCATGTGTCCTCTTACTGGCAGTGATCGTCCCTGTCTGGGCCGGCCCTTTGGACCGGCATGCGGAACCGCGTCACAACCCGGCCGCGGACAGCATGCTCCGAGTGCCCGGGGTGGTCGGGTATGATCTGCATTCCGGGCTGGCCGTTCTGCAGCATTCCGGGCTGACGCCGCATGTGAAGACGGTCCGATCCGTCAAGAAAGAGTACAAGGGACGGGAAGGCACGATCGTGGAGCAAAAGCCGTCCGCAGGTGGGGTGGCCATGCTGGGATCTTCCGTGACGATCGTCCATTACGATCCGAATGCTCCCGAACCATCCGCCGATAGGGTGGCACAACCGAGTAGGGGGTCGCCACCTCTTCCTCAAGATTCTTCCGGTACAGGGAGTGGTGCAGGAACATCAGGTTCCTCCTGGGGATCAGCTTCCGGAAGTGCAGGGGGGTGGACCGGACCGACCCAGATCCCGGTGCCGGCCGGCACCGCTCCAAGCACTTCTTCGCCGGTGCCTGGCGAAGTGGCGGCCCCTTCCTTACCGGAGCCGGTCGAGGAGATCGGGCCGTCCCAGATAGATCCGCCGAGCACGACCCCTACGGGCCGGATCGTTCCAGCCGGAAATGATGGTTCGCCAAATTCTGCCCCAGTGATTGACCCCCTTCGTCCGGGTGATGAAGCAGACGTGAACATCCCTTCCTTTTCCGAACAGGAAACCGTATCCGAGAAAGCAGGCCAGGCAACAGGCAGACCGGGCAAGTCCGTGGATGGGTCCGAGCCCAGGCAGAATCCTCGGCCGGGAACCGTACAGACACATCAGAGCAGTCCGGCGTCAATCTCAGGGGCGGTGTCGGTGCACTCCGGCGGGACGCCTGGAGGCGCCGGATCGGCATCAGGAGACAAATCTGCCGGTGGGGCGGACAGCACGGGAACAGGCGGAAAACAGATCGACTCGAAATCGGAAAGGCCGGTCCCCGACAGCGGGAAAGCAGGTACTTCCACAACCTTTGCCCCTGATACCGGATCGACTGCCACTCAGACTCCCTCTTCGGGCGGCTCCAATCCCGGCCGAAAGGGGAAGGGTGCGGCAGGTCACACAGCTGCTTCCAATTCTGGGACCTCCACGACAGAGAGTGCACAGTCCAAGCCTTAGCGTTTAGGTCCCCACGATATAGAGGGCAGGCTGGCAAAGCGTCGATACAGAATCGTTCTGACAGGCTTCACTGCCAACCGTCAGACTCTGGACTCCCCGTTGCAGCTCGACGGGAAAGGTGACGAAGTCAAGGTGCTCTTCAACTTCATTCGAAGGAACAATCAGGGAACCATCCTGGGAATCCTATACGATTATCCGTGCTGAGTACGGCGATACCACAAACCAGAGTCCTTTGCGGGTCCGCGCAGGATCAGCTTCCCCCAAAGGCGGAATTGCCTGATCTTGTGAAGTGGTAAACGTCTAACGAGGAGGTTCTTTCAATGGAACAGCAGACCACGACCCCGGTAAAGAAATTTGATCTTTCCACGATTCCTGCAACCGCGCTTCAGGTCATCACGAGTCCGGCCTCGTTTTACCGGCAGATGTCCAGAACCGGCGGGTACGTGCAGCCCCTCGTCTTCATGGCGATCATGGGGGTTGTGAGCGCGCTGGTCGGACTGGTGCTCTCCATTGTCGGCCTGGGCTCCGGAGGCATCGGCATGGCCTTTGCCGCGATCGTCATCACGCCCATTCTCGTTGCCGTCTTCGGCTTTGTCGTGGCAGCCGTTATCTTTGCCATCTGGAAGATCATGGGCTCTTTCGAGAATTTTGAGACCGGCTACCGGTGCGTAGCCTTTTCCTCGGCCATCGTGCCCATCACCACCATACTCGGGGTCATTCCTTATGTCGGATCCCTCCTGGGGCTGGCCTGGACCACGTATCTGCTCGTCGTGGCCAGCACCGAGGTCCACGGGATCGAGCAGAAAAAGGCCTGGGTCGGATTTGGGGCCATCGCGGGGATTCTGGCAATTGTCTCGCTCAGCACCGAGTATGCAGGCAGAAAGATGGTCAAGGGATTCGAAGGCTGGCAGCAGCAGATGGAGAGTCAAAACCTCGAGGAAATGACCCCGGAGGAAGCGGGCAAGATGGTCGGTGATTTTCTCAAGGGATTTTCCAAGGAAGAATAGGAACGAAGAGTGCGTCCGCTGGATCGTGCAGAACCCTGTAGATAGGAGAAGAAGTATGTCCTGGGCTGGGGGAGACGGAGGGTATATGGGGGTGCGCTCCGGGAATGAGCCTGGGGTGGGGGCGTGCCGCAGAAAAGCCCATTTTAGCCTCTCCCTATTTTATCCAATACATGTGCTAGAAAACATTGAAGGAGATCACGTATGAGAGGGTTGACCATTGTCGTGCTTGGAGTCGTCTTCATGTGTGTCACGTCAGCGCCCGGCCTGGCCGGATTTGTCCAGAAGGAACGTGACGGCAGCAGTATCCTGATTCAAGACGGGAAGCTCAAAGTCGTGCCCAGTGAACAGGATGAACCATGGTTCATCGCCGACATGAAAGGAGACAGGCTGACCATGGGAGATCCCACGGCAAGGCAGTATGCCACCGGAACCACGGCAGAATACTGTCAAATGATGGAAAAGATGATGGGAGCCATGTCTGCTTTCATGGGCGAGAACCCCATGCAGGGGGACACGCCTGCCCAGGTCAAGGTGGTCAAGGACGGCTCGGGTGGGACAATCGCCGGCTATGACACGACCAAGTATACAATTTTAGAGAATGGACAACGCTCGGAGGAGATCTGGCTTACAGAGGATTCAGCAATTCTGAAGGAGCTTGGGTCCCTTGAAAACATGGAATTCATGGAATGCGGTACTGGGAGTGCTGCTCTGGCGACATCGGAGGAGTACTCAAGACTCATGGGGAAAGGGTGGCCTTTGAAAAGCATCAGCTACTTCAACGGAGAAGCCGATGTGGATTCGGATGTGGTTTCTCTGGAGAAGAAGAATATTCCAGATTCAGAGTTTCAGCCCCCCAAGGGTATGAAGCAGGTTTCGTTCGCTCAGCTTTTTGAACTCGAGCCGGAGGGTAGGGGCATGGAAGAGGAAGTCGAAGAGGGTGGATTCGGCATGGGGGATATCATGCAGGGGATCGGCGGATTTCAGATCCCTGGTTTCGGGAACTGATGCTACTTCATAAGCATCCGGCCGCCCTTGATGCGATGATGGCGAAGGATTCCAAAATCCCTTCCAAAGATGAGGTGGAGATTCCGCTTTTTTCCGGCTGCCAAATCATCCATACCCAGCAGCCTTCAAAGGGCGAGATCAATGGACAGGATCCTCTCCAAGGGTAGCAACCTATTTGAACTCATGGATGTCAGCAGCATGACCACACCCCATGTGCAGGTTCGGGATCGGGAAGCATTTCCCCAGAAATCGCCCCTTATACCGGAGATGATCACCGTAATTGAAATTTATTACCGGCCGTAATCTTCAGGAGAAGCCTCCTGGGGTAAAGCAGGACTAAAGGGGCCGGTTCGGCCGGCTCTTTTTTTAATCGTCATCTCCGCCATCATCTCCACCCTCCGATCCACTGTCCGATCCTCCGTCGGAACCACCATCAGAGTCACCGTCCGATCCCCCATCGGAACCACCGTCTGAACCACCATCAGATCCACCATCAGCTCCGCCGTCCGATCCGCCGTCAGAACCGCCGTCGGAACCGCCGTCCGACCCACCGTCCGATCCGCC
>JBKHAV010000042.1:0-19689 GCA_046542715.1 Desulfovibrionales bacterium
GGGCCGCCGTAGGTGTTTTGCACGGCAAACGGGTGGACTCCGTCGTACCCCCAGTTGCGTTCCCCCGGGAACTGGGAGACCGGCATGATCTCGATGCAGTTCACCCCGAGCAGGACCAGGTCGTCCAGCCTGGACACGGCCGCGGCAAACGTCCCCTCCGGGGTGAAGGTGCCCACGTGGAGTTCGTACATGACGAGTTCGGGATAGGAGACCGGGCGATAGCTCTGGTCAGTCCATTCGAAGAGGTCATGGTCCACAACCGCGGAAGCCTGGTGGACGCCATCAGGCTGGAAGTGGGAAGCGGGATCGGGCCGGGAGGTCTCCCCGTTGATCCGGAAAAGGTACCTGGAGCCTGAAGGCAGGGAGTCCACCACCGTGCGCCAGTATCCACGGGACTTGCGGTCCATGGCCACCCGCTCCGCCCCGCGGTCTACGAGTTCCACGTCCATACGGTCGGCAAAGGGAGCCCAGACCGTGAACTCAAAGGTTTCAGGGGCGATTTTTTTCGGTCCGATGTGCATAGGTTCTCTCGGGTGCGTTATGATTTCACAGATGACAAACTGAAGATTCTACATGATTTCCCGAACATTTCACAGGTTCATAACGCCATGAAACTTCAATTCCACTCACACGGCCGTCTTCGAGATGGATGCTTAAAAACCGCTCTCCGCCCCTCTTCCTCGTCTCGATGCTCCATTGCCGAGGCGAAGAACAGCGGATCGCTGTTCTTTCCCCAGAGCAGAGTCCGGATTTCGGCCTTCGGTGGCTGCTCGTCCTTCGGACGCATTACTCCTTGCGTTTCAAAAAGACCGCCCCAAGGGGGGGGAGGGTGACGGATACGGAATCGTACTGCCCGTGGGAGGGAATGGGAGTGGAAAGGACTCCGCCCAGATTGCCCCAGCCCGACCCGCCGTACAGGGCGGCGTCGCTGTTGAAGAGCTCTTCCCAATGGCCGGCTTGGGGAACGCCGATCCGGTAGTTGGTTCTGGGGACAGGGGTGAAGTTGAACACGGCCAGAATGGATTGCCCTGACCGGTCCTTGCGCAGAAAACTGATGACCGAGTTTTGCTGGTCGTGAAAATCCACCCACTCGAACCCCTCCAGGGAGAAGTCCAGTTCAAAAAGGGCCGGTTCGGTGCGGTACAGCCGGTTCAGGTCCTCGACCGTCCGCTTGACCCCCTGGTGGTCCGCAAACTCCAGGGTGTGCCACTCCAGGCTGTCGTCATGGGCCCATTCCCGCCATTGGGCGATTTCGCAGCCCATGAAGAGGTGCTTTTTCCCCGGGTGGGCCCACATGTAGGCGAAGAGCAGCCGCATGTTGGCGCATTTCTGCCAGGCGTCTCCGGGCATCTTGCCGTAGAGGGAGCCTTTGCCGTGGACCACTTCATCATGGGAGATGGCCAGGACGAAATTTTCGGAAAAGGAGTACCAGATGGAAAAGGTGAGCTGGCTCTGATTGTACTTGCGAAACAGCGGATCCAGGGAGAAGTAGCCGAGGGTGTCGTGCATCCAGCCCATGTTCCACTTCATGCCGAAGCCGAGCCCGCCCACATAGAGGGGGCGGGAAACCATGGGCCAGGCCGTGGATTCCTCGGCAATGGTCTGCGTGTCCGGAAAGGTCTCATAGACCGCTTTGTTGAAGTCCCGAAGGAATGTGATGGCCTCCAGATTTTCCCGGCCGCCGTACTCGTTGGGGATCCATTCGCCCTGTTCCCGGGAGTAGTCCAGGTAGAGCATGGAGGCCACGGCATCCACTCGCAGGCCGTCTGCATGGTACTTGCCCAGCCAGAACAGGGCGTTGGAGATGAGAAAGCTTCTGACCTCGTTGCGGCCGTAATTAAAGATGGCCGAGTTCCAGTCCGGGTGAAACCCCTTGCGCGGGTCGTCATGGGCATAGAGGTGTGTCCCGTCGAAATAGGAGAGCCCGTGCTCGTCCGTGGGAAAGTGGGAGGGGACCCAGTCCAGATAGACCCCGATTCCGTGCTGGTGCAGGGTGTCCACCAGATGCATGAAATCCTGCGGTGTGCCGTACCGGGCGGTGGGGGCGTAAAACCCGGTGATCTGATACCCCCAGGAACCGTAGAAGGGGTGTTCCATGATCGGCATGAACTGGACGTGGGTAAAGTTCATGGACTTGAGATACTGGGGAAGCCAGTCAGCCAGTTCCCGGTAGGTCAAGGGCCTGTTGTCTTCCTCTGGGACCCGGCGCCATGAGCCGATGTGCAGCTCGTAGATGGAGATGGGTCGGTCCAGACCGTTGTGCTCCGCCCTGGTGCGCATCCACTCCTCGTCCTGCCACTGGTAGTCCAGCCCTGTCACGATGGAACCGGTGTAGGGCGGAGTTTCCCGGTAAAAGGCGTACGGGTCGCTTTTTTCCGCCTGATAGCCCTGATTGTGGGAAATGATGAAGTACTTGTACAGCGCCCCCTGGCCTACCCCCGGGACAAACCCTTCCCAGATGCCGGAGCTGTCCAGCCGGGGCTTGAGGGGATGGGAGGATTTGTCCCAACCGTTGAAATCGCCAGTCACGGACACGGAACTGGCATTCGGAGCCCAGACAGCGAACAGGGTTCCGTCCTTTCCCTCCACCGTCATCAGGTGGGCGCCGAGCTTGTCGTAGAGGTTGTAGTGGGTCCCTTCCCTGAAGAGATAGATGTCGTGGTCCGTGAGCAGGCTGGGACCGTGGATGACGTTTTCCAGAGTATCGCTATGAACCATCTTTGACTCCACAGAGGTGTTTGATGCCCCGGATGGGAATGATCACCCATTCGGGCCGGTTGTTCAGTTCGTACCCCAGTTCGTAGACAGCCTTCTCCAGCATGTAGGGGAAGAGCATCTTTTCCAGCTTTTCGCTGTCCTGGGGGAGAAAGGAGGCTCCCTCAGCCGTGCGGAGGTAGCCTTTGAGAAAGGAGCCGCCGATATGGTGATACCAGAGGTCGGCCCAGGGGTCCAAGTAGTGGATGTCCTCGGTGCGCACGGTCACGTGCTTGAGCAGCGAGGTGTAGGCCACGTAATGGATGGAGCGCAGCATCCCGGCCACATCCCGGATGGGGGACCGCTTGAGCCGGCGTTCGGACAGAGCCCGGGCGGGTTCGCCTTCAAAGTCGAAGAGCACGAAATCCTTTCCGGTATACAAAACCTGTCCCAGATGGAAATCGCCGTGAATCCTCGTTTTCACCACGTCGATCTTGGACCCCAGAATGGAGCGCATGACCCGGAAGATATCCTTTTCCAGGTCCAGGACTGTTGCGGCTTCCTGCTGGATGTGTTCGGGAAGGGTCGGCAGCACCCGCTTGAGCAGCCGCATCTCCCGCCGGGCCAGGTTCTGCATGGTCTGGTACACGGAGCGCTGGTAGAGCAGTGAAAACGCTTCGGGCTTGAACCCCTTGACGGTCCTGCCGGAGGCCAGGGCCAGGTGCAGCTCGGCCGTGCGCCGCCCTAAAAGCTCGGTCATCTCGAAGAAGAACCCGGAGACCAGTTCGGTCATCACCTCCGGCGGTTCGGTGTAGGCGGCTTCGAGGATGGTCTCGGGCGGCTTCGGCGCTTCCGGGATTTCCCCCCGCTTCGTCAGGACCCGGTCGAAATACCGGCCCACGGCGTCCAGGGAGTAGGTCCAGGCGTCCCCCTGGTTGGGGATGAATTCCTGCATCAGCGACATGAGCATGGGCTCCCGGCCGGCCTTGCGGAACTCCAGGGATCCGGCAAACGGCGGGATATGCGTGTACCCGGCCTTTTCCGTCAAATACCGGATGATTTCGGCATCCGGATGAATGCCCTCTTCCGTGCGGCGGTAGAGCTTGAGGATGAGCCTGCCGCCGTAGAGAATGGAAGTATTGCTCTGCTCGGCCCGCAGCACCCGGGGCTCGAGGGTGCCCTCCCCCTGCATGAGGTGCCGCAGATATGTCCCTGAGACGGCCAGGAGCTTGCCCTGGGGGGTGTTGATGCGCCGTTTGGCGATCATCATCTGCAAAAGATCGGTGCAGAACTTGGGACTGAAGACAGCATCGTACAGGACCCCTTTGCCGTTTCTGATCTCCGCATGGGCGACTGCGCCTTCCGGGAATTCCTTTACGGTCTCCTCGATCCGGGCAAAGGCCAGGGGGAGGACGTAGATTTCGGATTCGCCCTCGGTATAGCTCACCTCGACAAGTAAGATGGTGGCGGAATTTTCGCTCTTGCCCACCTGGATCCAGTCCACGATGGAAAGCTGCTGGACGATCCGGGCCTTGCCGCCGAACCAGCGCTGCCGCTTGATGTATTCCGGCAGAACCTCGCTTTCCATGGTGCGGCGGACCACCCGGTTGTCGAAGAGTTCGGCCCAGCTCGAGCCGGACCGGAGCACGGGCATCTCGGAGGTGACCTCTTCTTGGGTCCGTTCCGGCGGGGTGAGCTGGAAAAGGTAATAGCCGTAAGAAGCCAGGGTCAAGGTGTAGTCCGACTCCCTGATGATCGGAAACTCGTTGCGGGAGAACATCTCCTCGGGCACGTACCCGGCAAAGCGGGAGAGATCCAGGGAGACCGGCTGGGAGTGTCGGGACAAATTGGTGACCACCAGGATGGTCTCCTCTTCGTAGGTGCGCAGGAATGCCAGCACCTTGGCGTTTTCCGGCAGGAGGAACTCGATGGTCCCGCGGCCGAAGGCTTTGAACCGCTTGCGCATGGCGATCAGGCGGCGCATCCACCAGAGCAGGGAGCTGGGGTTGCGCTCCTGGGTTTCCACATTGACCGCTTCATAATGGTACTCCGGGTCGATGATCACCGGCAGGTAGAGCTTTTGGGGGTTGGCCTGGGAAAAGCCGGAATTCTTGTCCGAGTTCCACTGCATGGGGGTGCGCACGCCGTCGCGGTCCCCCAGGTAGTAATTGTCGCCCATGCCGATCTCATCGCCGTAATAGATGACAGGGGAGCCCGGAAAGGAGAAGAGGAGCACGTTCAAGAGTTCGATCTTGCGTCGGTCGTTGCCAAGCAGGGGAGCGAGCCTGCGCCGGATCCCCAGGTTGATGCGGGCCCTGGGGTCCTGGGCAAAGAACCGGTACATGTAGTCCCGCTCCTCGTCGGTGACCATCTCCAGGGTCAGTTCGTCGTGGTTTCTGAGAAACAGGGCCCATTGATTGAGTTCGGGAATCTTCGGGGTCTGGTCCAAAATGTCCAGCACAGGATGGCGGTCCTCCATCTCAAGGGCCATGAACATGCGGGGCATGAGCGGGAAGTGAAAGGCCATGTGGCAGGTGTCCCCATGGCCGAAGTAGGCCACGGCGTCTTCCGGCCACTGGTTGGCCTCGGCCAGGAGCATCTTGCAGTCATGGTTGTCGTCGATGTGCTTTCGAAGCTTTTTCAAGAAGGCGAAGGTCTCGGGCAGGTTTTCGCAATTGGTCCCCTCCCGCTGATAGAGATAAGGAATGGCGTCCAGGCGCATGCCGTCCACCCCCATCTTGAACCAGTAATCCAAAAGCCGCAGCACCGCTTTTTGCACCTGGGGGGAGTCATAATTCAGATCCGGCTGGTGATAGTAGAACCGATGCCAATAGTAGGCGTTGGCTACGGAGTCCCACGCCCAGTTGGAGTGTTCGAAATCCTGGAAGATGATCCGGGCGTCCTCATATTTTCGGGCCGTGTCGGACCAGACGTAGAAGTTGCGGGCCGTACTCCCTTCCTTGGCGGTTCTGGCCTTTTGAAACCATTCGTGTTGGTCCGAGGTGTGATTGATGACCAGCTCGGTGATGACCCTGATCCCCCGGGCATGGGCTTCCCGCAAAAAAGCCTTGAACTGGGGGAGAGTGCCGAAATCCGGATGGATGTCGCGGTAATCCGCAATGTCGTATCCGTCGTCCCGCAGCGGCGAGGGGTAGAACGGCAGGAGCCAGATCGCCGTGACCCCCAGGTCTTCCAGATAGTCCAGTTTGGAGATGAGCCCTTTGAAATCCCCGACGCCGTCGGCATTGGAGTCCGCAAAGGTCTTGATGTGCAGCTCGTAGATAATGGCGTCTTTGTACCAGTAGGGGTCGTCGCTGATGCATTTGGGTTGGACCATGGGTCTCCTCTTTACATAAAATAGTCGAAATCGGTTTCCGTCTTGATCCGCTTGCGGATGCGGAAGATGCGCGCCGGGAGCACGTTGGGGTCGAGTTCCACAAAGTTGCGGTCCCCGTGCCAGATGAATTTGTCGTCCCCCAGGAGATCGTGCGCCAGGTAGGAATGGCCCGGTCCCATGCCGAACTGTTCGATGGGCACCTCCAGCCAGGCTGATTGCGTATGGTAGGGGTCGAGGTTGACCACGGTCAGGATGATGTTGTCGAATTCCGGGGTGTGTTTGGCGTAGAACAGCACGAAATCGTTGTCCGCATTCAGAAATGTCAGGTTCCAGGTGGTGTGCAGTGCACTGTTGTCCCTTCGGATCTGATTGACCCGGGCGATGAACTCCTTGAGATTGCCGGGCTTGTCCCACTCCCACTTCCGGATCTCGAATTTTTCCGAATGAAGATACTCCTCCCGGCCGGGAAGCCCTTCGCCGGCAAAGAGTTCAAAGGGCGGGCCGTAGATGCCGTAGTTGGAGGAAAGTGTCGCCGCTAAGATCAACCGGATCATGAACGCCGGCCGGCCGCCGTACTGGAGGTATTCCGGAAGGATGTCCGGGGTGTTGGGCCAGAAATTGGGACGGAAGTAGTCCCGGGGGGCGGTGCGGGTCAGTTCGTTGAGGTAGGCGGTAAGCTCCGGCTTGGTGTTGCGCCAGGTAAAATAGGTGTAGGACTGGGTGAATCCCGCCTTGGCCAGGTGGTACATCACCTTGGGCCGGGTAAACGCTTCGGACAGAAAGATGGTTTCAGGGTAGCGTTCCTTGACCTGGGCGATGACCCATTCCCAGAACCCCAGAGGCTTGGTGTGCGGGTTGTCCACGCGAAAGATGCGAACCCCATGGCCGGCCCAGAAGAGAAAGACCGAGAGCAGTTCCTCCCAGAGCTCTTTCCAGTTTTCAGTCTCGAAATTCAGGGGGTAGATGTCCTGGTACTTTTTCGGGGGGTTTTCCGCGTACCGGATGGTCCCGTCCACCCGGTGGCGGAACCACTCGGGGTGTTCGGCCACATATGGGTGGTCCGGGGAGCACTGGAAGGCGATGTCCAGGGCCAGGGCCAGGCCGGATTCAGCGGCGCTCTTGCGCAGGGAGAGGAAGTCTTCCATGGTGCCGAGCCGGGGGTGGACGGACTTGTGGCCGCCTTCGGAAGAGCCGATGGCCCAGGGGCTGCCCGGGTCTTCCGGTCCGGCAACAGTGATGTTGTTCGGCCCCTTGCGGTTGGTTCGGCCGATAGGGTGGATAGGCGGCAGATAGAGCACGTCAAAGCCCATGCGGGCGATCTCAGGCACCAGCTTTTCCATGTCCTTCAGGGTCCCATGGTCCGCGTCCGAGGCCAGGGTGCCCAGGGAGCGGGGAAATGCCTCGTACCAGGCCGAAAACAAGGCCCGGGGAGGGTCGACCCATACCGGGAGTTCGCGGTCGAACCGGGTGGAAAGCGTGCGGTCGGGATGGCGGGCCATCAGCTCGGACAGGGCCGGATCCAGAGCCGCGGCCACACCCTGCTCCATGGAGAGGTCGCCGAACCGGCGGACATACAGTTCGAGTTCGTCGCGGCCGGTGCCGGAGGCCCGCTCCATGGCATCGACCAGGAAGCGGACCCCTTCCTTCAGATCCATGGTCACGTCCTGCCCGGCATCGAATTTCTTCTGCAAATCCACCTGCCAGGTCTTGAAGGCGTCCACCCAGCCCTCGCAGGTGTAAACATGGGGGGTCATCTCGTCGATGGGGAAGGTCGCGGTCCAGCGGTCATTGACCAGATGGCGCATGGGCACTTCCCGGAAGTCCTCGTCACCGGACGTTCGCCAGTGCAGCACGGCCGAGATCTCGTCGTGCCCGTCGCAGAAGATGTCCGCAGTGACGGTCACGGACTCCCCAGTGACCCGTTTTATTGGGAACCGGCCGCCGTCCACCTGGGGCAGGACGTTTTCGATGACCACCCGTTTTCTTCCGTCTTGCACGTTTCCCTCCAAATATTGCCCGCCCCGAAAGTGTCCGGTCACGGACATGCGAGCCATCTGAAAATTTGTTTCAATGATTCAATTATGTACGGGAAAGGGCCGGGTTCTGCAAGGTCCCCGGTTCGGAGAGTCCGAGGCCGCCTCTGGAAAACAACTGTTGATTTCACAGGATGCGACAGTACAATCCCCCGGACTGTTGCGACAACGATCCATTGTACACGACAACCCTTGAGGTGCCCATGCGAATCGCCATTTTGACCAACGAATATCCGCCGCACATTTACGGAGGCGCGGGTGTGCACGTGGAATACCTGACCCGGGAGATCGCACGACTTGATGGCGGTGCCCATCAGGTCGAGGTTTTGTGCTTCGGTGACCAGAAGTTCTCCAAGGACAACCTGCGGGTGCGGGGAGTGGCGCCAGAGGCGCTGGTTCAGTCCGGCGACCCCCGCCACAGCAAAGTTCTTGTCCCGTTTCAGCAAAATCTTCAGATGGCCGGGATGCTGGAAAAAACTGACATCGTGCACTGCCACACCTGGTATACCCACCTGGCAGGGTGCCTGATCAAGCAGCTGCACAACGTGCCCCTGGTGCTCTCCACCCACTCGTTGGAACCCCACAGACCGTGGAAGCGGGAACAGCTGGGGAGCGGGTATGACGCAACCACCTGGATGGAGCGGACAGCGTACCGCAATGCGGACGGGATCGTTGCCGTGTCCGCCTCCATGGAACGGGATGTGGTCACCCTCTACGGAGTGAATCCGGACCGGGTCCAGGTCATCTACAACGGGATCGATGTGCAGGAGTACGCTCCGGTCCACGCCCCGGAGGTGGTCGCCCGCTACGGAATCGATCCTGACGATCCCTATGTGCTTTTTGTGGGCCGGATCACCAGGCAGAAAGGAATCGTCCATTTCCTGCGGGCGGCCCGGTACCTGGAGAACGGAACGCAGATCCTGCTCTGTGCCAGTTCCCCGGACACCGAAGAGATCGGCAGGGAGACACAGCGGCTGGTGGAGGAGGTTCGGGCCTCCGGCATCCGGATCAGCTGGATCAGGGATATGGTCCCCAGAAAAGACATCGTACCGCTGTACAGCCATGCGGCAGTGTTTGTCTGCCCTTCCATTTACGAACCCTTCGGGATCATCAATCTGGAAGCCATGGCCTGCGGCACCCCTGTGGTCGGGTCCAAGGTCGGGGGCATTGCCGAGGCAGTGCTCCACCGCCGGACCGGACTGCTGGTGCCGTATGAACCGGCAGGGCACGGCGACCCGGGTCCCAGGGATCCCAAAAAGTTTGCCTCGGACCTCGGGGCCGGAATCAATCTCCTCCTGCAGAATACGGAACTGCGGGAGGAGATGGGGCGAAATGCCCGGGCCAGGGTGGTGGAGAGCTTCGGCTGGGACGTTATCGCCGGTCAGACCCTGGAGTTTTATGCCCAGTTGATTTCCACCCGGGAACGGCGCCAGGCAGGGAGGAGCACACGAAAAGGACAATAGAAGGCAATGGCAGTCTCCAGCCCCGCTCCATTGCCTGTACGACGTTCTGAAGTCCTCTGATTGCCTTCAGTTATGCGTGACATACCTCAGAGAAGGGCAGGATCTCGTTTCTCCTGTCATGCCCCGACTTGATCGGGGCATCCAGGTTCACGTCATTTCTATTCAAGAGAACTGAATCCCGATTACTGTTTACTTTTTGCTGTTTTCTGTTTGCTTCTTCCCGGGTTGCCAGTCCCGGCGTGATGCCGGTATAGGGACAGCCGTAAGCTGTCCAGAAAGCTGTTCATCCCCGCGACTCGCTGAGAGGACCTGTTGTATGCCCCTGCCCCAGATGACATTGGAACTGCTCCTTCTGATGATTCCTTCTGTTTTGTTTCTGCTGACCCTGTCCGTGCTCATCCTCTTTATGGTGAAGAACCGTGGGCTCAAGGGGCGGCTGCAGCGCAGCGAGTTCGAGCGTGAGGCCGGTGACATGCGGCTGGAGGAGCGCGAGGCGCAGCTCGAAGAAACCAGGGCACGCCTGGAGCAGGGAATGGCGGACTTCAACCAGCTGCAAAACGAACTGCGGGCCGAATCCGAGCGCAGGGCCGGTCTGGAGGAAAAAGCCCGGCGGCTCCCCGGTCTGGAGGATCGGATCGACACCCTGTCTGCGGAAAACACCGGCTTGAAGGAGCGCATCTCGGATCTTACCGCCAGGATCGAGGACGAGCGCAAAAGCGCACAGGAAAAACTGGCCCTGATCCATGAAGCCCAGGAAAAGCTTTCCAATGCCTTCAAGGCGCTTTCCTCCGAGGCCCTGCAGTCCAACAACCGTTCCTTTCTCCAGCTCGCCAGAGCCTCCATGGAAAAATTCCACGAAGCGGCCCGGGGCGACCTGGAAGCCAGAAAACAGTCCATCACCGAACTGGTGAACCCTATCCGGGAATCCCTGACAAAGGTGGACTGCAAGCTTCTTGATCTGGAGAAGGCCAGGATTTCGGCATACTGCAGCCTGACCGAGCAGGTGAAATCCCTGGCAAGCACCCAGACCGAACTCAAGGGCGAGACCGCCAGGCTGGTGAGGGCGCTGCGGACTCCCAACGTGAGGGGCCAGTGGGGGGAGATCCAGCTCAAGCGGGTGGTGGAAATCGCCGGGATGCTTCCCTACTGCGACTTCATGGAGCAGCAGTCAGTCACGACCGATCAGGGTCGGCTCAGACCCGACCTCCTCATTCGCCTCCCCGGGGGCAAGAACGTGATCGTGGATGCCAAAGCTCCCCTGGAAGCCTATCTGAACGCCTGTGAGTGTACGGAAGAGGACGGACGAAGAAAACATTTGCAGCATCACGCCAGGCTCATTTGCGACCATATGACTAAACTGAGCGCAAAAGCGTATTGGGAACAGTTTCAGCCGAGTCCTGAATTCGTGGTCATGTTTCTGCCTGGGGAAACATTTTTCGGGGCAGCCCTGGAGCAGAACCCCGCCCTCATCGAGGAAGGGGTCAATCAGCGGGTGATCCCCTCCTCCCCCACAACCCTCATTGCTCTGCTTCGGGCCGTTGCCTACGGCTGGCGGCAGGAAAAGGTCGCGGAAAGCGCACAGGAAGTGAGCAGTCTTGGCCGCGAACTCTACGAGAGAATCCGGGTTTTTGCCGAGCATATGGACAAGGTGGGTCGAGGGTTGGGAAATGCCGTGGAGGCCTACAACAGAGCAGTGGGTTCCCTGGAGAGCAGGGTTCTGGTCACGGCCCGGAAATTCCCCGACCTGGGAGCGGGTTCGAATCGCGAACTTTCCGTGCTTTCCCCCCTTGACGGGGCGCCCCGCAGGCTCATGGACGATTCCCAGGATGCAGGAGGGGGGATTGAACCGGAACCACCCAGGTATTCCGAGGGGAAGTCGTGAATATTCGAATCGTTTACATTCGGCACAACTGTTTTGTCGTGCACATGGGCCGTCAAAGCCTGCTCTTCGATCCCCCGGACACGGACCATCTTGGAATTGAGGGCCGGACAGCCCTGAAAGTGGCGATTCAGGGCAGGAATATGACAGTGTTCGTCTCTCACAGCCACAGCGACCATTGTCACCATGACCTCCGCGAAATACTCTCCCCGGCTTTGAACGCTGATTTTGTCCTTGCCTACGACGTTTATGAAATGACCCCGGAAAATGTTCCCCCCGGTTCGCTGATCATGGAGCCGGACCAACAGGCAATGCAGGGAGCACTGTCCATCAAAACCCTGGAGAGCAACGATCTGGGGATTGCCTTTCTGGTCGAGTTCGCCGGGGCCAGGATCTATTTCGGGGGGGACCTTGCTGACTGGTGCTGGGAAAACGCTTCTGCAGCGGCAAAAACGTTCGCCGCGACATTCTTTGACAAGGCGCTGGACCGAATCGCCGCGTTCAAACCTGATGTCGGGTTTTCCAATGCAGATCCCAGGCTGCCCTGTTTCGGAGGTGCCTCCAGATTTGTCCAAAAGGTCGTTCCCGGGGTCTTTGTTCCAATGCATGCGTTTGGCCGGCCGGAAGCGTTGGGGCCGCTCCTGGAGGTGTTGTCTGCAAAGCATCCACGGCAAAAAGTGTTCAGGTATGCGGCAAGCGGAAATTCCATGAAGGTGAACGCGAAATTGGACCCCAAGTCCTGATCGCAGAGCATCGGTTCGAGCCTCGCCACGGCATCGAGGAGTAGCGGCGTTTTTTGGAAAATCACGTCAAGAAAAAGTTGGAATGCTTCATGCAAAAGAAATGCAAGCCTCTGCCAGGGGCGAGGGGGGTCTGAAGCGGAGGAATCCTGTTGGCTGAAATTCCGCCCGCAGTCATCTAACCCTCTTGAATGACTGAAGTTACGCCAAAGGAGCTTTTTGGGAAGAGTGGAGGCAGGAACAGTTCGTCCATATCGCCCACAAAAAACTCTGGAGAAGCAGTTCGAAAATTGTCACTTCATGGCAAGACTCTCCGCAGGAACAGCACAACAAGCGTAGCGTTACTACAACACGGTTCATAACAAGCGTACGATACAATAAAGATTCTCTATGACATGGGAGTATTCCGGGTGAAAAGGCTTGTCTATCCTTTACTGTTCTGGCATGGTCCGCGTAAATTTCAGGACCAGATCACGCACAGAAGGAGGGTGGAGTCCAATGGCTGAAATCAAAAAGATACTGTGTGCCGTCGACCTCTCGGAAATCAGCGCCCAGGTCGCAGACTACGCCGGGACCTTGGCTCGAGCCTTTGGTGCAGAGGTCAAGGTCATTTATGTGGCGCCTTCTTTGACGCAATACGTCGGTTTTCATGTTCCCCCGAGTTCAATAGAGAATTTTGTCGGTGAGATAGTTTCAGGAGCGGAGAAGACCATGGATGCATTTATCCAGGAGAACTTTTCCGATGTGAAGGCCGAAGGCTACGTTGCCAACGGGTATGCGGCCGAGGAAATTTTGAATTTTGCCGACGAAAATGTTGTGGACCTCATCGTCATGGGAACCCATGGGCGAAAAGGAATAGACAGAGTTCTGTTCGGTTCTGTCGCGGAAAAGATCGTCAAAGCCGCGAAGATGCCGGTGTTAACCCTCAGGCCAAAGTAGGCGAACACTGCTGTGAAAATTCAAAATCCATTTTCCAAGAAGAACCCCTCCTGCGGGTTGGATCTCGGGAGCGGCTGGGCCAAGGTGGTGCGCCTCTCGAGCGGATCCAAGGGTGTGTCCCTTGATTCTCTGGGCAGGATGGTCTGGACGTCGTCGGACAGGGACAAGGCTGCCAATGCCGCTGACAAGCTGTCCCAGTTCTGGAGGAGCCTCGATCTCAAAGACAAGGTGGTCATCTCCTCCATGGCCGGACATGCCGTGATCATCAAGCGGGTCAGCTTTTCCTTTTCCTCGGAAAAGGAACTGGCGGACATCATCAATCGGGAATCAAAGCAGTACATTCCCTTTGACATCAAGGATGTCTATCTGGACTACCAGATCATGGACAAGGAAAAGGGGGACAAATCCGCAGATGTCCTGCTGGTGGCCAGCAAGAGAAACGTCGTCCATGAACTGGAGGATATTCTAACCCGGGCCGGGTTGGGGCTTTCCATCATGGATGTTGATGCGTTCGCGCTGAGCAACTGTTTCGAATTCAATTATCCGGAGTTTCTGGATGAAGCCAATTATTTGATCGATATCGGAACCAAGCAGTCAATCTTCTGCGTCTTCTGGAAAAAGCAGCCGGTCTTTTTTCGGGAAGTCAATATCGGTGGGCAGCAAATGACCAATGCCATTGCCAGCATCCTGGACGTGAACAAGCAGGACGCAGAAAAGGTCAAGATCAACGGCCCCAATGGGATCGATTCCCGGCAGAAAAGTCAGGTCACACAGGAGATCAAGAACATTTTCCATTCATGGGGCATGGAACTGCAGCGGCATATCGGGTTCTACCAGAGCACGGTGTCCGGTGCGGAACCAGGCAAGCGTCTTTTCCTGGCCGGGGGTGGGAGTCTCGCTCCGGGCTTGACCGCGAGTCTGAATTCGAGCCTTGGCATGGAAGTGCGTCACATCGACCCCTGGAAGATGGTGGACAAGGATATCAACCGTTTTGATCAAAATTTCCTCAGAGAGGTGGGGCCGCAGTTCGCTGTGCCCATGGGACTGGCCCTGCGGTCCATGAATCCGTAAGTGATGCCGCTTCAGCGGCGCCATTCATTTCTAAACTTGAGAAGAGGCTGAGTGAATCCATGATTCGGATCAATCTTCTGCCTAAGCAAAAGCGGGTCAGTGTCAGTAATGTGGAAAAGGAAGTCGTGCTGTACGTCCTCCTCGTCATCCTCATGATTGTGGGCTCGTTTTCCGTCAATGTCTGGGTCACGCAGCGGCTCGATGTCCTCCGTGCGGAGGTCTCTTCGAAACAGAGCCTGCGCAATTCGCTCCGGGCCAAAGTCAACAAGGTGAATGAGATCAAAAAGGAGCTTGCGGACATCGAGAGAAAGATTCAGATCATCAAAGAAGTCCGTGACAAGCAGGGGCTGCCCATCCGGTATGTGGACGAAGTCGTCCGAACCCTGCCCGCCGAAAAGATCTGGTTCGAAAGCTTCACCCTGAACGAAGATGGCTCCATCAGCATCCGCGGCGTTTCTGTAGATAATCAGGCCTTTGCCCTGTATGTCCAGAACCTGCGGAGTTCTCCGTTCATCTCCAGCGTGGTGACGCAACGCACCTCCAGACGGGAAATACAGGGGCTGGGCCTTGTGGAGTTCAGCTGCAACATCGTCGCCCAACCTTCCAGCGAGCAGAACAATGGATAGAGAAGCATTCGTCAAAAAGCTCGAAAGTCTCAGCCCGGCGCAGAAGGTCTTTATTCTTATCGCCACGATCGTACTGATCGCGGGCGGTTACTGGTACTTCTTCTTTCAGGCGGCCAGTCAGGAAATGGCTTCACTGCGTTCGGAAAAGGAAACCCTGGAAAAGGATATCAACAGTTACCAGAAGATCATTGCGGCCAATTTGCCCATGATCGAAAAAGAGCTTGAGATCAGGCTCCGCCAGTTCCGGTATGCCCGTGCGCTGCTTCCGGAGAGCAACGTTGAAAAAGAACGGCTGCTTGCGGCCATCGAGAAACTGGCCAGGGATGAAGGGCTGGAGTTCAGGCTCTATCAACCCGGGGGAGAAGTGGCCGGTGAGCTCTTTGCCACCACCAGTATCCAGCTCGACATGAACGGAAATTTCCACAGTCTGATGCGGTTTTTCAGCAGAATGTCCAACCTGGACAGGCTTGTGAGCCTGGAGAACCTGAGCCTCAGCCCCATCAGCGGAAAGGATCAGGAGGTTATCCGACTCGGCGCCAAGAGCAGAATCCTTCTCTACAGGGCTCTGTCCGAGCAGGAGATCGCCGCCAGGGAAGAGCAGAGAAAGAACCAGCAGAAAAAGAAGAAATAAAAGAACCCAGCCTCGTGCGGAGAGTGAAATGAGCTGCAGAAGACCAACACGAAAGATTGCCATCCTCCTGGCGACCATCATCCTTGCTGTCTGGGCGATGACAGTGACTGCACAGGAAAGCCCGGAAGCGGCTCCCGAAGAGGATATGCAGGTTCCCGAATGGATTTCCAATCCAATATTTCAGTATTCGTCCCAGGGCAGGCTCGATCCCTTCAGCTCGTTTCTCAAAGCCAGGGAAGCACAGAGGCAGCAACGGGCCAAAAAGGCGAGTGAGGCGTTGTCTCCCCTCGAGCGGCTGGACGTGATGCAGCTCAAGCTTGTCGGTGTTGTCTGGAACGAGCATGATCCGGATAAAACGCTGGCCATGATCGAGCTTCCTGACGGCAAGGGATTCGTCCTCAAGAAAGGAGAGCGGGTCGGCCTGAACCGCGGCAGGGTAGTATCGATTTCCCCTGACCGCCTCAAGGTGCTTGAGGAAAGCGAAGACATATTCGGCGATATCGTGACCAAAGCGGTGGTATTGAAGCTTCATTCACCGACGGGAGACAAATAATGAAGAGGGTGGTAATGCAATCTCGAACGGCAGGTCTTTTTCTCATTCTCGTACTGCTTTCGCTGTCCATCGTCTCCGGCTGCACGACCGGGAAAAGGGATATGGTTGAAGAACAACGCATCCCTGCACCTCCGGAACCCGCTGTGGAGACCACAACGCCCGAACCGAACGGTCCAGACTTTGAAATGGCCGCCGAGGACGGCAAAACCTGGTTCGAAATCGGGGTTCCGCAAGGAACGGACGTATCTCCTGAATACGAAAACAGGACGCTTACCTTACACTTTTCTCCATCTGTGCCGGCAGTTGATGCGGCAGGCATGGAGCCAAAAGGCGTCATCTCCGACATCGACGTGATCAGCGGACCTGTGGTCGGCAATATGCAAAAGCTTGTAGTCACGACGCAGGAGCAGGTTCAATTCCTCCTGTCCCGACCTCAGCCCGAGGTGTTGCGAGTCCTTCTTGTGTCGACCACAGCTCCTGAAAAAATGGAACAGGCAGCCCCATCCGAAGAAAAAATCACTCTGGAACGGATCGATTTTTCCAAGGATGACCAAGGCTGGTTTTATGTCAGGATAAAAGCTGACGGCGCCATCGAGTATTTTCCGCGGCCTGCCAAAGAGGGCCATGCCAAGGTCGTCTTTCCTGATTTGCAGGTTCCTGAGGCCTATGCCAAGCTTTACCGCTTGCACAAATTCGACCTGGGCATCAAAAGTGCGTTCCTGCAGAATGTCGATGGCGGCGCTGAACTGCTCATGTCCATGGGATCCAGACGGCCGATGCACATCGAGCGCACCGACAGTGAACTGGTCCTGAAGTTTTTGGGCAATCCTGGTGGACAGGTAGCTGAAAATCCCAACGGGAATGGAAAGGACAATCCTGCGGCACCTGTGCAGAGGGCAATGGGGCAGAACTCTGACGAACTCCAGGAGTTCAATACCCTGTTCCCCGGGATGCGCTCCGAGTACACTGGCCAGCCTATCTCCATCAATCTGCAGGATGCCGATGTCGAGCATGTGCTGCGGCTCATTTCCGAAGTGAGCGGGTACAACCTGATCCTTGACGATAACGTATCCGGCAAGATTTCTCTGAAGCTCGAGAGCGTGCCCTGGGACCAGGCCCTGGATCTCGTACTGCTGCAAAAAGATTTGGGTATGGTTTTGCGCGGCAACATCATGCGAATCGCTACCAAGAGCAAGCTCCAGCAGGAACAGGCCGACATCCAGCAGGCCCGGCGCGCCGCCTTGGAGGCGCAGGAGTCCATGAAGAATTTGGCTCCCTTGCATACGGAGTTCATTCAAATCAATTACGCAACCGCTTCTGAAATCATGCCCAAGGCAGAGGATTTCCTTTCCGAACGGGGCAAGGTCACGTTTGATCAGCGGACCAATATGCTCATCGCCACCGGGACCAGGGACCAGCTCGACAATATCAAAAGTGTGATCGACAAACTGGACCGGCCTGAGCGGCAGGTACTCATCGAGGCTCGGATCGTGTTCGCCACAGACGATTTCCAGCGCAGCCTGGGGGTCAAGTGGGGCGGCGGGTTCCAGCGGTCGGATTCCGAATTTCATCAGGGTCTCTACGGAAATAATCCCCTTGGGATGACTCAAGGCACCAATCCACCCAGACCAAACCTTCCAGGAGGTATTTCCCCTGCAGGATTTGCGGTGAATGCCCCGTCCAGCCTGTCAACGCTGGGGCTGGGATACTACATTTCCAAGCTCACCGGGACGAATCTGTACTCCCTGGATGCGCAGCTGCAGCTTGGGGAGGAGAAGAACCTGACCAAGATCATCTCCTCCCCCCGGCTGGTGACCCTGAACAACCAGCGGGCCGAAATCGTCCAGGGTACGAAAATCGCCACGCCCACGGAGTCGGAGAGCGGCGGCACGACCATCGAATATCAGGATGCGTTTTTGAAGCTCTCGGTCCTGCCCCAGATCACCCCGGACAATAAGCTGATCCTGGATCTGGACATCAGTGACGACGCTCCTTCAGGCGACGACATCTCCACCCGTTCGGCCAGAACCAGGCTCATCGTCAACGACGGCGAGACCTTGGTCATCGGCGGCGTGAACAAGACCACGGAACGATTCGGCAGCAACAGGGTTCCCGGGGCGCATCAGGTTCCTCTCCTGGGGTGGCTCTTCAAGAACAAGGACAACCAGGACAACAAGGAAGAACTGTTGATATTCATCCGGCCCAAGGTCCTCTAGGGAGCCGGCATCGCGATGAATCTCAGGTTTTCCTCCCTGAAGGGGTTCGCCTCGGTCTGGAAAATGGAATTCATCGGGCACAAAGGACTGCTCCTGCCGTTTCTGCCGAAAAAGCAGCAGCTGAAAATGGGGCAGGAGCTTGAAATCGAGATCAATGTGGAAGGAGAAGCCTGGGGCAAGGTCTGGGCAGTGGCTGTCTGGAAGAACGTGTTCGGACTTATTGACGAAAGCACTCCGCGTGGCTTATTTCTGCGCATCGTCAAGATGGAGCCGAGTTTCGAAAAAAAAGTGAACAGCCTGGGATAGCAACCTCCCTGGTCACCAGTGTCAAGCAGTGAGAGAAAGCGCCTCCAAGGCGCTTTCTCCTTTTTGGGGAAGTGAACGATCAAAAAACTGTGGAGTGTGCGATGCAGCCGCGCGGCAGAACTGGAATAGACGATTTCGAACCCTACAGTCCCGGACTGTCCATCGAAGAGATCAAGCACAGATACGGGTTATCCCAGGTCATCAAAATGGCCAGCAACGAAAATCCCCTGGGGACTTCGCCTGTTGTCCGCAAGGCCCTCGAGCGAAGCGCCGCAATGGCGTTTCGGTATCCCAGGGCCGGCAGCCCCTCCCTGCGCCGGACACTTGCCGAACACCACAGCGTGGACCCCGCCAATGTGGTGGCCGGGAACGGCTCCGACGAACTCATCGATCTTTTGATCCGGGTTCTGGCCGAACCAGGCCGGGACAACATCGTGGCCTTCAACCCCTGTTTCAGCATCTACACGCTCCAGGCCAAGCTTTGCGGCGTCGAATTCAGGCAGGTGGAACTCGGCAGGAATTTTACCTTCCCCTGGGAGAAACTGCGGGCCCGTGTCGATAATGATACGGCACTCGTGTTTCTTACCACCCCGGACAATCCTTCCGGGTATGCTCCTCCGGTGGAGGAGGTGGAGAGCTTTGCCCGTTCGCTTCCGGAGCGCACCACCCTGGTGGTGGATGAGGCCTACATGGAGTTCGCCGTACCCCTGCATGGCTTTTCCCTGCTTCCCCGGTTCCGGGAGTTTTCCAATCTCGTGATCCTGAGAACGTTTTCCAAAATGTACGGGCTGGCCGGACTGCGCCTGGGCTATGGAATCATGCCCCACTGGATCGGGGATCTTTTGCTGCGGGTCAAACTCCCTTTCAGCGTGAACATCCTTGCCGAGGCGGCTGGAAAGGCAGCCTTGGGGGATCTCCCTTTTTTCGAGGCCACCCTCAAAACAGTCGTGGAGGGGAGACAATTTCTTAGTGAAGCGTTGCAGGGAATGGGCTGCACGGTGTATCCAACCCAGGCCAACTTTCTCATGCTCCGCCCCCCGCAGGATGCGACAACTCTTTTTCAGGCATTGCTCGAACGGGGAATCATCATCCGTCACCTCGGCAGTTACGGCATGCCCGATTTTCTGCGCATCAGCATCGGCACGGAGGAGGAAAATCGGATGTTGGTTGAGGTGATGGGGGATATGCTTGGGAAGGAATA
>JBKHAV010000043.1:0-19668 GCA_046542715.1 Desulfovibrionales bacterium
GCACCAGCAATCCCGCTGCAATGGTCAAAAAATTATTTCGCGTCCTCCAGGCGACCACCGCAGCGACCAGTCCCGAAACCAGCGTCCCGGACTGCTCGGAACTTCGTCGCGGACTCCTCCTTGTGACAAGGATCAGGATCACGGGTTTGCAACAGCCCCATTGCTCTAGGATTGACCTTTGTCCGCATTTGAGTAAAAGAGTACGTTTTTGTTTCAGCCCAGGATGAGACATGACCCCCTGATCACCAGCCTGCCCTTATGTTTTTCCGACCCTGAACACTTCTGAACATCACGGGCTTTTGCCCGAACATACATAGAGACCATAATGAAAAGACTGCAACGAGAAGTCGAACGCCGCCGCACCTTTGGCATCATCAGCCACCCGGACGCCGGTAAAACCACCTTGACGGAAAAACTGCTCCTGTTCGGAGGTGCCATCCGCATGGCCGGGGCGGTCAAGTCCAAAAAGGATTCGCAGGTCACCTCGGACTGGATGGCCGTGGAGCGGGAAAGAGGAATTTCCGTCACCTCATCGGTCATGAAGTTCGAGTACCAGGGCTACGAGATCAATCTGCTGGACACCCCCGGGCACCAGGACTTTTCCGAAGACACCTACCGGGTTCTCACTGCCGTGGATTCCGTGCTCATGGTCATCGATTCCGTGAAAGGGGTGGAACAGCAGACCAAAAAGCTCATGGAAGTCTGCCGCATGCGCTCTACCCCGATCATGACCTTTATCAACAAACTGGACCGGGACGGCCGTTCCCCCCTGGAACTCCTGGACGACATCGAACAGAACCTGGGCATCGAAGGCGCCCCGCTGACCTGGCCCATCGGCATGGGCAAGGGCTTTAAAGGCGTGTACGATCTCAGACGGGGCGAACTTCGATTCTTCGTTCCTGACGGCGTGAAATCCAGACTCCCGAAAGAGACGGTGCTGGTCAAAGGACTCGATGACCCGCTCATGGACGAACTCCTCGGCCGAAGCGACGCGGCAGCCCTGCGCCATGATGTGGAACTTCTGGAAGGGGCGGGATACCCTTTCGATCCTGCACGCTATCTTCAGGGGACTCAGACCCCGGTTTTTTTCGGCAGCGCTGTCAATAATTTCGGGGTTCACGAACTTCTCGACACCTTTGTGCAGCTCGCCCCGGCACCGCAGCCCAGAATGACCGAGACCCGGGCCGTGTCCCCCCTGGAAGAGGGGTTCACCGGGGTGGTGTTCAAAATCCAGGCAAACATGGACCCGGCCCACCGGGATCGCATCGCATTTTTGCGGATCTGCTCAGGGAAATTCGAGCGGGGCATGAAGGTCCGCCATCACCGCATCGGGAAGGACTTTCAGATCAACAAGGCCACCATTTTCATGGCTCAGGACCGGGAAGGTGTAGAAGAAGCCTGGCCAGGGGACATCATCGGCATCCACAATCATGGAACCATCAAGATTGGAGATACCTTCTCCACGGACAAAGACCCCATCAAATTCACCGGCATTCCCAATTTCGCCCCAGAGCATTTTCGCCGGGTCAGACTGCGCGACCCCCTGAAGTCGAAGCAGCTTGAAAAAGGGCTCATCCAGCTTTCCGAGGAAGGAGCCGTACAGGTCTTCCGGCCGCTGCTTTCCGCTGATTATCTCCTGGGCGCAGTCGGCCCGCTGCAGTTTGAAGTGACCATGAAACGGCTCAAGGACGAGTACCATGTGGAGGCGGCTTACGAAAACATGGACATCTGTTCGGTGCGCTGGATCACGGGAGGCAAGGACGCCCCCCGTTTCATGGAACGGTACAAGTCCGACATTGCCAAGGACATCTATGGGGACAATGTTTATCTTGTGAGCAGCATGTGGCGGCTGGAGCACGTCCAGGAGCTCTTCCCGGACCTGCACCTGCAGGCAATCAAGGAACACCGGTAAGGAGCCCCCCCATGGACCAATCGTTTCGGAGACAGGTCAAAACGACCATGGAAAAAGAGATCGCCGAGTTGAAAGCGCGCGTGGATTCCATGCAGGACAGTGCCGGGACGGTTGCACTGGATCAGCCCATCGGCAGGCTTACGCGCATGGATTCCATGATCAACCAGGGTATCGCCATGAACTCCGTGAACAAGGCCAAAACGCGCATTGCCCGGCTGGAGCAGGCCTTGAAACGGATCGATGATCCGGATTTCGGTATCTGCCTCGAGTGCGACGAACCCATCGCTCCGGCACGGCTTCTGGCCATTCCCGAATGCGTCTTGTGCGTGCACTGCGCCGAATAAGATTTTTTTGTCCCGCCTCCCTTTGAAATCTCTCCCGCTTCCCCTTATCGGATAACCACTGTTCGCAGGCTCGACGTTTCCCCCGGGTGCTGCGAACTTTTTTATTGACGGACACGGAATTTCCCCGGTACATGGCATGAAAATTACCTCCGGTCACTTATTGACCAACGGTTAGTTGAGGACATTGCATGGCAACCAAGCAACACGAAAAATCCAGGCAGACCATGCTCGAACTCATGGCATCGGCCGTGGAACTGTTCGGACAAAGGGGGTATACCGAGACCACCATTGCCGCGATCACCAGGCATGCCGGCTACTCAAAGGGAATTTTTTATCGGCACTGGCACAGCAAGGACGAACTCTTTCTCAAGATTCTGGAAGGCAAGCTCCATCAGTACCGCAGGACCAGAGACCGAAAACTCAAAGAAGCAGACAGCCTCGAAGAGGTTCTGCAGATCATCTGGGATTTTTTGGAGAGCATGGTTGCAGACCGGAACTGGGCCAAGGTGTTTCTCGAATTCACGGTTCATGCCGCAAGGAACCCGGAACTCAGAAATCAGATCCGCCAGAGGCAGTACCGGCTGTCGGAGACGATTTTTGCCGAACTGGTCCGCCCCTTTGTCCCCCCGACGTTCCCGGCCGAGAAAATGGCTGCTTTGAACACCGCCCTTTTCGAGGGGTTCATGGTCCACAACGCCCTGGAATCGGAGGTTTTGCGTCTGCATGACGTGCGGGATGCAGCCATTGCCATGGCCCGGTCGCTTGCTGCACGCGGGCAGGGTTACCCAAAAGGAACACCGGGAGACCAGGAGTGCAGCCCGTGAAAGTTCATGAACGGTCACTTGGAATCAATGGACTCAATGGAGGTATCGTATGAAGCGGTTTACAATTCTGGCACTGGTTCTCGGCATGCTCGGCACTCTTGTTCCCGGGGCGGCCCAGGCCAAGACCCTGGCCTACTCCAGCTTTTTCCCCCCGACCCACGACCAGTCCAAGCTGGCTGAGGAATGGGGCAACGAGGTGGAACGCCGGACCAACGGCAAGGTCAAGGTCAACTTCTTCCCCGGCGGGACCCTGACCTCAGCCAAGGAATGCTACGACGGCGTGGTCCAGGGCATCTCCGATATCGGGTTCTCCGTGCTTGGCTATTCCAGAGGCCGCTTCCCGGTCATGGCCGCTGTGGACCTGCCCCTTGGGTACCGCTCCGGTCAGGCTGCCACCCAGGTGGCCAATGCGGTTTTTGAACAGTTTCAGCCCAAAGAGTTCAATGACGTTCAAGTGATGTACTTCCATGCCCACGGCCCCGGACTGCTGCACACCGCCAAAAAGCCGGTCAGAACAATGGATGACCTCAAAGGACTCAAGATCAGGGCCACCGGCAATTCCGGATTGCTCGTCTCAGCCCTGGGCGGGACTCCAGTGACCATGTCCATGCCCGATTCCTACCAGGCTATCCAAAGGGGGGTCGTGAACGGCGGCATGTATCCGCTGGAAACAAACAAAGGCTGGAAAATGGCCGAAGTGGTCGATTACCTCACGGAGAGCTACTCCGTGGCCTACACCACGGTTTTCTTCGTGGTCATGAACAAGGACCGGTGGAATTCGCTGGATTCCGAGTCGCAGCAGGCCATCGCCGAAATCAACCGCGAGTGGGTCGGGAAGCACGCCACAGCCTGGGACGAGAGCGACATCGACGGTCGCCGCTACTTCTTGGAAAGAGGTGGTGAAGTCATTTCCCTGGACGAGGCGGAAAGCGCCCGGTGGAAGGAAGCCGCCCGGCCCATGCTGAACGACTACGTCCAGCAAGCCGATTCCAAGGGGCTTCCCGGGCAGAAGATCCTGGATTTTATCATCAGCACCCTTACAGACACACAGCAGTAAGAGCCTCTCCCTTCCGGCAGAGTAAGGAGAAATACCATGGGGCAGGTCTGACGGCCTGCCCCATTTTGTGGACGCAATTCGGAGCAGGAATGGAAAAAAGAACCGGCATTCTCGACAGGCTCGGAACCATCATGAAAGTTCTGGCCGCAATAGGCCTGATGGCCATGGCTCTGCTCACCGGAGCGGATGTCCTGGGCCGAACACTCTGGAACACCCCGGTTTTCGGGACCGAAGAGATCGTGTCCATCTTCGCCGCCCTGGTCGTGGGATTTTCCCTGCCCTACACCCATAGGCAGGGCAGCCATATCGGCGTGGAGTTCTTTGTGCAGCGGATCAGTTCGGGCAAAAGACGCAGCATCGAATTCATCACGAATCTCGCTTCTTCTGTGCTCTTCACTGTCGTGGCCTGGCAAATGGTCCTGTATGGATTGAATCTGAAACGAAGCGATACGGTTTCCATGAACCTGGGCCTGCCCACCTATTACGTGCTCTTCGTGCTCGGCTTCTGCTTCCTGGTCTTTGCGCTTTTTCTGTTCCGGGACGTGGTCCGAGGGTTTCCCCGGACGGGGGGGAGGGGCTGATGGACCCGACAACGGCCGGCATCACCGGAATCGCGGTCATGCTTTTTCTGTTCATGACCCGAATGCCTGTAGCCTACGTGATGACTCTGGTGGGATTCGTGGGATTTTCCCTGCTCTTCTCCTGGCAGGCGGGGCTGAGCCTTCTCTCCCGCAGTTTTTACGACACCTTTTCGTCGTACCCCCTGTCAACCATCCCCCTGTTCATCCTTATGGGCCAACTGGCCTTCAACAGTGGAATCAGCCGCAAACTTTACCGGACAGCCTATTATTTCCTCGGCAATGTGCGCGGCGGCCTTGCCATGGCCACGGTAGCGGCATGCACGGCCTTCGGCGCGGTCTGCGGCTCCAGCCCGGCCACCGCAGCGACCATGGCCACGGTCTCCATCCCTGAAATGAAGCGATACGGCTATCGCGACTCCCTGGCCGCCGGAACCGTCGCCTCTGCCGGCAGCCTGGGCATGATCATGCCCCCAAGCGTGGTGCTCATCGTCTACGGGGTGCTTACAGAGCAGTCCATCGGCGCGCTCTTTGTTTCAGGCATTCTCCCCGCCGTCCTGCTGACGTTGCTGTTCATCGTCGCCATTGCGATCCGCTGCACCTTCAACCCTTCGCTGGGCCCAAAAGGAGAATCTTTCTCCTGGTCCAGGCGGATACGCTCGCTCATGGGCCTCATGGACACGCTGACCATATTCATCCTGGTCATCGGCGGCATGTTCTTCGGCTTCTTCACCCCCAATGAGGCCGCCAGCGTGGGGGTTCTCGGCATTTTGGCCCTCTCGCTCATCAAGCGCCAGCTCACCTGGAAAGCGTTTGTCAGTTCCCTCTACGAAACGCTGCGCACTTCCTGCATGGTCCTGTTCCTCGTGGCCGGAGCCGTGGTCTTCGGCAAGTTTTTGGCCGTGACCCGAATCCCTTTCGAGACGGCCTCATGGGTGGCCGGCTTCGACATGCCCGGGTTTCTCGTCATGGCCATCATTCTGGCCATCTATTTCGTGGGCGGGTGCTTTATGGACGCCCTGGCCCTGATCATGCTGACCATCCCGGTGTTTTTTCCGGTGGTGTCCAACCTGGGCTACGACCCGATCTGGTTCGGTGTGATCATCGTGCTCATTACCCAGGTCGGGGTCATCACCCCTCCTGTGGGCATCAACGTCTATGTGGTCTACGGCATGTGCCAGAAAATCGCCCCGTCCATAACACTGGAGTCGATCTTTCAGGGCACCATCCCCTTCCTGCTGGCCATTCTTGTCGGGCTTGTCCTACTTTTTCTCTTTCCCGAAATCATTCTCTTCCTGCCGGGAATGATGCATTGATGCATGGGACGACAGAAACGGCAGTGCCCTTTCGAACGACGTTATAGAGCAGGCTCTCCCTGCAAAACAGGCTCCCCCACTCATTCCGACGATCATTCAACGCAAAGGCAGTCGGATACGTTTTCGATATCAATGCACAGCACCTCCGCCCCCGATTCCAGGAGTTCCTGCTTGCTGCCGAACCCCCAGAGAGCCCCGATGCATCGTGCCCCGACCTCTCTGCCTGCGCGCATATCAAAGGACCGGTCCCCGATCATGGCCATGGGCCGAGTCTTCCCTGACCGGATCTCCCGCAGCAGATCAGGCTTGGTCCGGGACATGCCCCCTCCCAGAATGGATTCGAACAGATGGCTGATTCCCAGATATTCCGTCGTGCGCAGGGCCACATCCGTACGCTTGGTCGTGGCGATGTGCAGCTGATGCCCGGACGCGCGCAGCCGAAGCAGGGTCTCGCAAACACCGGGATACAGGATGTTCTCCCTGTACCCCTCCTCCCAATATCGTTTCCGGAAGAGATGGACGGCCCGGGAAACAACCCCATCCTCACAGGTCCCGAGAAGGTCGGCAAAGATGTGGTTCAAAGGGGGACCGATATATCCGGCCAGGGAGCAGGGATCGCGTTCAGGGACCCCGAGTCCGTTCAAGGCGTGGTTCAGACACCTGGTAATCCCTTCGGCCGGATCACTCAGGGTGCCATCGAGATCAAAAACGATGTTCAATGGAAAAGAGGAAGTTCGCATGAGACCTTGCTCTGACGGATCAGTTCACAAACCAATCCGGAATAGGGAAATTCTTGACCGGCCGGGTGAGTCGAAGCTTTACCACGAGACTCTTGACATACCGCCCTTGAACTGTCATCTGCCCGGTACGCTGTGTTACAATCGTGTTGCAATCGTGTGACGTTCAAGTTCCATTTCCGCAAAGCGCCCCGCATGCTCCTGAATTTCCTACTCAAGTAATGAGGATGACATTCGCGGGCAATTTGGTTTGTACTTCTGCTCTCCCCAATTTTCAACCCTCATGGGGTCGTAATGGGCACTGAAATCTTTCTGGTTGCCGTTGGCTTTCTTCTGCTTTTCGCTGTCTTCGATCTTGTCGTCGGAGTCAGCAACGACGCGGTCAATTTTCTGAATTCCTCTCTCGGCTCCCGGGTTGCCCCGTACTATGTGATCATGATCATCGCCAGCCTCGGGATTCTGGCCGGCGTCACCTTTTCCGGCGGCATGATGGAAGTGGCCCGGAAAGGCATCTTTCATCCTCAGTTCTTCACCATGCCGGAACTCATCACCATATTCTTGGCCGTGATGTTTACGGACATTTTGCTCCTGGACATGTTCAATACCTACGGGCTGCCTACCTCCACCACGGTTTCCATCGTGTTCGAGCTTCTCGGTGCCGCCGTGGCCGTTTCAGCCATCAAGGTCATGCAGTCCGATGTCATGACGCTGGGGGAATACATCAACACAACCAGCGCCCTGACCATCATTGCAGGGATTCTCCTCTCCATTGTGGTGGCATTCATCTGCGGAGCGGTCTTTCAGTTTTTCACCCGCATCCTTTTTACCTTTGATTACGAACGGCGCATCAAGCGGTACGGGGCATTGTGGGGAGGATTTGCCATGACCTCCATCGCGTTCTTCATCCTCCTCAAGGGGGCCAAAGGCGCGACGTTCATTACTCCTGAGGCGCTTTTGTGGATTAAGCAGAACACATTGCTCATTCTGGCCATGACCTTTGCTGCGTCCGCCGTCCTCCTGCAGATCTGCATTTCCCTGTTCAGGATAAATATTTTGAAGCCCATCGTCCTTGTGGGCACCTTTGCTCTTGCCATGGCTTTTGCCGCCAACGACCTTGTGAATTTCATCGGAGTCCCCCTGGCCGGCCTGGGAGCCTACACGAGCGCCATGGCCTCCGCAGACCCTCTGAACGTGACCATGTCTGCTCTGAGCAAGGCGGTTCAACCCGATACGCTGATACTCCTCATCGCCGGTGCGGTCATGGTCACCACGCTGTGGGTCTCCAGAAAGGCCAGAACGGTCACGGAGACGGAGATCAGCCTCGGCCAGCAGGAGGAAGGAACCGAACGTTTCGAATCCATCTGGCTTTCCCGGGCCATCGTCAGAATGGGAGCGTCGTCGATTGCCACCGCCAAGAGCCTTGTCCCCATGCCGGTCAGGGATTTTGTGAGACACCGCATCGACCCTGCCTCTTACGAACGTACCCGAATTCACGACAAACGCCCCTCCTTCGACCTGATTCGGGCCTCGGTGAATCTGATGGTGGCCAGCATGGTGGTTTCGTTCGCCACCTCGCTCAAGCTCCCCCTGTCTACCACCTACGTCACCTTCATGGTGGCCATGGGCACATCCTTTTCCGACCAGGCCTGGGGGCGGGAGAGTGCGGTGTACCGGATTACCGGCGTTCTGACCGTGGTCGGCGGCTGGTTCATGACCGCATTCATAGCCTTTGTCGTCGCCTTCATCTTTGCCGGCATTTTGTTCTATCTGAAAGTATTGGGCGTTTTTCTGCTGCTGCTCTTCGTCGGCTACGCCGTTTACAAGAATCATCGTGAGCACCGGGTCCGGGAGCAGGAAAAAGAGGAAGCAGACATTTTTGTTCTGCACAACGTCACTGACGCGGACATGGCCATCTCCAAAACCTTCGAGCATCTGGCCGCCTACCTCAAGGAGATGCACGAATCCCTGGACAAAACTTTTGAGGCGCTCTTCACCCGCGATCTCGACGAACTCGGCAGGCAGCGCAAGAAGGTGAAGCAGATCCAGAACTGGTCGAATATCATCACGGCCAATATCTTCAAGGCCCTTCGGGTCATGCAGAGAATGGACGATATCGAGGTCTCCGCCAGCTACACCCAGATCATCCGCAGACTGCAGCGGCTCTCGGACGGATACAGAGACATCGTCCTTCGCTCCTACATGCACATCGGCAACCACCACAAAGGCCTTCTTCCCGATCAGGTCCAGGAACTGAAACAGATCAAAAACCGCCTCTTCGACATTTTGTCCAAAACCGAGCACAATTTCGCCACCAAGGATCTGTCGAACTACCCCCATATCGAAGAGCAGTTCAACAGCATGCGCACCCTCGAAGACAGGTGCAACCAGGAACAGATCCGGCGCATCGGCAGCGAAGGGACCTCCAAAACCCGGTTGAGCATCCTGTTTTATGCCCTGATGGGGAACTGCATCCTGATCGCCAAGCAGAACGTGAAGCTTCTGACCATCTTCAACGAGTCCCTGGGCTGCGATAAGGAATTGTGCGGAAAATATATCAATGTGGAACCGGGAAAACCCTCGGAAAAGTCCGAAAAGGACACGAGCCGGAAAAATGCATCAGAAGAGGATCCGTCAAACAGCAACACCCCCTGACGTGAAGGCTCCGGCTTTTTGACCGGATCCCCTCCCATAAATGGAAATCGGATGCAAACCACGCTATAGTGCGGGAAATGCCTACATCCGACAGCGCACACTCTCTGGTTACCCCCACCGGAAGGGAACACATCGCATGACTCCGGCCCTCCTCGCCCTGGCCGGAGGACTGCCCATTGCCGCGAGCTTTGTCCTCATGGCCGGCCTGCACTGGTCCGCAACCAGGGCCATGGCCGTGGGCTGGAGCCTGGCCGCAGTCCTTGGGCTCGTCCTCTGGCGGATGGACCCGATCTGGCTGACGGCAGCCGCGGTCTACGGTGTGCTCCAGGCTTCAGAAATCATTCTGATCGTCTTTGGGGCGATTTTGCTCATGAACACGCTGGAACGCAGCGGAGCACTTGCCACTATCCGCCACCACTTCCAGCAGATCACCCGGGACAAACGGATACAGGTCCTCGTGATCGGGCTCGGGTTCATTACCGTTATCGAGGGCGCGGCCGGGTTTGGGACTCCAGGAGCTTTGGCCGCACCCCTTTTGATCGGCCTCGGGTTTCCGCCCCTTGCCGCTGCCGTGTTCGGCCTGTTCTTCAATGCCCTCCAGCCCCCGTTCGGTGCCGCTGGAACTCCTGTTATCGGCGGCATCGGCGCCGTGATCGACCAGCGTCTGCTTGCCGGGAATCAGACGGTTCAGACCTTCCTGCAGGAGGTTTCCGGCTGGACCGGCCTGGTGACCGGGAGCATGCTCGCCGTCTGGGGGCTCTTCGGAGTGTTTCTCCTGACCTTCTGGTTTGGCCCCGCCCGGAAACACCGCGTCGGCTCGGCCCTGAAATCCACCTGGGAGGTTGCGCCTTTTGCACTGCTTCTCGGAATCCTTGCCGGGGGTACCCAGTACCTTGTGGCCCTTCTCTTTGGTCCCGCCCTGCCTGACATTGCCGCGGGTTTCGTGGTTCTGGGGGTCGGGATCACGCTGGCGCACCACTCGATCCTCGTCCCTTCAGAGCCCTGGACGTTCGCCTCCAGGGAGGACTGGCCCAGAACATGGCTGGGGGGATTGAGCCCTGAGTCGCTTTCAACCGGAGCACCTGCAGCGAAAATGCCGATCCTCCTGGCCTGGACGCCCTATCTTCTGGTTGCCCTGGTGCTCCTGGCCACCCGGTGGCCCGGCACTGGAATGGTCGCCTTCCTTCAGTCCTACTCCCTGGATATCCGCCAGATCCTGGGGCAGGACCTCTCCTTCTCGCTGCGATACCTCTACCTGCCAGGCCTGGTCCCCTTCATTCCGGTGGCTGTTCTGACCGGCCTGCTGCACAGGATGGACTTCGCTTCGGTCAAGTCCGCCTGGCGGGACTCCGGAGCACAAGTCCTTGCCCCGGCTCTGACCCTGATCGTGGCGGTCTCCATGACGCAGATCATGATCCAGTCAGCCACAAACGGTCTCGGTCAACCTGGGATGATGCAGGCCCTCTCCAGGATGCTCGCCGCCGGAGCCGGTTCTGCAATCCCCTTTGTCGCGCCCTGGATCGGAGCCCTCGGGGCGTTCGTGACGGGCAGCAGCACATCCTCGAACATTCTCTTCAGCGCCCTCCAGTTCGAGGCTGCCGCAGACGCCGGCCTGTCCAGGACCATCGTGGTCGCCCTTCAAAACGTGGGCAGCGGTATCGGAAACATGGTTTCCATCCTCAATATTGCGGCAGTCTGCGGAGTGATCGGCATCTCCGGAATGGAAGGGGTCATTTTGCGCAGGATTGCCCTGCCCACGATGATTGCTGCGGCACTGGCCGGAACTGCGGGTCTGGTTCTGGCGATGCTATTTGCAGGATGGTATTGAAGTGTGGGGCTCGGTGAGAAGGCTGAGAGTTGACAACAGCCCGGTCAAGGTCATTGACTCCGCAATGATCCGTTCTTTGTGTTCCCGGGAAAGCTTCTTGATCCGATATTCTATGCGACAGGCCAGACTCCTGTCCCCAACCTCCAGGCAATAGGCAAGCTCGATTCGCCCCCTGGTTCTGGTAAACCGTGCTCCCCCCGGACGCACGCCGCGATGCTCCTCCAGCCTTCTGTCAACGGACGTAGTCACTCCGGTATAGAGAAAGTATCCGTCACAGCGGAGAATGTAGACCCACCATTTTGCAGGACGCGTTCCCAAGAGACTCTATCCCGTGGATCGGTCAGGTGCTGTGGATGGGGCTTTTTCAATCTCTTCCCCGGCTTTGACGTCCACCTTCAGGTGCACCCCTTTTGTCCGTTTCAACAGGGAAGCGATCCCTCCCGCGGTCCTGACCAGGAGCGCCGCCGCTCCGAGAGTCAGCCCGACGAAAATGGCACTGCCTCCCCACTTCCTCAAAGCGTTTTTGCCGTTGTTCCCTTCTGACATTTCTCATTCCTTCAAGGGATCACCCTTTTTGTGGCTGCCGCCCCTGCTGAAAGTGTCGCATCCGACAATCGCCGCTCGAATGTTCAAACCACCTCAGACTTCTACCATGATTTTCAATTCCAACTGTCCGTCTTCTCTTATTTCGACCTGAAAACGGCTCCCCGGCTCAATTTCGGCGACCCTGTCCCTGAGTGCTTGCAAAACCTCATTGAGCTTGTGCTCATGAATTTCCTTCTGCGCCCGAAGCTCGCCCATCACTTCAGAATAGGTCCGATCGCCGGAACCCCTCGCCTGTTGTGACGTCTTTGCATGTTCCATCACCTTGGACAAGAGTTCGCTGTTGGTTTTTGCCGTCAGCACGGGCTCACCGTTGCTGTTGCGGACACCCCGCTCCTTTTTGGAGCGCTGAAAGAACTCGTACTCCCGGCCCATCAATTCGCGCACAGCTGACTCAACCTTTTCGCGCGGGACCCGTTTCGTTGCTTTGGCAAATTCCTTCCAGCGGTCCTGCCCGACCTTTGGGATTCGCTCCCCGTACTGGCCGACAGAACGTTCGGTCGGCGGGATGAGCTCAGCCAGACGATCCTCGGCAATATCAGGACCCGCGGACTGCACATCGCATTGCTCCCGACTCATGAATTCCGGATCCTGGGCATAATCAACAATCCGTTCTAATAGTCCCTGGTTTGTCCGGTCCTGTGCAACTATTCGGCCTGAGGAGTCTCTGACCATCCGCATCGCTTCGGGATCGTGGGATGCGAGTTCAAGAGTGAATCCGCTTCCAAGGAGTTCCTCTATGGCCTGATGGAAGGTTTCCACCGGGATGGATTTCTCCTCCCGGGCGAACCTTTTCCACCGTTCAAAGGGGGCGAGGTGTGCGAGGCTTTCAAGATGGTCGTGCTGCGACTTCTTCTTGTTTTCCATCACCATGGAGCCGGTTGGAAACACCTCGTCCGTGCGGGGCATGTTGAGGCTTCCTGCCGGTCCGGCGCCTTCAAAGTGTTTGACGATCTGAAGAAGCAGGTCCCTGTTGGTGGTGGCCCCAAAATATTTCCGGCCCTGCTCATCCTCGACCCAACGTCGTTTCCCGCTTTTCACCTTCCCGGACGGCGCCAGCCTGAAATTCTCTCCCAGGATTTCAACAAGCCCGTTCCTGAGCTCATCAAAAGTGATGGCATAGTTTATGTCCGCAAAATCCCTCCACTTCACAATCGTTTCCGTGGAGGGAGACTTTCTTCCGGAGGGCACGTCATCCGGCGAGGCATCGTAGTCCGTGCTCGCGGAAAGACCTGCTCTTCTGCCGGCTGATTCCGGTTCGGGATCCACCTCGGATGGGGAAGAGTTGTTTTCCCTGTCCTCGTTTTCCTTTTCCTCGACCTCAGGATTGTCCTGCAGCATTGATTTCTCCTTTTATGACCCTTGGACTATAGGAGGGATGGCATACCCTGTCAAAACGAAACACTTCATTGCATCTTTGTGTTCTTCGCTGCTGTCCCGTGGTGACGATCGTCAGTTCTCTGCGATATACTCCAAAAAATTTTCACCTGATGGAGGATGTATGAAAAACAAACGATGCGCTCCACTTCGGCCTGAAGAGGAACTGGACCTGCAATCCCCTGAAACCTGGGGAACGCCGGCTGTTTCTCGAGAAATCAACCGCCTGGCAGAGCGGTTGGGAACACGCATGGGCATGTCCAGACGCGATTTTCTCAAATCTCAGATGGGGATCGCCGCTTCGCTTCTGGCCATGAACAGTGTCTTTGGCTACTTTTTTGCCGTGGACCCGGTGGAGGCTGCCGACCGGGATGCCTCTGCGGAACGGTTTGCCCGTCATGCCGACCAGTTCATCTTCGATGTCCAGGTCCATTACGTCCATGAGGACTACCCCAGCCCTGAAGGGCTCCTTTCGCTGCGCAGGGCGGCGCAGAACTGGAATCCGGAAGGGGAGACCGAAGAGCAGAGCTTTGACGATCTGCTGTTCGAAAACTTTTATCGGGAGGTCTTCCGCCAGAGTCAGACCAAGGTCGCCCTGTTGAGCAATGCGCCGGCAGATGACAAGAACGGCTGGTTCATCACCAATGAGCAGGCCATGCAGACGCGCCAAAAGGTCAATGAGCGGACCGGCAAACGCTCCCTTCTGGCTCACGCCATCTTCACGCCGGGACAGCCAGGGTGGATGGAGGAACTGGACCAGGCCATCGCCATGCAACCTGATGCCTGGAAAGGGTACACATTGGGAGATCCCGGCGGCGGATCGCAGTACCCCTGGCGCCTGGACGACGAATCGCTGGTCTATCCGGCGTATGAGAAGATGCTCAAGGCCGGCATCCGCAACGTCTGCATCCACAAGGGGCTGCTCCCCACCGGGTATCAGAGCTGGATGAGTCCGGAAAAAGCCGGATACGCCGATGTGAGCGACCTCGGCCGGGCCGCCCGGGATTGGCCCGAACTCAATTTCATCATCTACCATTCAGCCATCGAAAAGGTCGTGCCCAAGGTTGAGGACGCGGACGCCTTCCGAAAAACCGGACGGATCGACTGGGTGACTAATCTTGCGGAAATTCCGGAAAAGTTCGGGGTGGAAAACGTGTACAGCGAAATCGGGGCGGCCTTTGCCGCCACCAGCGTGGCCCACCCGGAACTCTGCGCCGGCATGCTCGGCACGCTCATCCGCGGCATGGGCGCGGACCACGTGTGCTGGGGCACGGATTCGGTCTGGTTCGGCTCGCCCCAGTGGCAGATCGAAACCTTCCGCCGCATCGAAATACCGCAATGGATGCAGAAGCAGTTTGGATTCACCCCGCTTGGTCCGGCGGACGGGGAGGTGAAGCAGGCAATTTTCGGAGGAAACTCGGCCCGGCTGTACGGTCTTGATCCCTCGGAACTTTCTTTGAGGTAACGAGAGATTCGCAGGACAAAGTGCCGGGAAATTGAAATTTCCCGGCGCTTTGTGTCTGAGCACTCCTTTTTCATGTCTGGAATTTCCAATGACGGCTCCTTGAAATTTCCTTGAACCGTGAATTTCTCCATTGACAGTGTATCGAAATGATATATATCAGCTCGTCACACATTTGTTTTTGACGAGGACTGCATGGACACAAAGACATTATGCCTGGGAGCCCTGACCCGTGGGGATGCGAGCGGATACGAGATCAAGAAGATGGTGGAAGAATCCTTTGGCCATTTCCTTGCGGTGAGCTACGGCTCCATCTACCCGGCTCTGGCCGATCTGAACAAGGAAGGGTTGATCGACTGCACCCTGATCAACCAGGATTCCAAGCCCGACAAGAAAGTATACAGGCTGAACGAGGCGGGAAAACAGCGACTGCAAGAGAACCTCATGGCATGCAGGACAGACCACAAGGTCCGCTCTGAATTTCTCTTTGCCCTCTGTTTCGCCCACCTGATGACCCCCGAGCGGATTCAGGACATCATTGCCGGACAATCCGAAGAATTCGAAAAACGGATCGCCAACACCCGGACCTGGA
This sequence comes from Desulfovibrionales bacterium, assembly GCA_046542715.1. Lineage (GTDB taxonomy): Bacteria > Desulfobacterota > Desulfovibrionia > Desulfovibrionales > JBKHAV01 > JBKHAV01. The sequence goes on from JBKHAV010000043.1 coordinate 15,283, forward strand.
TGAACAATGAGGAACTCCCCCGAGGAATGCGCTTTGCCGCCGGTTTCGGCAATGCCGTCATGTCGGCGGCCTTGAAGTATATCCACGAAAACCAGGAATTCATTATGCTAAACGGTGACGAAAAATGAAACGTTTCGAGGTGAAAAAATCGTTTCTCCTTGCAGTGGCCATTGTCCTGGTGGTCGGCGGATGGATGGCAAGCGGCCTCATTCATGAAGATTCGGCAGAAGCAATTCCGGAGTCCCGACCGGCACCTGTGCGGATCATGACGGTGGAAGCCGCCCGGCTTACCGCAAGTCAGATCACCCGCAATCTTACCGTCCAGGGAGAAATCGAGCCGGTAAAGACCGCCACCCTGCGCTCGGAAACCGACGGTCTGGTGGAGAAAGTCCTGGTCCATCGCGGAGACCGGGTCGAGGCCGGACAGGTTGTGGCTCAACTCAAGCTGAACGACCGGCAGGCGCGGCTCAAGGAGGCCCAGGCCATTGTCAGGCAGCGCAGCATCGAGCATGAAGCCAAAAAAACCCTTGTCAAAAACGGATACCTTGAAACCATTGCCGAGAAAGAAGCCCTGGCGGCCCTGGAGTCTGCCCGTGCTGTTCTCCAGAAAATCGAACTGGAGATGGCCAACACCACCATTCGTGTCCCATTTGACGGCATACTGGAACGGCGCACTGTCGAAATCGGCGATCTCGTCCCGGTCAACGGCGAGGTTGGGCTCGTGGTGGACACCTCCACCCTGGTGGCCGCCGGACAGGTGCCGCAGCAGGAAATACAGTACATCCGGCCCGGAGCCCACGGCATTGTCCGCTTCATCACAGGCCAGCAGGCCGAAGGCCGCATCCGGTACATCGCTTCCATGCCGGACAAGGGTACCCAGACCTTCCGGGTGGAACTGGAAATCGCCAATCCCGACCACACCCTCCCTTCGGGCGTCAGTGCGGAAATCGTCATCCCCCTGGAGAACGTCCATGCCCACTTTCTCTCCCCGGCTGCACTGGTCTTGGATGAAACAGGCACTGTGGGCGTGAAGATTGTGGACCACGAGGACCGGGTCCGGTTTATAACCGTCCAGCCGCTGCGTTCCGAACCCGGCGGCGTCTGGGTTTCGGGCCTTCCCACCACTGCCGCCGTGATCACCTCCGGACAGGGGTTCGTTGCCCCGGGGGAAGAGGTCCGGGTGGCGTACCGAAACGACAACCATTCAGAAGCCGTACAATAGCAGGAACGAATAGACATGCTCGCTGCGCTGTTCAGCAGGACGCGCTCCATCGTAATCCTGCTCGTTCTCATTTTGCTCTTCGGGGCCTTTTCCTATGTGAACATCCCCAAAGAGTCCGATCCTGATGTGGCCATTCCGATTCTCATCGTGTCCATGACCTACCAGGGCATTTCCCCTGAGGATTCGGAACGGCTCCTCATCCGGCCCATGGAAAAGGAACTGCAGACCCTTGACGGGCTCAAGGAGATGCGAGCCACGGCTGCCGAAGGCATGGGGTCGATCATCCTCGAATTCGACGCCGGTTTCGATTCCGCCTCCGCCCTGGCCGATGTCCGCGAAAAGGTCGACCTTGCCAGGGCCAAACTCCCTGATGGGACTGACGAACCCGTGGTGGACGAGATCAACATCGCCCTGTTCCCGGTCCTGACCATAGCCCTCTCCGGCCAGGTCGAAGAACGCACCATGGTCGCCATTGCCCGTAATCTCCAGGATCGCATCGAGGCCCTGCCCGGGGTGCTGGAAGCTGAAATCGCCGGTGACCGGGAAGAGGTCCTGGAGATCACGGTTGAACCCACTGTGCTCGAAACCTACGACATTTCTCTGGAACAGGTCTTTTCCCTGGTCCAGCGCAACAACCGCCTGGTCTCTGCCGGAGCCATCGAAAACAGGGCCGGCCGCATGGTCATCAAGGTCCCCGGTGTCATCGAGGAGATCGACGACGTGCTTGATTTCCCGATCAAGGTCCAGGGCAACACCGTTGTCACCTTCAAGGATGTGGCCCAGATCCGCAAGACCTACAAGGACCCCCAGGAGTTCGCCCGCATCGGCGGCAACCCGGCTTTGGCCCTGGAAGTTTCAAAACGCATCGGGGCCAATATCATCGAGACCATCGACGGGGTGAAGGGGATCATCGAGACCGAACAGGCACACTGGCCGGCAGGGCTGAACGTGAACTATCTCCAGGACAAATCCGAGGACATCAGGGAGATGCTCGACGATCTGCAAAACAACGTGCTCAGCGCCATCCTGCTTGTCGTGGTGGTGATCGTGGCGGTACTGGGTGCTCGGTCGTCACTCCTGGTGGGCATTGCCATCCCCGGGTCGTTTTTGACCGGCATTCTCGTCCTCTACGCCTTTGGATTCACCATCAACATGATTGTCCTGTTCAGTCTCATCCTCGTGGTGGGCATGCTCGTGGACGGCGCCATTGTGGTCACAGAGTTCGCGGACCGGAAGATGACGGAAGGCGCTCCGCCGCATCAGGCCTACCTTGCCGCGTCTCAGCGCATGTTCTGGCCGGTGGTGACATCGACCCTGACCACGCTTTCCGTATTCGTGCCCCTGCTCTTCTGGCCCGATGTTGTGGGCGAATTCATGAAATTTCTGCCCATCACCGTTATCATCACCCTGACAGCATCCCTGTTCATGGCCCTGGTTTTCGTTCCTGTTCTGGGCGGATTGATAGGCAGGCCTCCGGTGGTGAGCGCCAGACACCGCAGGATCATCGAAGCGGGTGAAACAGGCGATATCCGCTCCCTTGGGGGGGCCACAGGCCTGTACGTGCGACTGCTCAAGGCGCTGACGGTCAGACCCGGCCTGACCCTCACAGGGGCGATGATCTTCGTTGTCGGCGCGTACATGGTGTACGGCTTCTACGGCAAAGGGGTGGAGTTCTTCCCGAATGTGGAGCCCAATTTCGCCCAGGTGCAGGTCCGGGCCCGGGGGGATCTCTCCGTGCAGGAGAAGGACACCGTGGTCCGGGAGGTGGAACAGCACCTCTTCGACATGGCGGAACTCAAGACCGTGTACGCCCGCACGCTCGGCACACCCGGCATGGGCAAGGAACTGGCCGAGGACGTGATCGGGATCGTGCAGCTCGAGTTCACCCCCTGGGACGAACGGCGGCCGGCCGAATCCATTCTGGCGGATATCCGGCAGCGGACCGGAGACATTCCCGGCATCATCATCGAAACCCGGGAAGAGGAGCATGGTCCCACATCAGGCAAGCCGGTCCAGGTGGAAGTGAGCGCCCGCGACATCGCCGCACTCGAACCTGCGGTGGTGACGATCAGGGAAGCCATGGACCGGATCGGCGGGTTCGTGGACGTGGAGGATTCCCGTCCCCTTCCCGGCATTGAGTGGCGCCTTTCCATCGACCGGGAAAAGGCGGCCCGGTACGGCGCAGACGTGGTCCTGCTCGGCAATGCCGTGCAGATGATCACGGACGGGGTCAAGATCGCCGACTACCGGCCCGACGACACGGACGACGAGGTGGACATCAGGCTTCGTCTGCCCCAGCAATACCGCAATCTCGAAGAACTCAACCGCCTCACCGTGCCCACGTCCATGGGCATGGTACCGATTCGAAACTTTGTGGCCTTTGAACCGGCCCAGAAGACCGGCAGCATCAAGCGGACCGATGCCAGGCGGGTAATGAGCGTTGGCGCGGATGTCGGCCCGGGCAGACTCGTGGACGAACGGGTCCGCGCCCTTAAAAATGAACTCGCCGCCTCCGGGGGACTGGAAAACGTGCGCATTGCGTTCAAGGGCGAAGACGAAGACCAGCAAAAAGCCGCCCGTTTCCTCATGCTTGCGTTTCTGGTGGCGATCTTTCTCATGGCCCTGATCCTGGTAACCCAGTTCAACAGCATCTATCAGGCCTTCCTCGTCCTCTCGGCCATCGTGCTCTCCACCGCCGGAGTGCTTCTGGGGCTGCTCGTGGCGGGCGAGCCGTTCGGCATCGTCATGAGCGGCATCGGGGTCATTGCCCTGGCCGGTATCGTGGTCAACAACAACATCGTGCTCATTGACACCTACAACGACCTGCGCACCAGAGGCATGGATCCGGCAGAGGCTGCCCTGCGCACGGGAACCCAGCGACTTCGTCCAGTAATCCTGACCTCGGTGACCACCACCCTGGGGCTTCTGCCCATGATGCTTGCGGTGAACATCGATCTCATCCATCGCACGGTTTCGGTCGGAGCCCCCTCCACCCAGTGGTGGACTCAGCTTTCCAACGCCATCGGCGGCGGCCTCGTCTTCGCCACCTTTCTCACGCTCCTGCTCACCCCCTGCATGCTCGTCCTGGGGGAACGGGTCATGGCGAGGCTGCGCTCCAAGACTCCGATCCTGCGCCGCCCCAGGAAAAAACCGGCCCCGGCCCT